>JASJDE010000008.1 GCA_030065195.1 Erythrobacter sp. | reverse complement strand
AGCGCACCGGGGCTCTGGTAACAGCGTCCGCATGGCAAACCCCACCCGGAGCAAGGCCAAATAGGGGCCTCGCGCCGTAAGGCAGTGGCGCTTCGTCGCGAGAGGTCCGGGTTGGCTGCTTGAGTCGTCCGGCAACGGACGGCCTAGATGAATGGCTGCCGCCGCGCGGCTGGTCCTGCAAGGGATACCGTGCGCGGAGACAGAACCCGGCTTATGAAGCTCCCTGACACCTCCTTGTCCCGTTCACGTCTGGACAAGACGGCGTGGTCCAAATGTGGGAAAGAAGGGGGAAAGCTTCGATGCTGTCAGGTCTTATCGTTCCGGCTGCCGCTGTCGTCATGGCCCTCGAGCCGGAACCTGCTTCCCCTGAACCGGTCTCGCCGCGGATCCTCGAGCATCTGAGCAGTTGCAAGCGGGATGGAGAGAGTGTCGAGCAGTTTCGTGATGCTGTGACAATCATCAACGCAGACGGAGTGTATCGCGTCAGTACTCTTGTCCGTTTTATCCAAGAGGCCGACGGGGACCGGTTGGTCATAAATGGCGGGGATTTCTCGGGCGAGGATATGCGCGTCGTTGCACCGCTGCTTTCCGGAAGCTGCCTGTTTGGAACGCGCCTGCACGACACGGAATGGAGCGGAAGCGAAATTGCCAATCTGCAGCTCCAGCGCGTCGAACTCCGGCGTGTCAAAGCTGTCCGCGTGAAATGGCGCGATGCGCGAATGCATGGGGTTCATTTCGAAGAATCCGACTTCACGGGTTCAGATCTTACGGGATTGCGGTTCCAATCGGGCTTTCAGGGATCGAATTTTCGCAACGTGAGCTTTCGCAATGCGGAACTCAATGGTGCGATCTTCGCGTGCGGAATCACATCCGATGTCTGGTGCATAAATGCCGAACCCGATCTGCGCGGTGCCAATCTAACGAATGCCGATATGAGCGGCTTAGGCCTTTGGGATATGACGCGCAACGAGGGTGCGATCCTCAGTGGCACCACTGTCGCTCCGCGCTCCCTGCGGTTCCTCTCCAGTGCCGAGATAAGAGCACCGATCAGGCTCGCCACGTATTATCACTCACCCTATGATCTCGACGAGGATCGGCGACCCTCAGTCCGGATCAGTGCCGAAGAGGCCAGGATCTTGATCGACAAGACCCTAATCGAAGTAGCCGATGAGGAGCGCGATGTGCCCTCTTTCGATTGCGCAGCTGCTGCTACATCGGTCGAAGAGCTGATTTGCGGCGAATATGAAAGCGAGTTGCGCCGCTTGGACCGCCAATTGGCCGACTCATGGAGCCGGGTGCGGGCGGCGGGTAAGGGGTCGCTGGCTGCCCAGCGTCGATGGCTGCTTTCACGCGCCGATTGCGAGGGCCGCACCTGCCTCACCGAGAAATACGAACTTCGAATTGCTGAAATGCGCGGCCTGCTGGGTCCTGGAATTGCGCTCGCCCCCGATCAGTCCGTTACCTACCACGCCGATATCCTCCCGCTGCCGGACACGATGAGGTCGACCGAACTGTACCGTCGCATTCTCCCAGTGCTGGTCAATGCGAGCTACCAGAGTATCACGCTCACCGGGCTAGAAGACGGCTCGGTCGCGGCCGAGGGCGATGCCGTGGGTGCCAATGCGCATTTGTGCGGCATGCTGGTTCCCTCCGCGTCCTTCGATCCTGAAACCGGTTGGTGGACCGTCAAACGGTCAGCTTATGACAAGCCTGTGCAGCTCTTTCGCGTCGAGGGCCGTAAGCTGATCATGCGCTACTCGGGCAATTACGGGAACACACCGGAAGAAGCTGCTGACCTCCTTTCGTGCGGCGCGAGGGCCGGGTTCACCGATGGGATCGACTTGGCGCCGGGCTAGACCGCGACTTTCGCTTCGACGGGCGGGTAGAGCTCATCCAAGGGCCGAGAGCGTCCGTCCGGGCACACCAGCCGCACATGGAATCGCTTTAGCCGCCGAGGTTCCGGTACGCCGCAGCTATGCGCAATCACGCCGACTTCCTTACGCATCTGCTCGACGAAGTTCTGCACCCGCACCGCCTTGTTGGTCGGGTCGAGCCCGCGTTGCAGCGCCGGGTCGTGGGTGGTGATACCGGTCGGGCAGGTGTTCTTGTTGCACTTCATCGCCTGGATGCATCCAAGGGCGAACATGAATCCGCGCGCAGAAATCACGAAATCTGCGCCAGCGCAGAGTGCCCATGCGACTTCGCTCGGAGTCACCAGCTTGCCGCTCGCAATGACGCGAATGCGGTCCTTGAGACCCGCCTCATCGCGCAGGTCGACCAGCATCGGCAGCGCCTCGCGCAGAGTTAGGCCGACATTGTCGATCAGTGGCATTGGGGCGGCGCCGGTCCCGCCATCCCCACCGTCGACGGTGATGAAATCCGGAGCGCACTCGGTCCCGCGCCGATTGATCTCGGCGAACAGCTCCCGCAGCCATCCATAGGCACCGACCACGGTCTTGAAGCCGACGGGCTTGCCGGTGACTTCTCGAATGCGGGCGATCATGTCGAGAAGCTCGTCGATATTGCCGATATCGGTGTGACGATTGGGAGAGATCGAGGCTTCGCCGACCGGTATCCCGCGGATCGCCGCGATTTCCTCATTGACCTTGGCCGCAGGCAGGATGCCGCCCTTGCCGGGCTTTGCACCCTGCGAGAGCTTCAACTCGAACATTCTAACCTGTTCGTTCGCGGCGACCTCCCGCAGCTTGTCGTCGGATAGGTTTCCTTCCTCATCGCGCACCCCGTATTTGGCTGTGCCGATCTGGAATACGATGTCACACCCGCCTTCGAGATGGTAGGGCGAAAGGCCGCCTTCGCCCGTGTTCATCCAGCACCCGGCTTTTGCTGCGCCGTTAGAAAGCGCCCGCACGGCCGGGGTCGATAGGGCCCCATAGCTCATTCCCGATATGTTGAAGATCGACGGAGCTTCGTACGGATTGCGCGCTGAGCCTCTTCCGATCACCAGCGGCGGCGCCTTGACGGCGTCTTCCTCCAAGGTCGGCCATGGGCAATTGACGAATATCGGCGTGCCGACCGGTTCGAGATTGCGTGTCGACCCGAAGGCGACGTTGGTCGAGTGCTTGCGTGAAGCGTCGTTGACCCATTCGCGCTGGGCGCGGTTGAAGGGCATTTCCTCCCGGTCCATCGCGAAGAAGTACTGGCGGAAGAATTCGCCGAGGTCGGACAGGATGTAGCGCATCCGTCCAATCACCGGGTAGTTGCGACGCACCGTATCGGCGGTTTGGTACCGATCGATGAAAAACAGCACGACGATGCCGAGCGCAACAAGTCCAACTATGAAGATAAAAAGCGACGTAAGCCCGTTTAGCACCGCGCTCATAGAATGCCTCCCCGAATTGCCTGTCGCATACAGATACGCGGCGGTTCGTCAGAAGTTACACTGATCCAGGCGCTCCGGCCTGTCCAGTTTCGGCGGCATTGGCACGCTCGCACCATCGAAAAAAAAGACCCCCGCGCCGACGGGCTCGGCGCGGGGGCGCTTTGAGAGTTCGCGCTCGCAGTAAACTGCGAAGTGCGTAATCAGAATCGCCAGTTTAGCGTAACCCGGCCCTGATTATTGGTCAGCACGCCACGTCCAAGGTCCGACGTTCCGCTGGCGCTGAGGCGGAGCCGACTGCCAAGCGCAAACTCAAGACCGGCGTTGATCGAGACCCATTGCGGATCGAGTTCGTTCACGATCGAGAACGGTGCATCGGGCGCTCCGAAAAAGTTCGCCGTCACCACGTCCTGACTGTCTGCCAATTCGCGCGCGTAGGCGACAGAACCGAACGCGCTGAGAGTTCCGGTGCGACCGAGTCTCGTATCCAGCGCACCCATCATGCCAAGCTTTGTCCCGACCGAAGTGAATTCGCGGCCGTGGACCGACAAGCCGAACGCACCGGCGCCGAGCTCGTCGTAGGCTTCGATGTCGCTACGCACATAGTCCACGCTCGCTACCGGACCGATTTCCAACCCGGGCGCGACATCGATCGCGTAGCCCACTCGCATTCCGGCGAATGACTGGCGACCGTCGGTAGTGCCCTGCGCCGAGCGGTAGGCGGAGATGAAGTTACCCGAACTCGATCTCTCGACCCCGTAGTTCTGACGTGCAAAGCCGACATACATGTCTGCAAAGCCATGCCCGAACTGCGCGGCCGCGTAAGCGGCACCGGCTATGCTGGTGTCGTCGGGACGGAACGCCGCTCCGGAGTTGGCGCCGCTATTGCGGATGTTGGTCATCGCGACGCCAACCGCGATACCGTCCGACACCCTAAAATCGGCTCCCAAGGTCAGCTCGCCCGCTTGGGTGAACGCCGCCTCTTCAAACGCGTTTGCGCCAGAATTTCGCTCCGCGGCGCCCACGAGGAATGAGCCGCTTACCGTACTGAAGAAGCCCAGCTTCCCAGTGTCCTGGGGATTGGTTCCGGCAATGGCGAAGGCAGCATTGCCTGCGGACGAGAAGCCTGCGGCGCCCTTGTGTGCACCGCGAAGCGAAAGCGTGCGCTGTCCCAGTTGTCCGGTGAAACGCTGCGAGAAGCTGTTCGCCACGAACGACTGGCCGAACGCATTCGCCGGGGTCAGCGATGCCAACGTCGGAACGAGAGCATCGATGCTCGCCCCATCGATTACATCGAACAGCCCCGTGAACTGCGTGAACTTGCCGCCGAAGCGGATCGTATCGAGCGCATTTCCTAGCGAACGCAGATTGCGTGCATTGCCGAACAGGTCCCGGATCCGCCGGGCGTTGATCTCGACTATGACATCGCCGCCCTCGATCCGCGTCTCCGCGAACAACAGTGGCGAATTGGCGATCAGGAAGACGTCCTCGAAATCGCCGATCACGGAATTAGCGGTGAGTACCGTAGCTTCCTGGCCGAAACGCACGCCCCTACGTCCCGCAAAGATCAGGGTGCCGGCAAGGCTAGCATCGCCCGTGACAGCCAGCAGGTCAGAGCCGGCATTTCGCCCGTTGAATTGAGCGTTGGTCAGGAGCGTTCCTTCGCTCGTCTGGATGTAGGAGCCGTCGATCGTCAGCGTGCCGATCCGGAACAGGCCGCCGGGAGCAACACCGCCCGAGATATTGAAATAGGCTGGCGTTGTGATCGTCCCCGTCCCCTCGAGCAAGCCGCCGAATTGAGCCACCAGACCGGCATTCAGGCTGCCGTCGATCTTTGCCAGTCCGTTGAACTGTTCGAACCCGATAATGCTGGTGAAACTGTATTCTTCCGGCAGGACGAATCCGGCAAAGATGTGATCGATCGTAAGTTTGTCGATCTCGACGTCCATATCGACCGTCGTACGCCCAAAGCGATTCAGGATAACATCGAAGTATTGTGCCGGGGCCGCGAAGGAAGTGCCCGGCGTGCCATCGGTGTTGTTGGGGACAAATCCAGTCGATCCCGGACCCAGCAGGACCGAGGATTCGGGAATGGCGCTCCCGAAATTTGGAGTGCCTTCGGGTGGCAGGATTACCGAGTCGATGTCCGGATTGCCCGAAATGTCGACGCCGAGGATGTTGCCTAGTTTGGGCCCGGTTTCATAGACTCCCGGTTCCGAACCGCCTGGAATGCCGTTCACCAACGTGCCGCTACCATCGTCGATCAGGAAGCCGGGATCGAGATCCTGTGTCCAGTGATTGGGATCCGACCAGCGGCCGGAACCGGCTTTTGCAGAGACATATTTGTAGGGCGTGTTCTCGGTGATGAATTCAAAGAACGGATACAGCGGATTATAGAAGCTGATATCGCCATAGGTGTTGCCGACCCCGAAGAAGTCGAATCCGCCGCTGAGCACCCCTGTCACCACTGGCGGTCCGCCGAGTTGGTCAGCGATCAGTGGGGAGCCACTATCTCCGCCCGCAGTGGCGACTTCATTGGGCAGCGCATCTCCATCGAACCAGTCGATGTCCAGAACAGCCTGAAGATCCGGACAGCTGATGCCGAACCCGTCGAAGGTGCAGCGGTCTTCGCCCGGTCCAATGCGGTCGGGATTGTCGAAATCGGTGAAATAGACTGCTTGAGAGGTCTCACCAAAATTGATTGCGGTGGGCGCGAATGCCGGGAAAATGGTGTCGATAAGGTCGGCCGGCGATGCGACCGCTCCCAACATATTCTCGCCTACACGGCGCAAGAAGCCGATGCCGATGTCGCCCGTGGCCGCAGTGCCAAAGCCGCCATAACCGACCTGGATAACGTGCGTCAGTTCGGTGAGGGGAGAAAGCAGGATCGGCATCGCAGGGACGTCGGTGATGGGTTCATCGAGCGCAACAAGCGCTACATCTGCCCAGGGGAAGGGCAAGCCACCGTCGTCGATATTCGATGATGGGTGGATGATCACATCGGTGCTGGTGGCGACTCCGCCGTCGCTGTATCCAGCCCCGGTGCCGAGATAAGTGAATAACCGCGTGCTGCTATCGACGCCGGTCGAAACCAGCACGGCCCTGTCCGCTGTACCAGGCACCCCATAGGCTTCCGACGAGAAGCTGTTGAGACAGTGTGCAGCGGTCAGAATTGTGCGCGGATTGATGACCGTGCCCGTGCAATTGAAGAACACGCCGCCGGTCAGATTGTCTTGAACGAACAGCTGGACGACCGATGGCTGGGTATCGTTCACATCGACCGACCCTTCGAGGCCGACGTCGTCGCGTGCGATGATCTCTGGCGTGGGTGGGACCGGAACCGCTTCGAAGCCGGTGCTGCGCGGTTGGATGGTCAGCGTTTCCGGTAGCGCAATCATTGCATCGACGGGTTCGATCCTGAAGCCTTCGAACGTCCCTTGAGCTTCAAGCGAAATGACTTCGCCGTCGCCATCGGCCTCCGATGCAATAGCGGGCGAAGCCATCAGCCCGCCCGCAATTCCAACTACACCAACGCTAGAGAGAATGTGTCGCTTCATCATCTGCAGCCCCTTATTCCTGACAGGTTTTCGACGAGTCGGGAGGCTACAGTAAACCAGGCAAAAGTCGAATCGAATTGATCCGAACTCGATCAACGGAAATGAATAATCGCCTATTAGAAGGGTAATAGAACAGAATTAATAGACCTAGTGGCCGGCTTCTGTATTTGGATCGATAAGTATTATTGACCAAAGCGCAATCGTTGCGTTTCGTCATAGAGTTGCGGCTTGCCCCAATGGATCGAGGCAAATCTCCGAGTCACATTCGCCCGACGCTGGAATAGGTGAACCCAGCTGCGCGGACATCTTCCGGGTTATAGATATTACGCAGGTCTACCAAGACCGGTGCCCTGGCGAGCTGTTTGACTCGAGCTAGATCGAGGGCGCGAAATGCGTCCCACTCGGTAACAATGGCGACCACATCGGCGCGCTCGATCGCTTCGTAAGGGTCCTCGCACATAACGACTTCGGGCATGAGCGGGCGGGCCTGCTCCATGCCTTCAGGGTCGTAGGCTGCGATTGATACACCTGCATCGGCGAGCGTTTGTGCGATCGCAATCGACGGTGAATCGCGCATGTCGTCGGTGTTGGGTTTGAATGTCAGTCCCAGCAGCGCGGCTTTCTTCCCTCGCGCTTTTTCCGCACCGCCCAAAGCCTCCAGTACTTTGCGCCCCATTGCGCGCTTGCGGCTGTCGTTGGTTTTGACGACGGCCTCGACGATCCGGGTAGGACTGTCGTAGTCTTCGGCGGTCTTCAGGAGCGCCAAAGTGTCCTTCGGGAAGCACGAACCGCCGTAGCCGGGTCCGGCGTGGAGGAACTTGGAACCGATGCGATTGTCCATTCCGATGCCGCGCGCGACATCCTGGACATTCGCGCCGACCTTCTCGCACAGGTCGGCCATCTCGTTAATAAAGGTGATCTTGGTGGCAAGGAAAGCATTGGCCGCATACTTGATCAACTCGCTGGTGCGGCGCTCAGTGAACAGGATCGGCGATTCGTTGAGAAATAGCGGCCGATAGACTTCCCGCATTATCTCGCGACCGAAATCGTCTTCGGCACCGATTACGATGCGGTCGGGCCGCTTGAAGTCTCCGATTGCAGCGCCCTCGCGCAGGAATTCGGGGTTGGAAACCACAGCAAACCGATGGGAAGTGCCGGTGTCGCGGATGATCCGTTCCACTTCGTCTCCGGTTCCAACAGGGACGGTCGACTTGGTCACGATCACGGCATCGTTTGCGAGGCTTTCTCCGACCTCGCGCGCGACCTCATGAACGAAAGTCAGATCCGCGTGTCCGTCGCCCCTGCGGCTGGGTGTTCCGACCGCGATGAAGATGGCGCGTGCACCTTCGATCCCTTCGGCAAGGCTCTTCGTGAAGGATAGCCGTCCGGCTTTCACATTGCTTTCCACCAATGCATCGAGGCCGGGCTCATAGATCGGCATCACGCCTTCTTTGAGCCGTTCGATCTTGGCAGCGTCTTTGTCTATGCAAACAACATCGTGGCCGAAATCGGCGAAACATGCACCGGAAACGAGCCCGACATAGCCCGAACCGACCATCGCAATCTTCATGGCGCATTGCCCCTATTGGAACCGTTACTGAAATCGCGCGACGGCGATCTATGTCGTCCTCTCGCCGTGGAAGATCTCGATCCGGCCGTCGCTTTCGCAGGCCTGCAGGATCCGCCGTTGATCGGCTTCGAGCACCAATGCGGTAAGCACACCTGAGCGGAAAGCGCCAGTGTCTATGCCGATCCGGTTTCCACAATCCATGACCCGGTCGAAGATTGTGTGACCATGCACCACGACTTTCTCCAGCGGGCCTTCGTGGTTGAGAAAGCGATCGCGGATCCACAGCATGTCGCTGCGCTTCTGCGCATCGATGGGAGCCGAGGGATCGATCCCGGCGTGCACGAACAGATAATCGCCGGCGACGATCATTTCCTCGAAACTCGCAATGTAATCTCGCTCCGACTGCGGAACGATCTGCGGCAGCATCGCGAACAGTTCGTCGAGCGTCAAAGCGTTGAATTGCTTCCTGGAGATCCCGTAGCTCATGATCGTTTCACGGCCGCCATGCTTGAGGAAATGCCGCAGCACGTCGGGCTTCTCGAACGCCTCGAGGAACATCTCCTCGTGATTGCCGGCCAGAACCCTGACTGTTCGCTGTTGCTGCCACTCGCGAGTTCGGGCGATCACGCCCGCGCTATCGGGCCCGCGATCGACCAGGTCGCCCAGCAAGATGATTTCGGATTCGGAGTCGTGCCGTGTGTCGTCTTCCTCGATCGCGTCGACGAGGGCATCGAACAGGTCTAGCCGACCGTGAACATCGCCGATCACATAATAGCGCAAGCCGGCCGGAACGGTGGGCAGACGGCCTTTGGGTTTCGGTCTGAGGAGTTGGCGGAGCGCGTCGAGCATGTGTTGGTGTGATCAATCCTTGAGGGGAAGCGCCATAGTCATGCGTGTGCTGAACGGCAACCGAACCGCGTCGTGCCACAGCACATGATGCAAAAACTCAACACTGTTGATGGTTCGGATGGTCGTGCGCAATTTCTCTTGTGCGGTGCGGCATTTTTGGGCACGATTGTTTCGCATTCGGACGAGATTGCTCACAAAGAAGCGACCGATCGGATGTGCAGGTGGGACGAAGCAACAACACAACAAAGGAAGTTGTCATGCTAACGTCCATCCGCGGCCTTACGGCTGCAAGTCTTTCTGCTGGCCTGCTCCTCTCTGCAGCGCCCGCTTTTGCAAACGAAGCCACTTCTGAAGAGGTGGCGGACGATACACAAGTCAGCAGTGATCTGCTCGCGGCAGAGATTGCCATCTCGGATTCGACCGAGACGGACGGCGCCGTCGCTCTCTCTCCCGCGGCCGCTCGCGTAATCGAGCCGGTCAAGGAAGGGGAGGCGAATAGCGTCGGCGGTGAGAGTGGAGTCACATTCTCGGCCAATATCGCCTTCACGACCGAGTATCGGTTCCGTGGTGTCGATCTGTCGGGCGGCGATTTTGCGGTTCAGGGCGGTTTCGACCTCAGCCACTCGTCAGGCCTCTATGTCGGGACGTGGGCGTCCAATCTCGACGAAGACACGGTCGGCTTCGGTTCGACCGAGCTGGATATCTATGGCGGCTGGAGCGGCGATCTGACCGATGGCCTTTCGGGCGATGTCGGCGTGATCTACTATATCTATCCGAACGCTCCGACCGCAGCGGGTCCGACCGACTATATCGAGTTCTACGCTTCCGTAAGCGCGAGCCTCGGCCCGGTCTCGATTACGCCAGGCATTGCCTACGCGCCGGATCAGGATTCGCTCGGCAGCACCGACAACCTCTATCTCTACACGGATGTGAGCGTCGGCATTCCGGACACGCCGCTGACGATCAACGGGCACCTTGGTTACACGGACGGGTTCCTGACCTTCACGAACGACAGCAAGGCTTGGGACTGGTCGGTTAGCGCCGATGTCGCGATCGGCCCGGCGACCCTGAGCGCCGCGTATGTCGGCGTTGAAGGCGATGCGCTGATCGATCCGGGTGGGGTCTTCACGGACGACGCTTTCGTCCTAACTCTCAGTGCGAGCTTCTGAACGAGCCGCAATGCAATTCTATCGCAGGTTGAGCGAAGGCGCGGGATCGAAAGGTCCTGCGCCTTCTTTTGATGACGCTTCAGGCTTCCCTGCTTAGTCGAGCGAGAAGTTCACCGTCGTGACCACACGCACTTTCTTGTAGGGGCTATCCGACACGCCCCATCCACCGCCATCGCCATCGCGCGCTTCGATCGAGAAATATCCCTGCGTAGCGTCTTTGATCGCACCGACCTTCGCACCGGAGTCCTCGGCAAATTGTTGCGCCGAAGATCGCGCGTCGCGGGTGGCCTCGGCCACCATTTCCGGCTTGATGTCGTTCAGGCCAGTAAAGGTGTAGCTCATACCGGAACCTTCTTCGAGGAATACGCCGCGACCGACCAGGTCGAACTGCTGGGCTACGGCCCTTTGCGCGCGCTCGATTTCATTGGTGCGCAACGCAAGACGTTGGCGCACCGTGTAGGTTGTCAGTCCGCGATTGGTACGGCTTGAGACGTTCGCCCCGGTCGGCTGCAACGCATCTTCGGGAAACCCAAGGCCTTTGAAAAACGCTTCGATGGCTTCCGTGTCCCGGCGAACCTTGGCTTGCGCTTCGCCAAGATTCTGCGAGCTCGCCGAATAGCTGATCGTCCAGGTTGCAAGGTCGGCGGTGACGTTGCGTTCGGACAATCCTCGCACGGTCACAGAGCGTTCGGCTTCTTTCGCGCGCAGCAATCCGTCACCCAGCAGATAACCGCCCAGTACCAGTCCGATCGATGCGATTGCTGCCGTGCCGAACCATCGTGCGGTGGTGCTGGCAAGCAGGCTATGGCTGGTTGTTCTTTCGATTTCGGCTTGTGTCGTTTCCGCGTTCATCGCATCCTCCGCATGGTCTAAACCCTGCGATGAGTTGTGCTCCATCGTCGATGAACCGTTTTTGAATTGCTACGAGATGAATATGGTCCAATACCTCCATTCCATGATCCGCGTTTCCGATCCTCAGGCGACGGTCGATTTTTTCAAGCTGATAGGATTGGAGGAAGTCCGTCGCTTCGATGTCGAAGCGGGACGCTTCACGCTCATCTTTCTGGCGGCACCAGGGCAGGAAGGCGTCGCAGAAGTCGAACTGACCTACAATTGGCCGCCCGAAGATGGCAGTTCGTCGGAAGAATACGATGGCGGGCGCAACTTCGGCCATCTCGCCTACCGGGTCGAGAACATCTACGACACCTGCCAGCGGCTTGCCGATGCGGGACATACCATCCATCGGCCACCACGCGACGGCCACATGGCATTCGTCAAGTCTCCCGATGGGATATCGGTTGAGCTTCTCCAGGAGGGCAATCTCGAGCCGCAGGAACCCTGGGCCAGCATGGAAAACACCGGCAGCTGGTGATCAGGACTTGCTTGGCTGATTGCCCTGATCGTCGCATTCTTCGGGTGTGTGAACGGTCGTCATCCGCAAGATCACGAAGCCGAGCACGGCGGAAATGGCCGAACCTGTAAGAATGCCGATCTTGGCTTCCTCGATCAGCAGCGGTGTGTTCGGGAAGGCCAGGCCGCCGATGAACAGGCTCATCGTGAAGCCGATGCCGCACAGGATCGATACGCCCCAGATTTCCGGCCAGCTTGCCCCGGCAGGCCGGGCCGCAAAACCGATCTTGTCGACCACATAGACCGTCGAGAAAATGCCGACTTGCTTGCCGACGACAAGGCCCGCGGCAATGGCATAGGGCAGCGGATCGAGCAGCGCTTCCACTCCCATCCCAGCGAACGATACCCCGGCATTGGCAAAGCCGAACACGGGAACGACCAGATAGGCGCTCCACGGCGCCAGCCCGTGTTCGAGCCGTTCGAGCATCGAGTTGCCGTCCGGGCGCTGCAGCGGAATGGTCAGCGCCGCAACGACACCTGCTATGGTGGCGTGCACGCCGCTGTTGAGTACGCAGTACCACAGCACGAGCGCCATAAGGATGTAGGGCCAGAAAACGCCGACCTTCATGCGATTTAGACCGATCATCAGCGCGACCACCACGATCGAAGCCAGCAGCCACATCAGCTTGATCGTCGGGGTGTAGAAGACCGCAATCACCAGCACCGCGCCGATATCGTCGACGATCGCGACAGTAAGCAGGAACAGCCTCAAGGACGCCGGGACGCGATTGCCCAACAGGCCGAGAACGCCCATGGCGAAAGCGATATCGGTCGCCGCGGGTATGGCCCAGCCATTGGTGTATTCTCCGCCGCCGGATACAAGCATGAAGACCGCAGCCGGAGCGAGCATCCCGGCGACCGCCGCCACCATCGGCAGGCGCCTCGCAGCGGGATCCGAAAGCGAACCTGCGATGATCTCACGCTTCACTTCCAGTCCGACAACGAAGAAGAAGATCGCCATCAGCCCGTCATTGATCCAAAGGTGGAGATCCTTGAGCTTGGGGATCGGCGTCCACGAAAGCTCACCATAGAACAGCTCGCGATACTCACCAGCAAGCGGTGAGTTGGCAGCCAGCATCGCTGCGGCTGCAACGATAATGAGCAGGATGCCGGCAGAGGCATCGCCGACGAAAAGCGCGCGCACCGGCGCAAAGATCGAACGAATGGGCGATGAAGTGTTGGGGGTGGTCTGGGACATCTCGCGCGCTTCCATTTAGAAAAGTTTTGTCCGTTGCAAGCGCAATCCGGGCGCGATAGATTGTTTTTCGCAAGGAAAAGGGGCGACCTTGGCGTTTTGGGATCTGGACGTATGGCAATGGCTGACGCTGTTTCAGCATGAATTGCTGCTGTTTGCCGGAGTTTTCTTCCTCATCGGAGCGGTCGACGATCTTGCCGTCGACTTCGTATGGCTGTGGCTGAAGATGCGCGGCAAAGCCGCAACCCCGACGCTGGATCGTCAGCAATTGCGCAACGCGCCCTTGTCGGGGCCGGCGGCAGTGTTCATCCCGGCGTGGCAAGAGGCGGAAGTGATCGGAGACACCGTTTCCCACGCGCTGAGCGCGTGGCCGCAGGCGTCTATGCGGCTCTATGTTGGCTGTTATCGCAACGACCCCGATACTATTGCGGCAGTGATGCGGGGCGCGCACGGCGATCCGCGGCTCAGGATAGTGATCCACAATCGCGAGGGGCCCAGCACAAAGGCAGATTGTCTCAATCGACTGTATTCGGCAATGCGGGACGATGAACGCCGGATGGGCGTCCTGTTTTCGAGCGTAGTCTTTCAGGACGCCGAGGACTTCGTCGATCCTGCTGCGCTCGGATTGCTCGACAAGGCCATTGCCGATGGAGCCGACTTCGCGCAATTGCCGGTCGAACCCTTGGTCCAACCCGATCGAGGTTTGCTCGGCCGCCACTTGGGTAGCCACTACTGCGAAGAATTCGCCGAGGCGCATGGCAAGGCGATGGTGGTCCGAGATGCTTTGGGAGCGGCTCTTCCCGGCGCAGGCGTAGGGTGTGCAGTCTCGCGCGACGCGATCCAGAAGCTGTGCCGCCGCCGTTACGACTTGCGACCGTTCGCTCAAGAATCGCTCACCGAGGACTACGAACTGGGGATTGCAGTCGCCGAAAACGGCGGGAACTGTCGCTTCGTCCGGGCGCGCGGCGACGACGGACGATTGATCGCCACCCGCGCCTATTTCCCTGCCCGTCTCGATCACGTGGTTAGGCAGAAAACGCGGTGGGTGCATGGCATCGCCTTGCAAGGTTGGGACCGGATTGGCTGGGCGGACGGCCTAACTGAGACTTGGATGCGCGCGCGCGACCGGCGTGGCCCCTTAACCGCGCTGGTGCTTCTGGTCGGGTACACCCTGCTCGCCATCACGCTGATAGGATGGCTCGCCGTCGTCGCGGGTTTGGGAGAGCCCATGACGCTGTCCCCATTCCTCAAGGCCTTGTTGATCGCCAATCTGTTCGCCTTCACTTGGCGGGCAGCGTGGCGATTTGGCTGGACGATGAGCGTCTACGGCGTGGTCGAAGGGCTACGCGCCGTCTTGCGCATTCCGCTTACCAATGTCGTGTCGATCATGGCTGGGAGACGCGCGCTCACAGCCTATGTGCGATCATTAAGAGGAAAAGGGGTTGAGTGGGACAAGACCCCGCATGTCGGGCACCCGGCAAGACTAACCATCGGTGGGGCTGAAACCGCATGATCGGGGCCGAGAAGACACGTCGCCGTGGCGGTCCAATTGCGATGCTTGGAATGCTCGCGATGGTTTGGATCGGCGGTCGGGCGATGCTGTGGGAAAGCCCGTTTGCTGAGGATACCTTCGATCTTCCGCAAGCGGTTGCGCGCATCGCCGGGGACCAAGCGCGTTCCACCAAGGGTTCCGCACCTCCGGTTGCGGAACGGACAGATCTGACAAATCCGTTCGCGCCATTTTCGGGCCGGAGTCTTGCCGACGCTGCGGCGCTTCTAGGTACGAACAGCCTTTTGGCGTCTCGCAATATCGGTCTTGCACAGGCTAGCGATGACGACCCGTTTCCCGTAGCTCCGCGGGTGGCCGCTGGTCACCAACTGCTCTTGATGGCGGCGCTGGCGCATTTGCCCATGCCGCGCGCCGTGGAGGATGCTGCCCACTTGCTTGGGGAGGACAAAGCTGGCGATCGGCTGCATGGCTCCCGCTCGGGCCGTGCGCCTTTCCTCACCCCGCTTGGCGCGGACGCACAGAACCAGCGTGCCGACCGGTGGTCGCTCGATGCCTGGGCCTATTGGAGGCAGGGATCGAATGCGACCGCAGTTTCTCAAGGTCGTGTGCCTATCTACGGCGCCAGCCAGGCCGGGGCTAGCTTGCGATACCGCTTGGCCCCGCGCTCCGGTTTCGATCCCATGGTCTACGCCCGCGCCTATCGTGCTCTGGTGAATAACGGAGAAACGGAAGTTGCGCTTGGAGCGGCAGCAAGACCCATCGCTGCGCTCCCACTGCGTGCCTTTGCCGAAATTCGCTACACCGACGGTCCGTTCCGCAACGAAGCGCGCCCGGCAGTCTTTCTCGCTACCGAGTTGCCGCCTCAGGATCTGCCTGCGGGACTTACGGCCGAAGCGTATGCGCAGGCCGGTTATGTCGGAGGCGAAGATCCGACGCCGTTTGCAGATGGACAAGTGGTGGTAAGTCGCGAAGTCGCCAATTTCGATCTCGCCTCCATATCGCCCGCAAAGTTCAGCCTCGGTGCTGGCGCGTGGGGCGGAGCGCAAATGGATGCCGCCCGGCTCGACGTAGGGCCCACAGTCCGGATCGACTTGACGATCGGCCAGGTGCCGGCGCGCGTTTCGGTCGATTGGCGGGAGCAGGTTGCCGGCGATGCTGCGCCTTCATCCGGTTTGGCTGCGACCCTTTCGACACGCTTTTAGGGACCGTCCCATAATCTTCGATTGACTCCCCGGATTGGCTTTAATCGCCGCTTCCGCTGGGGTAACTGCCCTGTATGGATGTTTACCTGCCCATTGCGAATCTCTCGGTGAATGGGCTGTACATCGTATTGTTGGGCGGATTGACCGGAATTCTATCGGGCCTATTCGGCGTGGGCGGTGGTTTTCTGACCACGCCGCTGCTGATCTTTTACGGTATCCCTCCAACCGTTGCGGCTGCGTCGGCTGCGACCCAAGTCACCGGTGCGAGTGTGTCCGGCGTCCTGGCGCACGGAAAGCGCGGCGGAGTCGATTATCGCATGGGCATGGTGATGGTCGGCGGCGGCGTTGTCGGCGCACTGATAGGGGCATTGCTGTTCCGGCTCCTTCAAGCGCTCGGCCAAATCGACGTCGTGATCAACATTCTCTACGTGGTGATGCTTGGCACGATCGGGTCGTTGATGCTGCGCGAAGCCATCGAAGCGCTGCGACCGAAAGTCGACGGCGCCACCCAGGCGCGCAAGCGCCGCCACCACCCGCTGATCGCCGGTCTGCCATTCCGTTGGCGCTTCTATCGCTCGGGCCTGTATATTTCGCCGCTCGCTCCCCTCATTCTGGGGGTGATCGTCGGGATCCTGACCATGCTGATGGGCGTGGGAGGCGGTTTTATCCTGGTGCCTGCCATGCTGTATCTGCTCGGCATGAGTGGTAATGTCGTCGTTGGCACGTCGCTCTACCAGATCCTGTTCGTCACCATGGTCACCACCATGACCCACGCGCTGACCACCAAGGCAGTCGATATCGTCCTTGCAGGCCTGTTGCTCCTCGGATCGGTCATGGGCGCACAGTTCGGCACGCAGATCGCGCTCAAGGCTCGCCCGGAAATCCTGCGACTGGTGCTTGCCGCGATCGTGATCGCAGTGGCTCTGCGCATGCTCTACGGTCTCGGCGTCCAGCCCGACGAAATCTACACGGTCAGCCCGCTGTGACGTCGTGGTCCCGCCTCGCCTTCCTGCTGGTCGCGGCCGCTTGCCTCTCCGGGCAGCGTGAGCCGATCCTTGTGCCCGAAGTCAGCCAGTCCCGGATCGAGGTTCGGCAGGGGTTCACCGGTGCAAACCTGTTGCTCTACGGTGCGATCGTCGACCCGCGCGGTCCGGGCACGAATACCGAATACGATATCGTCGTGGTGCTCAAGGGCCCAACCGAGCCGATACGGTTGCGTGAAAAGGAACGTATCGCAGGAATCTGGATGAATGCGGGAGCGAGCGACTTTCGCTCCGCTCCTTCGTTTTTTGCCGTTGCGTCCTCGAGCCCGATCGAAGAGATCGTCGATCCGCGAACCGCAGCAATCTATGAGTTGGGCACCGAGTTCATCCAGCTGTCTCCGAGCGGAGTCATCGATCCTGAAGTGCAGGCTCGTTTCGCGCGTGGCCTGGTCGATATGAGACAGCGGCTGGGCCTTTACAAACAGGATTCGGAGGGTGTCCGGATAAAGGAGCAGGTCCTTTACCAGGCGCGGATCGGCTTGCCTTCGAACGTTACTACCGGCCCTTACACGGCGGAGACGTTTGCCATTGCCGATGGCAGGGTGCTTGCAAGTGCCACGGCGGAGATCGAAGTGGTCAAGGTTGGGCTGGAGGGGCAGGTGGTTGCGGCGTCCGAGCGATGGTCGTTCTTTTATGGCGCACTGGCAATCCTTCTTTCGCTTAGCATGGGCTGGCTTGCCGGACGGTTCTTTGCCCGCCTGTAGATGCGACCGCAAACCGGCGGGAATGGCGTATCGTTGACGCGATCTTAACTTCGTTATCGCTATCAGACCCTTGGAAAGGTGTGCGGAGGCGTTCGCCCTCTCGCGCAAACGGAATCTACGAGGGACTACGGACGGCAGATGACCGATATGGGCAAGCAGGATTTCGAACGGTTCACCGGACCGGACAAACCGGATCGTGCCGTCAACCTCAGCGACGGAGCGACGTCGAGTGAGGATCGCACGGCAGAGAATGCGCGCACGCCGATCGGTGTCGTTCTCGAAATCTCCGGCTCGGGTTCGCAAGTCGCGTTCGACTTGCCGCGCCTCAATGAATGCATGCAGGATGACGATCCCTCGATCCAGCTTGCCGGCCAGGTCGGTAGCCAGATCAAGATCCGCGTCGGCGATGCATGGCTGCTGGCCAACGTGCGGGACCAACGCAAGGACCGTCGCACCACCGAAGGCATCATCGCCAATATCGACTTCCTCGGCGAAGGCAGCGAAGAGAAGCTGACGGGCCGCATCCATGGTTTCAAGCGCGGTGTAACGCGGTATCCGGTTCCGGGCGCGATGGTCTATCCGGCGACCACCAAGGACCTTGAACAGATCTACGCCAGCGACGGCCGCGCCAATATCACGATCGGCAAGGTTTTCCCGACCAAGGACATCCGCGCCGGCCTCTATGTCGATGCGATGCTCGGCAAGCACTTCGCCCTGTTGGGGTCGACCGGTACCGGTAAATCGACCAGCGCCGCGCTGATCCTTCACCGCATCTGCGAAGCCGCGCCGCATGGCCACATCGTCATGATCGACCCGCACGGCGAGTATTCCGCGGCCTTCAGACAGACCGGGCAGATCCTCGACGTGTCGAACCTGATGATGCCGTATTGGCTGATGAACTTCGAGGAACACTGCGAAGTCCTGCTGACCAGCGACGGCAACGAACGCCAGGTCGATATGGACATTCTCGCCAAGTGCCTGCTGCATGCGCGCTCGAAAAACCGGTTGGCGGAAACGATGGGCAAGATCACCGTGGATTCGCCGATCCCGTATCTTCTCTCCGACCTCAGCAACGTCCTCCAGGACGAGATGGGCAAGCTCGACAAGGCGACTTCGTCGGCGCCATACATGCGAATCAAGGGCAAGCTCGAAGAGCTCAAGACCGACCCGCGCTACCAGTTCATGTTCTCCGGCATGCTGGTTGGCGATACGATGGCGGACTTCATTTCCAAGGTCTTCCGGATGCCAAGCCAGGGCAAGCCGATTTCCATCATCGACGTGTCGGGCGTGCCATCGGACATCACCTCCACCGTGGTCGCGGTGCTCAGCCGCCTCGTGTTCGACTTCGCCATTTGGGGTCGCGAAGAGAAGCCGCGCCCGGTCCTGCTGGTGTGCGAAGAGGCGCACCGTTACGTCCCGAACGAGAAGAATTCCGACGGTTCGTCGGTCGGGCGTATCCTCAGCCGGATCGCCAAGGAGGGCCGTAAGTACGGTATCTCGCTCGGCCTTATCACCCAGCGCCCGTCCGACCTGGCCGAAGGCGTGCTGTCGCAATGCGGCACGATCATTTCGATGCGTCTCAACAACGACCGCGACCAGGCATTTGTTAAGTCGGCCATGCCCGAAGGCTCGCGCGGGTTCCTCGACTCGATCCCGGCACTGCGCAACCGCGAATGCATCATCTGCGGCGAGGGTGTCGCGATCCCGATCCGCGTCAACTTCGACAACCTCGAAGAGCATAAGCGTCCGGCATCGGAAGACCCGAGCTTCGTCGATCTGTGGAACCGCAGCGGCGGCGAAGACGAGATCGTCGAGCGCGTTGTGCTCCGTTGGAGAAGCCAGGGCTAAGTGCCCCTTTCGTCGCCGTACAAGTGAATATGCAGCCGGTCGCTGAACCGGAATCCGTGGCGAAGGCACAGGTCTGACAGCCATTTCTGTCGGGTCCGCAGCGCTTCGCTGGTGATGCCTTCGGCCATCAGGAAGACCCTGTCCGGCCGGATCATGTGGCGACGTTGCAGGTCCAGCACTTCGTCGACGTCTTCCGGTTCTGCGATCACGAACTTGAAGAAGGCGCGCGGGTCGCTGGCGTAGAAGTCGAGCCGTTCGGGGATGAGCGCCAGCTCGACGTCATTGCCCGAATGCGCGAGCTTGGGGCTGACATTGTACTGATCGACGCGGATATCGACATGGGCGTTGGCCCTGGTCGTGCCGTTGGTTTCGATCTCGACTTCGATATCGGGCAGGATCGCGAGCATATCGGCCAGCGGACCGCATTGCATCAGCGGCTCACCGCCGGTGATGACGAGGCGTTTCTGCCCAAGAGCGGCGATCTTGGCGGCGGCCTTTTCCGGCGAAAGCGTGACCTGATTGGCCTTGCGCTCGAATGTCGTGCCGTTGCGGTGGGGGCGATTGTCACCCTCGAAGCGCCAGGTGTAGGCGGTATCGCACCAGGTGCAGGCGAGGTTGCAACGCGACAGCCGGATGAACGCGACCGGCGTGCCCACGCTTGGACCTTCGCCTTGCAGGCTGGCGAAGATCTCCGGTCCGCCGGCATCGTCGGTAGCGAGGACGAGATCAGCCATGGTACGCGAATCGCATACTTGTTGGTTTACAGCCATTTAGCCGAGACATGGACCGCATGTTACGCGGTCCAGAGCCCAAAAACGGGTCGATCGCAGACGCGCAAGTCAATCGACTGCAGCGATCAGGGATCGAGAAGTGGAGCATAATGACGGCCATACCGATCCTATGCCACGAAACGGGCTGGTAGGAAATTTTCGCCCTTTGCCCTGAGTCAGGGAGGGGAACACTTTCATCACGGCTTGCTGAGGTCGAATTCCAGCATCCAAGACGACTCGATCGCGTGACTATCGCATCTGTTATCCAACAAAGTGAAATACCTCTCGCATCTACCGAATTCTTGCTGCAAGGCCGGAATGCAAACAAATATGTTGCCTTCCGGGTCGCGAATACTTCTCTTATTAGATGATACGGAGGTATCCGATGAGTTCTGATTGCGGTAAAATCATATCTGTAGAAACGGAAGAAAAAGATGATGGCGAAGGAGGAACCAAGACCATCACAAAATTTACTCTCGAACGCAGGAGCGGTACGACCGAGTTCGAACATCCCGCAGAAATGTCCGATCAAATGAGAGATCTGCTGCAAAAAGGCTTCGACAATGAAAAGCTCAGCGTCACGGTCGAATACGACGAAGAAACCGTAAAGGTCGATGGCGAAGAAAAGGTCCGGTACAAAGTGAAGTCGGTGAAGCTATCGCGCAAGGATTGCGAGTGACGCCGACACGCAAGATGCGAGCAAGAACCTGAATGGTGAGGCGCAGACGGTGCGACCGACTGTGCCCCACCATTTCCCAGATAGATCGAGCGATGGAGCTTGCCCGCCTTGCGTTCGAGCTGACTCGCCGGGTCGCGGCGCGCTCAGTTCCACTGTGCCGGATCGAGCGCCAACAGCTCCGCCAGCTGTGCATAGAGCACCGGCTCTTCGCTTCGGAGCGCTCGAGGCCGTTCAAAGAAGGTGACGATCGCTTCGGCAAAGAATTCTTCGTGGTTGGTTGCGCCATAGGGGTCGATCAGGGTCTCTCCCCCGCGCTCAACCCTCTCCACATGGTAGTGATACGCGTCGAGCATGGCTTTCTCCCAACCCGCATAGGCCTGTCCCTTGCGCAAGATCGGGATGCCGTTGGCCTGACCGGTCAGGCTGTCCAGCTGATGCGCGAATTCGTGGATCACCACATTGTGCCCGTCCTCCGCGTCGAGACCGCCCTGCAGAGCATGGTCCCACGACAGGATTACCGGCCCGCGCGCCCAGCTTTCGCCCAGCGTCGCGTGATTGTTCTCGTGAACGACATAGCCGTCATGCGTGCCCCGGTGGGTCAGGAAGGCCGAAGGGTAGATCAGTATGTTCCTCAGCGTATCGTACCAGACCGGACTGTTGACGATCAGAATGCAGGCCTGCGCCGCGATCGAAAGTCTCATCTCCTCGCTGACCTCGAGCCCGTTTTGGCCCCGAAAGGTGACCTGGTCGAGGAAGAGGTTGATCTTACCTTCGAGGGCAAGCCGTAAGGGTTGGGGCAGGCGGCCCACGATCGGCACCAGGCTTTCGACAACCAAACGCTGCCGCGCGGTTAGCGGTGTCGCCAGAAGCTCCTTGCGTTTCCGCAGCCTCGATTGTCGGCGGTACAGGAAAAATCCGGCAATGAGCAGCGCAACAAGAAAGATGGGCCAAAGCGACATCTTACAGACGTAAGATCACTCTTGCGACTTTGGTAGGTGTCGCCCTCCTTCTGCTCGAAAGCGGGGCGCTTACCCCAAACGCCTCAACGCCGCTTTCAATCTTTCGACCTCCGCCGAATGGTGCGCGAAGTCGGCCTTGGCCTTTTCCACCGCCTCAGGCTTGGCGCGTTCGACGAAGTTGGCGTTTAGCAGTCTCTTTTCAAGCGAAGTCTTCTCTCCAATTGACGTGACTAGAGCCTTTTCGAGCCGCGCTTTCTCAGCCTCGATGTCGATGATGCCTTCGAGCGGGATCACAAACACATCGCCGAGTGCGGTCACCTGCATCGCCGCGCCAGCGGGCGCTTCGCCGATGGTGACAGGAGTCAGGCGGGCGAGGCGTTCGATCGCTGCGCTGCTGCGCTCGATGGTGCTAGCGGCAAGCTCGGATGCTTCCGGCAGGAACGCCGCCAGCTTGGCGCCTGGCGGTATGCCGAGCTCGTTCTTGGCGCTGCGAACATTGGTGGTGAGGTCGATCACCCAGTCGATCGCGTCGGTCGCCTCCTTCGAGACTTCGGCGCGGGGATTGGGCCACGCGGCGGTGATGAGATCGTATGTGCGCTCACCCTGCGCGTGCCATAGCTCTTCGGTGATGAAGGGCATGAACGGGTGCAGCATGACGAGAATCTGGTCGAGCGCCCATCCGGCAACCTCGCGGGTTTCGACAGCGGGCATCGCATTCGGTTCCGAGCCTTCTGCAAACACCGGTTTGATCAGTTCCAGATACCAGTCGCAGAACTTGCTCCACGTGAACTGGTAGATCGCGTTGGCGGCCGCATCGAAGCGCAGGTCCGCCATAGCTGCCTCGATTTCCTCGCAAGCCTGCTGAACCTCGCCGATGATCCACTGGTTCGCCGCAAGGCGCGCGGTCGGGGCCTTGACGCTCACGCTCTTGCCGATGCCGTTGGACTGGCAAAAGCGCGTGGCATTCCACAGCTTGGTGGCGAAGTTGCGGTATCCCTCGACCCGCTTCTCATCCATCTTGATGTCGCGGCCCTGGCTTTCCATCGCCGCCATGAAGAACCGCAGCGCATCGGCGCCATACTGGTCGATCAGGCCAAGCGGATCGACGACATTGCCCTTGGACTTGGACATTTTCGCGCCATCGGCGGCGCGGACGAGCCCGTGCAGATACAGGCGCGGCCACGGGGCCTGACCCATATTGTACTGCCCCATCATCATCATCCGCGCATCCCAGAAGAACAGGATGTCGAACCCGCTTATGAGCAGGTTGTTGGGGAAGTGCTTGGCGAGCAAGGGCTGGTTGTCCTCGGGCCATCCGAGCGTGGCAAAGGGCCACAGCGCGGAGGAGAACCACGTGTCGAGGACGTCGGGGTCGCGATGGATTCGGACAGGAATGTCCTGACCTTCTTTCGTCATGGTGAGCTTAGTTAGCTCGTTTTCGTCAGTCTCATCCGCGAGATATGGTCGATAGCCCTCGCCATAATACTCCTTCGCTTGTTCAAGCGCTTCTTCTTCGTCCAAGGCAACAAAGACAGCACGTTTGCTGCCGCTCTGGACCATGGGAGTGAAGTGTCCGAAGAGTGCGTCACCCTCTTTGCGTTGACCGTACCACGCCGGGATCCGGTGTCCCCACCAAAGCTGGCGGCTGACACACCACGGTTGGATATTCTCCATCCAGTTGAAGAAGGTCTTTTCCCAGCTCTTGGGGACGATTTCGATCGTGCCGTCGCGCACGTCCTTGATCGGCTTTTCGGCAAGCTTCTCGGCGTCGACATACCATTGGTCTGTCAGCCACGGCTCGATCACCACGCCGCCGCGGTCGCCGAAGGGGGTCGCGATCTGACGCGGCTCGGCGTCGTGCTCGACTTCCTCGCCCTTCTTGGTCTTGGCGATGTGCGGGATGAGGTAGCCTTGCTCCTTGAGCCGCTGCACGACCAGCTCGCGCGCGCCGAGCTCACCGTCGCGTTTGAAGCGGTGGAGGCCGAGGAATTCCTCCGGCACCAATCCGTCCGCCGTCTGGCAGACATTGGCCTCGCCATCGAGCATGTTGAGCATTGCGCCCGCCGCAATCCCGGCGCGTTTGCCAACCTCGAAGTCGTTGAAATCGTGGCCCGGCGTGATCTTCACCGCGCCCGAACCCAGTTCCGGATCGGCGTGTTCGTCGGCGACGATGGGGATACGGCGACCGGTCAGCGGCAGAACGACATGCTTGCCGACGACGCTGGCATAGCGTTCGTCCGACGGGTGCACAGCGACGGCCATGTCGGCGAGCATCGTTTCAGGCCGGGTGGTCGCGACCTCGATGAAATCCTGACCCGAATCCAGCGTCACGCCATCGGCGAGCGGATACTTGAAGTGCCAGAAGCTGCCCGGGATCGTCTGCTGCTCGACCTCGAGATCGCTGATCGCGGTCTTGAGCTTCGGGTCCCAGTTCACCAGCCTTTTGTCGCGGTAGATCAGGGGAGCTGGATTCCCGTCGTCATCCTTGTTGTTGTAAAGATCGACAAAGGTCTTCAGCACCGCCTTGGTGAAGTGCGGGTCCATCGTGAACTGCTCGCGCGACCAGTCCATCGAGCACCCCAGCCGCCGCAGCTGGTGAGTGATCCTGCCGCCGCTCTCGGCCTTCCATTCCCAGACCTTGTCGACGAATTCCTCGCGCGAATAGTTCGTGCGCTTGTCCTGCCGCTCTTCAAGCTGGCGCTCGACCACCATCTGCGTCGCGATCCCGGCATGGTCGGTGCCTACCACCCACAGCGCGTCCTTGCCTCGCAGCCGCTCATAACGGATCACGATATCCTGCAACGTGTTGTCGAGCGCATGGCCGATATGCAGCGAGCCGGTGACGTTGGGCGGCGGGTTGACGATCGTGAACGGCTCCGCATCCGGACGCTCGGGCCGGAAACCGCCTGTGCTCTCCCAATGGGCATACCACCGCTTTTCGATTTCAGCGGGGTCGAATGTCGTTGCGAGTTCGCTACTCATAAGGCGAAAGCCCTTGCCACCGAGTTTGAGCGCTCACAACCGCTTATTGCGCCATCAGCGCATCGATCTCGGCATTGGCCTTGGCGCGCAATTGCCGCTTGCAGGCGACGAAACCCGGCTGAGCCATCAGTTCTCCGGCGCGTCTTACGGCGGTATCCAGAACGGTTTCGGGTGCGACAATCTCGTCCACCAGCCCCGCCGCCAGCGCCTCCTGCGGCCCCAACAATTGCGACGACAGTGCCAGCCTCCGCCGCCAGACCGGGTCGAGCCAGTGGTCGAGGATCGCCTGCGCGACAGTCGGGAAGACAAGCCCGGCCTTGGCTTCGGGCAGGCCGATGCGTTGATCGCCATCGGCGGTCACGACCCAGTCGCCGCACAAGGCCATGATCCCGCCCGCGCCGATAGCATGGCCGTTGACCGCGCAGACCAATGCGCAAGGCAGGCGGTGGAGGCCGGCACAGAAGGCGTTGATCCCAGCTCGCGCGCGCTCGGCATCCGCTTCGTCGAACGTCGCCGCAACCTTGGTGTCCATCCCGCGGGTGAAGTCCTCGCCTTGCCCGGTGAGCACGACGCCGCCGGTTGGAGGCGCCTCCGCGAGCGCAGCGAACACCGCCGCTCCCTCTTCGAGAATGTCGGATCGCAGCGTGTTGTAGGGCGGATTGGCGAGCGCCATCACCACTGTCTCGCCCCGCATTTCCCGATTGAAATGGCTCATTGCCCATCGCTCCCCGGACCCGATCTTCCCCGCGTTCCAGTCTCTTAGCCACGAAGATCCGGAATTGTCACCTGCGGTCGCACGGGAGGCAAACTAGGCGCTTGTTTGGGCCGGGTTTTACCCGCATAGATTCGCAGGCATGGACGGGTTGGCGCAATATTCGCTCGAGGAGAACGGGCAGGGCGGTGCCCGGCTGGCACTGTCCGGCCAGTTCCTTGTTTCGACCATCGGTGTGATCGACCAGGACCTGTTCGCGATCGACGCGTCGCTGGAATCCATCGACGTGTCCGGCATCGACGAAATCGATACGGTCGGCGCCTACATAGCGTGCCGCCTTGCCAGCAAGCACGAGGTCGAGATCGTCGGTTGCACCCCGGCTGTTCGTCGCATCATCGACGCGGTCGAGAGTGCCGGCAACGAGGCCGATATAGTGCCGCCGCGGGTGCCGGTGTGGAAACGCGTACCGCTGGCCTTGGCAGAATGGGTCTACGATATCCGCTCCGGGATGTACGGGGTGGTCGGGTTCTTCGGCCAGATCCTGATCGGTTTTGGGATGCTGATCCGTCATCCGACACGGTTTCCGATGAAGGCATTCGTGCACCAGATGGAGCTTGTCGGGGTCTCCGCCTTGCCGATCATCGGCTTGATGAGCTTCCTGATCGGTGTCGTTATTGCGCAGCAGGGGGCGGTGCAGCTCGAACAGTTCGGGGCCGAGGCGCTGACGATCAACCTGGTCGGGCGGATTACCTTGCGCGAGCTCGGCGTGTTGATGACCGCGATCATGGTCGCGGGCCGATCGGGCAGTGCATTCGCGGCGCAGATCGGGACGATGAAGTTGACCGAGGAGGTCGACGCGATGCGCACGATCGGCATCTCCCCGATCGAAGTGCTGGTGATCCCGCGCATCCTCGCCTGCACGTTCATGATGGTGTTGCTGGGATTCTATTCCGCGATCATCGGGATCATCGGCGGCGCGGTTGTCGGGCAGTTCTTCCTTGGCATCCCGTTCTTCACTTTCCTCGAAAGGATCCAGGATGTGGTGCCGACGCACGATCTGTGGGTCGGATTGGTCAAGGCACCGGTGTTCGGCCTGATCGTCGCGCTGGCGGGTTGCTATCACGGCATGCAGGTGCGCGGGAATTCCGAGGAAGTCGGCACCCGGACGACAATGGCCGTGGTATCAGCGATCTTTGCGGTGATCGTGCTCGACGCCTTCTTCGCGGTATTCTTTACCGAAGTCGGGTGGGGCTAAGCGATGGCGAACATCAAGACGCAGGAAACCGATTCGCCGCCTATCGTGGTGCAGGGGCTCGAAAACAAGTTTGGCGATTTCTTCGTGCACCAAGACCTCGACCTGACGGTCAAATCGGGCGAGATCATCGGCGTCGTCGGCGGATCGGGAACCGGCAAATCGGTGCTGATGCGCTCGATCATCGGGCTCCAGATTCCCAGCGCCGGGCGTATCCAGGTGCTCGGCCGCGACATTACCGGGGTCGATCCGGACCAGAATATCGGCGTTCGCTGCCAATGGGGCGTGCTGTTCCAGGGAGGCGCGCTGTTCTCCACGCTGACGGTGGGCGAGAATGTCGAGGTTCCGCTCAAGCAGTTCTACCCCGATATCGAGCCCGAAGTGCGCCGGGATATTGCCCGCTACAAGGTGCTGCTCTCGGGTCTTCCCGAGCAAGCGATTGCCAAGTATCCGTCCGAGCTTTCGGGCGGCATGAAGAAGCGCGCAGGGCTCGCCCGCGCGCTGTCGCTGGACCCTAAATTGCTGTTCCTGGATGAGCCGACCGCCGGGCTCGACCCCATCGGAGCGGCGAAATTCGACCAGCTCACCAAGGAATTGCAGCAAACTCTGGGATTGACGGTGTTCCTGATCACCCACGATCTCGATACGCTTTACGAGATTTGCGACCGGGTGGCTGTGTTGGCCGACAGGCGGGTTATCGCGGTGGGCACTATTCCGGAATTGCTCGAAGCCGATCACCCTTGGATCGACGATTACTTCAACGGTCCGCGCGGGCGCGCCGCGCTGGGCACGCACGAGCGTGGAGAGATCGCCTAACATGTTCAGCGTCGTACCCAAGAGCATGGACAAGCGCCGCATCGGGCGTTCATAGGAAGCGGCAATGGAAACAAGAGCAAACCACCTGTGGGTCGGCTTGATCACCCTGTTACTGCTCGCAGCGTTGGCCGCCTTCATCGTCTGGCTCGCGCGGCTGGGGCAAGGGCAGCAGAACGAATACGACATCTTCTACAAGCAGACGGTGTCGGGGCTCGCCAATGGCAGCCAGGTTTCCTTTGCGGGTGTGCCGGTGGGGCAGGTGAGCGAAATTGCCCTGTCCGAAGACGATCCCGAATTCGTCCGCGTCCGGGTGAAGGTGCGGGAAGACGTGCCGATCCTCGTCGGCACCACGGCGACCATCCAGGCGAGCTTTACCGGGGTTTCCACGATTCTGCTCGACGGCGCGCGCAAGGATGCGCCCGCGATCACCTGCGAAACCACCGCCTGCCCCGAAGGCCGCCCGGTCATCCCGCCCAAGGATGGCGGGATCAACGCACTTCTCAACAGCGCGCCGCTGTTGCTCGAACGGCTGGCGACCCTGACCGAGAATCTCAACACCTTGCTTGGCCCGGAAAACCAGGACCAGATCAGCGGCATCCTCGCCAACACCAATCGCCTAACCGACGAATTGGCGCAGGCCGCACCGCGGCTCGAAGGAACCTTCAGCGAGCTCGAAACCGCGTTGAAGGAAGCGGGCGAAGCGCTGGATGCCTTTGAACAGGCAACCCAGACCACCGATCAGCTGCTGAACACGGAAGGTCCCGCTTTGGCCGCCGAGCTGCGCGGAACGCTGGCATCGGCCAACCAGGCCGCCGCGTCCCTGGCGGCGACGCTCGAAGACACGCGTCCCGCCGCGCGCGCGCTACGCGAAACGACATTGCCCGCCGCCGAAGCGACATTGCAGGATTTGCGTACCACCAGCCGATCCTTGCGAGCGATCACCGAGCGGCTGGAGAATGAAGGGGTCGGTTCACTGGTGGGCGGGCAAGCCTTGCCCGACTACGAACCGCAATAGGGGCGCTTGAGGATGGATCGTCTGCTAAACACGATGAAAGCTGGCGCTGTGGGATTGGGCGCATTGGCGCTCACCGGTTGCGTCAGTTTTGGCGCCGCCGAGCCGCCGACAAGCCTGATGACGCTGACGTCGACCGCTTCCGCTCCGGCAGGGACCAGCGCCAGCACGGGTGTTTCGATCGATGACGGCGCCATCGCGGTCTTGACCCCCGAAACCCCGGCCAAGCTCAATGTACTGCGGGTGCCCGTCACCGTCAGTGACACGGAGATTGCGTACCTGCAGGAAGCCGTGTGGGTCGAGAAACCTGCCCGGCTGTTTCGCCGGATGCTGGGCGAGACGCTCAGGGCGCGGGGTTCCACTCTGGTGTTCGACAGCGACGACACGCCCAAGCTGGCGGCGCAGACGCTGAGGGGCACCTTGTTCGATCTCGGATACGACGCACAGAGCTCCTCCGTGGTGGTCCGGTTCGACGCGATCCGCACCAGCGCGGCGGGTGTGGTCGAAACAAGGCGCTTCGAGGCGCGCGAAAACGGAGTGCTTCCCGAAGCAGCCTTTGTCGGTCCGGCGCTCAATCGCGTGGCCAACACGGTGGCGGGCGATGTGGCCGAATGGATGGCGCGTGCGCCGATCGTGCCCTCCGCACCGCCGATTGCCGCCGACGCTGCGAGCACTCCGACCGAATAACTCCTCGCTATTCCGGGCGTGTGCCTTCGATCCATGCATCGCCTTGCGCGAGCCGGGCGATCTGATGGGCGAAGAGGAAATCGAGTTCGCGCTGGATGCGCCTGTCTTCGGCTTCTTCGTCGCGTCCCCATTGCTCCGCCTGCCATTCCTCTTCGAGATTGGCCGCCTGCCACAAGGGGCGCGGATCGCCCCGGGTTTCGAGCGCGGTCAGGCCGATCACGAGCGACGCGGCGAGGCTTGTCATGCTCTCGAGCCCCGCCAGCGAAAAAGGGTCGAGCGCTGCAAGCCGCTCGCGCAAGCGCGCCAGGGCGGTTTCGTCTTGCGCTGTGTGCATGATGCCGCTGACCCGCTTGAGCGAGACCTCTTCGCGGCCCTCAAATGCGCTCAGGATCGGTTCCCAAATTTCCTGCTGGCGCGCATAGAGCGGCTCGTCGGGATCGGCGCGGTACAGCAGCGTGTCGGTGTCGGCATAGGCAACAAGTTTGTCGGCCACGCCCTGCAAGTGCGGGGCCACCACATCGATGGCATAGTCGGCCATGTCGCGCAGCTTGAAGCTCTTGGGATCGATCTCGTCATCCTGGGAGCGCCACTCGAAGGCGAGAGCGAAGGCCAGATCCTCATGCGGAACGATCTGCGGCTTGCCCTGGACGGTCTTCACCCCGCGACTGTCGAGCGTGACCTGCCAGCCGTCCTGCGCTTCGGCGACGGTCACTTCATTGTAAAAACGCTTCATCAGGGCTGCCCCTGCTCGCGATCCTTGGCTTTCCAGTTCTTGGCAAGCACGGGCGGTCCGAAGAAGAAGGCGAGCATTCCCCCGACCGCCAGAACGACGCCGAGCGCGTACGGCGCTTCGATCACGGCGCGGGCGATCGCAATGCCCAGGATCACGGCGGCAAGAGACCCGATGCGCACCGCTCCCATCGTGTAGAAACGCTTCGCAGCCTGTGCTTCGGCGGGGTCGACAGGGGTCGTCACAGCAACTGCTCCAGTTGGGCGACCTCTTCCGCGATTGCATCGGCCCCGGCATGGGTAAGCTCGCTGGGTTCGTGATAGCCCCATGCGACGCCCACCGCGCGGACATTGGCCGCTCGCGCCATGTCGATATCGAAAGTCGTGTCGCCGATCATCACCGCTTGATCTGGGGTCGCTCCAGCTTCGAACAAGGCCGCTTCCAACATAGCCGGGTGCGGCTTGGACGGATGCCGGTCTGCCGTCTGGAGCGAGACGAACAGGTCGCTGAGGCCGTGCGCGGCCAGCACCGATTGCAGCCCGCGATCCGATTTGCCGGTGGCTACGGCGAGTTGCCAGCCGGTCCGGTGGAGTACAGCGAGGAGGTCCGCGATCCCGTCGTAGAGCGGCTCGTGCAGCGTCCCTTCCTGCCGCTTGGCAAAGTATCCGCTCTTGTAGAATTCGACGACGTTCTTCGTGTCGTCGTCGGTCAGGCCCGGCGCGAGCTTGCGGATCGCCACCGGGAGGCTGAGACCGACGATCCGTCGCACGTCGTTGCGGTCCGGCGCAGGCAGGTTCGCCCGTTGGAATGCGGAAACCATCGTGTCGCAGATATCAGCCTGGCCATCCACGAGCGTTCCGTCACAATCGAACACGGCGAGTTTCATGCGGCGTACTCTCTTACCCATTCGGCAAGGCGAGGATTGCCCGCCGCCTCAAGGCCTCGAGCGATCCGTTCGCGTTCTCCGGACGACTTTTTCTGTGAGACCTTGAAGGTCGGTCGCCATTCCCTGACGTTCAGCTCGAAGCCCACGATTCCCTTGAAGAGTCCGGCCCAGACGCGCTCGCTGGACTCGGAAGCGATCCATGGTGTGCCCGGAAGCCGCTCTTCGAAAGTCTCGATCACATCGTGGAGCAATCGTTCGAGAGCCTCGTCGTCGAGGCGCGATACGGGTCCTTCCATTTCGAGCGCGACATAGTCCCATGTCGGCACGGTATCCCGGTTGTCGTACCAGCGCGGCGACACGTAGCCGTCCGGCCCGTTGACGGTTATGAGTGCGCGGGCTCCGAAAAGATGCGGGGTCAGCGCATTGTTGCGCGCAAGGTGAAAGCGGACGCGTCCCGATCCATCCGAAAGCAGCGGCACGTGCGCGGCTCGCGGGCCGTCCGGCGTCGTCAGAAACACTGTGCCGAAGGATACCTCGCCGATAAGCGCTTCAAGGCGCTTGCGGTCGTTACTGCGGAAGAGCGGGTTGGGGTGCATCAGCGCCGCCCCTTGGGTTTGCCCTTGGCCTTCTTCTTCGCCGTCGTCTTAGAGGTGGCGCGCGAACGCCGTTCGCCGCGACGATCCTTGCGATATTGCTTGGCGTGCTGGCGGGCGGCCTGCTTCTTTTGCGCGGGCGTGCGTTCGGGCGCTTCGTCGCGCATCGGGGCAGCGTCGGAGCGCGCGGGGTCGAAGCCGATTGCCTCCATGCTCGCGGCGAAATGAGGTGGCAGGTCGGCGGTGACGTCGAGCTTTCCGCCCCCAGTATTCCTGGCGGTGCCCTTGCCACCCGGTTCGGCGATGATCAGGCGACGGGCGTGGAGATGCATCTTGCGGCTGACACTGCCGGTGAGGAAGGCGTCCTGCCCCCCATACTTGCCGTCGCCGACGATCGGGTGGCCGATCGCCGCCATATGCACACGCAGCTGGTGCGTGCGTCCGGTGAGCGGTTCGAGCTCGACCCAGGCAGCCTTGTGTCCGGCACGGTCGACCACGCGAAAGCGGGTCTTGGCCGGCTGGCCGTTTTCCTCGTCGACATGCATCTTCTCGCCGCCGGTGCCCGGCTGTTTGGCGAGCGGTGCATCGATGGTGCCTTGCGCGACTTCGGGTACGCCCGCGACAAGCGCCCAATAAACCTTGCGCGCCGTGCGACCCGAAAAGCGTTTCGAGTAAGCGGCTGCGCTGCCGGGTGTGCGAGCGATCAGCAGCACTCCCGACGTATCCTTGTCGAGCCGATGGACAAGTCGGGGACGCGGAGTGTCCTCGTCTTCGACGAAAGCATCGAGCAGCCCGTCGACATGGCGCGTGGTCTTGCTCCCGCCTTGCGTCGCGAGGCCGGGGGGCTTGTTGAGGACAATCGCGGTCCTGGTCTCGCGGATCACCATCGCCTTGGCTTCGGCGATGTCGTCTGCGGTCAGTTCGCGGCGCTGGCGCGGCTTCTTCCCCGACGGTTTGCCACCGGGCGGCACGCGCAGGACCTGCCCCGCCGTCAGCCGATCTTCCGGCCTGGCGCGCTTGCCATCGACCCGCACCTGTCCGGTACGAGCCCAGCGCGATATGGTGGCAAAGCCGATCTGCGGCAGATTGCGCTTGAACCAGCGATCGAGCCGGATGCCGTCGTCGTCTTCGGCGACGGTGAATTGCCGGACTGTGTCGGAAGTCGTCTCACTCATGTCGCCGCCCGCATCACCAGCAGTCCGCCGTAGAGGGCTGCGAGACCTGCAAGGACCGAGATTCCGGCATACAGCACGGCCAATCCTGCAGCACCGCGCTCGATCAAAAGCAGCATTTCAAGGCTGAAAGCGCTGAAGGTCGTAAACCCGCCCAGCAATCCGACGCCGAGCAGGAGGCGCAAGCCTTCATTGGCTCCGCCATGCCGGGCCAGCCATCCGAACAGCAAGCCCATTGCCGCGCAGCCGATAATGTTGGCGGCCAGCGTCGGCCAGGGAAATCCGCTTGTGGGTCCGGCCCAATGCGTCACAGCACGACCCAGCTGGTAGCGCCCCACCGCTCCCACAGCGCCGCCCATGGCGACAAAGGCCGAAGCGGCAAGCGGGGTTAGGGTGGCGGACATCGAAACGGCTCTTAGCGATGGTGCGGCGCGCTGCATAGCGCGGTGGCGTCAATCGTCACCGATCCGGTGTTGCCTCGATGCAACGCGCAGGGAACCTTGCCAAAAACGCCCTTCATCGCTATACGGGCTTCGGTTTGAGCGCGACCCAATGGGATTCGCGCCCTTTTTAGCGTCATATTTGCGTGCATCCCCGCGCCTTTGAGCGGGCTCTGTGCGTTTTGAAAGAGGTAGTGTTCGTTTATGCAAATCATGGTTCGCGATAACAATGTCGATCAGGCTCTCCGCGCGCTCAAGAAGAAGCTGCAGCGTGAGGGCGTCTATCGCGAGATGAAGCTGCGTCGTCACTACGAGAAGCCCAGCGAGAAGCGTGCCCGCGAAAAGGCCGCTGCCGTTCGCCGCGCTCGCAAGCTCGAGCGCAAGCGCATGGAGCGCGACGGCATCAAATAAGCATGCCGAACTGCTTGAATGCGAGCATCCGATAAGCCATTAGGGCGCGGTTCAATTCCGCGCCCTTTTGCTATCCGGCGCATTCACGAATCAGGATATCTCAATGACCGAAGTCACCCGCGTTCCGATCCAGCCGATCGCAAAGGGATCGCTCACCAAATTGTGGCTGGGCGTGATCATCGCGATCCTGCTCGGTGGGGGCCTGGCCTGGGCGGCCTTGCCCAAGACCTTTTCGATCGAGACGGTTACGGCGGGCGAAGGCGCCAGCCCGCAGGTCGGCGATATGGCTTTCGTGAGATACACCGGGAAGCTCGCGGCGACCGGCGAAGTGTTCGATGAATCGCGCGATATCCCGCTCCCCGTCCAGGGTATCTTCCCCGAAGGCACGCCCTTCCCGGTTGAGCAAGGGGAGACAATCGACGGCTTCTTCAAAGGTCTCCAGCAGATGCAGAAGGGCGGCAAATACACGCTCTACATCCCGGCCGAAGACGGATACGGCGCCGAAGAACGCTCCGATCCGCAGACCGGCGAAGTGCGCATCCCGGCCAATTCCGACCTGATCTTCGAAGTCGAGCTGGTCGATTTCATGGGGCGCGAGGAATTCGACCGCAACCTCTCGATCCTGCAGCAGGCGATCCAGCAGCAGGGGCCGGGCGGGCTTGGCGGTCCGCCTCCGGGTGACGCGCCCGCACAGCCGCAAGGCACGCAGCCTGGACCTTCCGAGTAAGCGCAAGAAAGGGCATCCTCTCATGTCCGTAGACAAGGAAACCGTCGCCAAGATTTCCAAGCTGGCGCGGATCAAGATGACCGATGAAGAGCTTGAACGCATGGCGCCCGAGCTCAACAACATCCTCGAATGGGTCGAGCAGCTCGGCGAAGTCGACGTCACCGGCATCGAGCCGATGAGCGCAGTCATTCCGAATACGCTTCGCCTGCGCGCGGATGAAGTCGACGCCGATCCCAAGACCGGTGGCGGTCGCCGCGACGACGTACTCGCCAATGCTCCCGCCGCCGAACACGGATTCTTCGGCGTGCCCAAAGTGATCGAATAGGGCTGATCGACCAATATGACCGAACTAACCTCTTTAGGCGTAAAGGCTATCCGCGACGGTGTCGCGGGCGGAGACTTCACCGCGCGCGAAGTCGCGGAAAGCTTCAACGCTGCCGTGGCCGAGGCCGCGAAACTCAATGCCTTTATCGTCACCACGCCGGATCACGCATTGGCCGCAGCCGATGCGACCGACGCGGCGCGGGCAGAGGGCAAGGAACTGGGCGCGATGGCGGGTGTGCCGATCGGCATGAAGGACCTGTTCGCCACGCACGGCGTGCAGACCACGGCTGCTTCGCACATCCTCGAAGGGTTCAAGCCGCAATACGAAAGCACCGTCTCGCAGAACCTGTGGGAAGCGGGCGCGGGGATGCTCGGCAAGCTCAATCTCGATCAGTTCGCGATGGGAAGCTCGAACGAGACGTCTTTCTTCGGAAACGTCTCCTCGCCGTGGCAGAAGGCCGGGACCAATGCACCGATGTCGCCGGGTGGATCCTCGGGCGGTTCGTCCAGCGCCGTTGCCGCGCGCATTGCACCGGCAGCGACCGGAACCGATACCGGCGGTTCGATCCGCCAGCCCGCCGCCTTCACCGGTATCTGCGGGATCAAGCCGACCTATGGCCGTTGCTCGCGTTGGGGCGTGGTGGCGTTTGCGTCGTCTCTGGATCAGGCGGGGCCGATGGCGCGCTCGGTCGAGGACTGCGCGATCATGCTCGGCGCGATGGCCGGGTTTGATCCCAAGGACGCAACCAGCCTGCAAATGGACGTGCCCGATTGGGAAGGTGCGCTCAGCGCCGATCTCAAGGGCAAGAAAGTCGGCATCCCGCGCGAATATCGGATGGAGGGCACCGACCAGGCGATCCTCGACAGTTGGGAGCAGGGCAAGGCGTGGCTGAAAGATGCGGGCGCGGAGATTGTCGATGTGTCGCTGCCGCACACCCAATACGCTCTGCCGGCCTATTACATCATTGCCCCTGCGGAAGCCTCGTCCAACCTCGCGCGTTATGACGGTGTGCGCTACGGGTTGCGCGAACTGCCCGATGGTGCCGGCTTGCAGGACATGTATGCCGAGACCCGCGAAGCCGGTTTCGGCGACGAAGTGAAGCGCCGCGTGCTGATCGGCACCTATGTGCTCTCGGCAGGGTTCTACGACGCCTATTACAATCAGGCGCAGAAGGTGCGTGCACTGGTCGCGCGCGATTTCGAGCGGGCGTGGGCCGAATGCGATCTGATCCTCGCGCCGACCACGCCGACCGCGAGCTTCCCGCTGGGCAGTCTCAACGAAGACCCGCTGACGATGTATCTGAACGACGTCTTCGCTGTGCCCGCATCGCTGGCGGGCCTGCCCGCGATGAGCGTTCCGGCAATGCTCAACGAGGACGGGCTGCCGCTTGGGCTGCAACTGGTCGGCAAACCCTTCGATGAGCAGGCCGTGCTCGATGCTGGACTCGCGATCCAGCAACGCGCCGGTTTCGACCATGCGCCGGAGAAGTGGTGGTAGATGTCGTTCGCGATCATCTTCGCGACAATATTTCTCGCCGCATTTGTCATCATCGGCGGGGTGGTGATGTATCTCTCCAAGGCCATCGACCACGGCGAAGCGCGGTTTGATAGCGAGACGGGGAGGCAACTGCCGGACCGGCAGCCCAAACCGCCACACGAGGGATCGGCGCGGCCCGCTTCGCGGATTGAAAAGGCCGATGAGGCCAGCGACGGCGAGTAAGATCGGCGGCTCCGGCGCTCAGCATCGCTTCGTCGCGCTCGATTCCCTGCGCGGCATCGCGGCTTTGGCCATCGCCTACTTCCACCTGAATGGCGACGGATTACTGCTCGGCAGCGCCTTCCATTCGCGGCTCGCAATAGCAGTCGATTTCTTCTTCGTCCTCTCGGGCTTCGTCATCTTTGCCAGCTATCACGAGCGGCTCGCGCAGGGCTTTTCGATCGCGCGGTTCATGCTGCTGCGGATCGGACGGTTGTGGCCTTTGCATGTCGCTATCCTGCTCGCCTTCGTCGCGCTCGAATTCGTGCCGCGGGTGCTGGGCGACGAGTCAGCGTCTTTCACCGGCAGGCGATCGCTTGAATCTCTCCCAGCGAACCTGCTGCTGCTCCAGACCTACATCCATCCCGAGGGCATGACGTGGAACGGGCCAAGCTGGTCGATCTCGGTCGAACTCGGCCTGTACCTCCTCGCCGCGCTCCTGCTCAGCCGCATGCCGCGGATAGCGCCCTTTGTGTTCGCGGCCCTGGCTGTGGCGGCGGGCATCGCGTTGATGAGCGTCGATTGGAATGACCATCCCGAGTTTGCATTCGGCGCGACATCGGTCCTGCGCGGGATCGGTGGGTTCGGCTTCGGGGTGTCGGCGGCGTGGCTCTGGCTGCGTCTGCCGTCCGCCGACACCTGGCAACGCCGCGCACCGATCCTCGAAATCGCAACTGTGCTAGTCGCGCTGGCCGTCATCATGTGGCCGATGGGGCTGATCTCGAACCACGTTGCCTTCGCGCTGCTGGTGTTCGTTTTCGCCTTCGACGCCGGGCCGCTGAGTCGCGCGCTATCCTTGCGCGGGTTCGTTTGGATCGGGTTGATCTCCTATTCGATCTACCTTGTGCACCCGCTGGTCTACCGGCTTACCTTTCCTGCCTTCCGCGTGATCGAAACGCAAACCGGGATCGCGCTCACCGCAACTGAAGCGAATGGGCAATTGGCCATCGCTCCGACCGGCCTCGCGGCGGAGGCAGTAGCCGCTATGTTCCTGGCAATCGTCCTCGCTGCCGCCCACATCGCCTACCTGCTAGTCGAGCGTCCGACCCGAGACTGGTCGCGTCGGAAGGCCAGGCAATTCGGGGCCGGACAGGCCGAGAGCGCTGCTCCGACGATCTAAGCGCATTTCGCCACTGGAAAGCCGCTGCAACTCGCATTATCGGAAAGCTCATGAGCACTTACACAATCCAGGGCGCGACGGGCGATTGGGAGGTCGTGATCGGCCTCGAAGTCCATGCGCAGGTCACTTCCAACGCCAAGCTTTTTTCGGGCGCTTCGACCGCGTTCGGAGCGGAGCCGAATTCGCAGGTCAGCCTCGTCGATGCGGCGATGCCGGGCATGCTTCCCGTGCCAAACCGCGAATGCATCCGGCAGGCGGTTCGCACCGGCATGGCGATCGAGGCCGAGATCAACGCCTGGAGCCGGTTCGACCGCAAGAACTACTTCTATGCCGACCTGCCGCAGGGCTACCAGATCAGCCAGCTCTACCACCCGCTGGTGGGCGAGGGGCAGCTGACCATCGAAGCCGACGAGAAGGCCGGTATCGCCGAAGACAAGGTGATCGGGATCGAGCGCATCCATGTCGAACAGGATGCGGGTAAGCTGATGCACGACCAGCACCCGACCATGTCCTATGTCGATCTCAACCGCAGCGGGGTCGCGCTGATGGAGATCGTCTCGCGCCCGCATATGCGCTCGCCCGCCGAGGCAGGGGCCTATGTCCGCAAGCTGCGCAGCATCCTGCGCTATGTCGGATCGTGCGACGGCAACATGGAAGAAGGCTCGATGCG
>JASJDE010000110.1 GCA_030065195.1 Erythrobacter sp. | reverse complement strand
CCACCCGGATAGTGTCCCGGTAGGCTCCGGGTGGAAGGGTGGAGGGAGCGGGTGGCTTGGCTCTATCGCAGAAAGCGAGAAACAACTGCCGTCGATGGATCGCGCTCGTCATGGTAACCTGCCGCGCCTTCCGGCGTGTCCGACAGGTCCACACCTTCCACTTCGCGGAATTCGCGCCAGTCATAGAGGCCGGTGCGCCGCGCGATGCGCCATTCGCCGCCGCGTTTCTCGAACCGATCGACATAGCGTCCCGCCACGACCGCAGAGTAGATCTTGCCTTTGTCCGGAAACACCTCGGCGATCGGATAGCCGGCAGGCACCGTATGCATCGCCGTCATGTAGGTTTCGGTGTGGCAGGTATCGCCGTCGAACCCGAACTGGATCTGCCCAAGCTGGTGCTGGGTCGCGAGACAGGGGTCGATGATCGCCCGCGCCTGTTCGACGAAGCCGCGCCAGTCGCCGATCACGGTGCCGAACTGGAACTGCGCATCTTCGTGGAACAGGCGCTCCATCATGCTCCAGCGCCGCCGGTCGATCGCATGGGCGTAGGCGGTGATCATATCGGCGATGTTGGCGCGATCTTCGAGCGATCCGTTCATTGTTCCAGCTCCACGATGACCTTGCCGATATTCGCACCGGTGAACAGCTTCTGATAGGCAAACAAGGCGTTCTCCAGCCCCGGCGTCACTTCATACGGCATAACCAGCTTCCCTTCATTGACCCAGCCTCGCAGCAGCTCGGTCAGGCGCTCCCCCTGGTCCATGAAATCGGGCGAGAAGAACCCTTGCACGCGCAAGCGACGCATCAGCACCTGATCGAATTCCTGCGGGGCCGTCCGGCGTCCCCAGCCATAATCGGCAAGCAATCCGCACACGGCGATCCGCCCGTAGTGGTTCATCCGCTTGAGCACCGCGTCGAGCAGCGGGCCGCCAACATTGTCGAAATAGACGTCGATCCCGTCCGCACGGTCGAGCTGGTCCTCGAAATCGGCTGCTTTGTAATCGACTGCGCCCGCGATCTTGAGACTGTCTTCGAGGAAGCCGCATTTGTGCGGCCCGCCGGCAATGCCCCATGCCTCGCATCCGATGATCCCGGCGATCTGCACAGCAAGCATGCCGGTAGCGCCCGCGGCGGCGGAAACGAGCACGCGCTCGCCGGGTTTGGCGGCGCCCGTTTCGGTGATGCCCCACAGGGCCGTCCAGCCGTTCATGCCGAGCGGACCGAACCAGGCGCGCCTGTCTGCAACGCTTGGATCGAGCTTCAGGGCGCCCGACAGCGCGCCATCGACCTGGCTGATCTCGCCCCAGACCCCGAAGGCCCTAACGAGATCGCCCTCCTCGAACCCCTCCGCCCTGCTGGCCATCACTTCGCCGATCACCAGCCCGGTCATCGGCGATCCGATCGGAAGCGGCGGTTGGTACCCGTCCTCGCGATCGGTCAGCCACATCCGCGTTCCCGCATCCATCGACAGCATCGAATTCCTGATGCGGATTTCGCCTTCGGCAAGTTCGAGTAGCGGCGCTTCGACTAACGCGAGCGCGCTTGCAAAATCGGTCCCCTCCGGTCGGCGTTCTATGCGCCAGAATCTGTTGTCCATCGCGTCACTTCTCCAGACCCGGTGTCGCTACGGCAAGGGCCGCTTTTGCTAGGGTGCTATCACTTTGGCGCGGTGCGCCGCGACTGCGTCAAATCTAGTTTGCCCGAAGGAGCTTTGGGAGACTGAGAATGGCACTTATCACGGTGATCGGCGCGTCGGGACGACAGGGCATGGCGCAGGTGCGGCAGGCGCTCAAGGCCGGTTACGACGTGCGCGCCATCTCGCGGCAGGAGGACCCTTTCGGCGGTGCGAAGATCGACGGGATCGAGCGCGTCGAGGTGCGCCCGATGGATCTCTACGATCCGGCTACCTTTGCCGGCGCGCTCGAAGGAACCGACTACGTCTTCTACACGCATCCCTTGCAGGCGCGGGCCGACCGAGCGGTGTTGGTCGGCGACCTCGGCAAGGCCGCCGCCGAGCTCGGCGTAAAGCGGCTCGTCTGGAACACCTCGAGCTGGATTCCCGACAGGCCCGGGGATCCGTTCACCTATGCAGGCAACACCCAGGGCATCAACGCGCTATGGCGTTCGGGGTGTCCGGGCACCGTCTTCGGCAGCGTGCTGTTCATGGACAATCTACTGACCAATTGGGCGCGCCCTTTTATCGTCAACGAAGGCCGTTATGTGTACCCGCACAATCCCGATCTCCAGGCTAACTGGATCAGCCTCGACGACGTGGCGAGGTTCATGCTCACCAGCCTCGAACGCCCCGACATGGAAGGCGCTTGGCTGAATATCGGCGGGCCGGAGCGGCTGGTCGGCAAGCAGGTGACGCAATACCTGTCCGAAGCGCTCGACAAGGAAATCACCTACGATCCCTGCACGCCCGAAGAGTTCGGCAAATATCTCGTCGAGGCCGCGGGAGACTCCATGCCGGCAGAGATGCGCGAGGAATTCGCCAAGGGCATCCAGGCCTTCTACGAATACAACAACGAAGCGCCTACGCGGCCTTTCGAGGTTGATATGGACCACGTCTACGAGCGCTTTCCCGAGCTCGACGGCGAGCTTGAGACGATGGGCGAGTGGACCAAGCGGCAGGATTGGGGCGAAAGCAACTTCCGCCCGGCGTTTGGATGACGCGCGAAGCCAATATCGCGCTTGCCGAGCGCTACTATCAGGCGCTGGCCGACGGCGACTTCGTAGCTCTGGCCGGCCTGCATAGCGACGATGTCGTCTTTAACCTGCTCGGCTCGACTCCGGTGTCGGGTCGGTGGGAAGGCAAGGCTGAGTGCTTCGGTCCGCTCGTGGCTGACGGGGTGATTGGCAAGCTTGTGCCCGAAACAGTCCGGTTCTCACGCAAATGGCGGATCATGTGTGCCGACGAAGATCGCGTGGTCGGTCTGATGTATGGCGGGGGCATGGGCACCAACGGCCACGAATACCTGCAAACCTACTGCCAGATCATGACGATCAGGGGCGGCAAGATCGTCGAGTTGCACGAATTCTTCGACACCGCCCTGGTCGAGCTCGCGCTCAATGACAATCCGACGGCGAAAGGTCCGAGCGATGTCAATCGACCTTTCGAGTTTTAGCTACTCCGCCGCTTCGCGTCGCTCCGCCGCGAATATCTCGAGCAATTCCTCATCGCTCGCGTGGGCAAGCCTGGCCGCCCATTGGTGGAAGACCTGACCGCCGCGCTCGTTGCGGCCGAACAGGACTTCCTTGAGCAGCCCTGACTGCAGCGCCTCGTGCTGACGCTTGCCGGTTGCGTAATCTTCGTCGCGTACGACAATCTCGAGGAAGTCGAATTGTTCGTGCGCCGACTTGATGTCTTCCTCGGTCTCGGGCTGGTTTTCCATCACATAGAACTGCGTGGTGTAGCTCTCGCCGACTTTCGCGCCGGGGAACAATTGCGAGATCATCGCACCGCGCTGCCCGCCACCGTAAAAGCTCGCGATTGAGATATGCGGGAAGATCGTCCACACGCCCTGGACGAGCACTTCCTGCGGAATCTCGTCGTCAGTCAGCTCTTCCAGGTCCATCTGCTGGTCGTCGTCGCCCGAGACCTTGATCGCGAATTTCGACGGGGTCGAAAGTCGCTGGTGCGGACCCCAGGCAAAGAAGTTGGCGCGGTTGTAGAAGTCCGCACCAAACGTGTCCTTGTGCAACACCGGCAAGTGGTAAAAATCAAGATAGCCGTCATAGGCGGTTTTCCAGTTCGGCCCCGCGAGCGTGCGCTGGCTGAACAGGGTCCATCCGTCGAACTCGAACGCCTTCAGAAGCTCGTCGTAGCCGCACAGGTAATCGGCGATGGAGAGCTTCGAGCCCGGATCGAGCGTCGCCCAGATCAACCCTGCGCTTTCGTGGACCGGGAACCGCTTGAGGCACAAAGCCGCCTTGTCGACCGCGCCGAAATCCTTCGAGTCGGAGACACCGATGAGGTCGCCGTTATTCTTGAAGGTCCAGCCGTGATAGCCGCAGGTGAAGCGCGAGCCGTTGCCGGTGCCGCTCGGCACCACGGGATTCCCGCGATGGGTACACATGTTGAGGAACGCGCCGACCGTCCCGTCACGTTGGCGGGTGAGCAGCAATGGCACCCCGCAAATGTCCATTGCCTTGTAATCGCCTGGCTCGGGCAGTTCGCACGACGGTGCGACCATCAGTGGCAGACGGCGGAAGATGTTGCGCTTTTCGAGCTCGAACAGCTCCGGATCGGTGTAGGTGCTTGCAGGGACGCGCACGACCTCTTCGGCATATTCCATCGTATCGGCCGCGCCATGCTGCACGAGGTTACGGGTCATGGCGATCAGTTCTTCGCGCGACATTCGCGTGTCTCCCAAGATTTGCCGTCAAAATGCGCCCACGGAGGCTGGGCTCGCAACGCTCAATTTTGGCAATCCCAATCAAAAGGGGCAGGCCGCCAGGCCCACCCCTCTCTCGTGACGAACGAGTATCTCTCCTAGAACCGGAAGCTGGTCTCGACGAAGATCTGTCGACCGCGGTTCTGCGTGACGACTTCGTCATCGCCCAGCGGCAGGCCGAAGCCGTCGGGGCCCCCCGGTGACAGGAAGGGACGCGGACCCGAGGTGTTGACCCAGATCTCGTCGCTGAGGTTCACCCCGACCAGCGAGACCTTCCATTTCCCGTCCGGATGCCCGATCGAGGCCCGCGCGTCGAACGTGACGTAGCTGTCTTGGACAAAGTCGGTCAGACTGTCTTCGTTGGTGAAATAGTCGTCCGAGAAGACGATATTGCCGCCAAGCGTGAAATCGAGACTGTCGTTCACCGGAATGATCCAGTCTGCCGCAAAATTACCCGACCAGGTCGGTGCGCGTGCGGACGATCGACCATTGAGGTCAGTATCGTCCGCGCTGGCCGGATTTGAAGGATCGCCCATGCCTGAGATGCCATCGGGTCCTACGTCCGTGATGAAGGTGTCGGTAAATTCTGCGTCGAGATAGGCGATGTTGCCAGACAGGGTCAGCCCCTCGACTGGGGTGCGCCAGTTCCATTCAAGATCGACACCTTGAGACGTCACTTCGCCTGCGTTGAGGGTCAGGAACTGGATGTTGACCGCGTCGAAATTCTGAACCTGGAGTTCATCGAAGACGTAGTAATATGCGGTCACGTTGAGTGTGAAGGTGCGATCGGCAAACTGCGACTTGATGCCGATCTCGCCGCCCTCGGTCGTTTCGGAGTCGAAGATCAGCGCGCCGAAATCACCGGTGGTGGCCGCCTGGCTCAGGCTCGCCGAAGGCAGCGCTGAGTTATCGATACCGCCCGATTTGAAGCCGGTCTTGTACGAGGCGAAGATGTTGATGTCGTCTGCCGCCTGATATCGCAGCGTGACCTCGGGCGAGAAGTTGTCATCCGAGAAATTGATCGGGCCGGAGAAGAAACCCGGGTCGACGAAGCCTGGGCCCTGCAGGAAGGTGTGCAGGAACGGAATGGAGATCGTCTGGACCTTGGACTCGTCGGTGTAACGGATGCCGCCCGACAGCTCGAGATCGTCAGTGAGGTCGAAGATCACCGAACCGAACACCGAGAATGCTTCGGTCTTGGTGACGTGGCGCTTGTCCCAGTCATAAGTGAAGCCGGTCACCGGATCGGCTGCGATCAGCGAAATGTTCACCGCCTGCTGCGCGGTGTCGAACACGAATGTCCGATCCTCGTAGAACGCGCCGAGCATAAAGTTGAACGGTCCGTCGAAATCGGACGTCAGGCGCAGTTCCTGCGTGTATTGCTCCAGCGAGTTGGCTGGGTCCGAACAACCGGTGCCTTGCGGTGATCCGGGTGCGTTGGTGGCCGCCAGGGTCGGGGCGTTTGCCGCGAGGAAGGTGGGGTCCATGATCGCATTGCCGATCGGCGAGAAGGCCGGTCCGATCCCGACATATGAATAGCAGTCGAAATCGACCGCATCCATGTCGAGGAAGCCGCTGGTCGACGTCAGCGTCAGGTAGTCTGACAGGGCGAAATTGAACAAGAGGCGACCGAACCAGATGTCCGTTTCGGCGAACGGCACCCCGTTGCGGCCTGCGGCTTCCGAAGGCGTTGGAATGCCGGGTGCCAAAGCAGGGGCGGCATCGGGCAGGAAATAGCGTCCATCGAACGCGTTGCAGTCGTTGCCGGCCGGAATTGCGACCACCCCGCCAATCAGGAACACCGGATCGGCGACTCCATTGGCTCCGCAGAAGATGTCCGAATGCTGGATCGCGCCATCGCCTTCGTTCTTGACGTACTGCACCTTCAGGTTTGCATCGAAGCGATCATCCGGCTCCCAGGCCAGCGTGAAGCGGCCGACGAAATTGGTCTGGCCGCGGAAGCGTCCGTTGGCCGCCGGGGTGCCCGGCTGGAGTTCGACGAATTCGTCGATATCGTTGTATTGCGCTGCCAGACGGATGCCGAGCGTGTCGCTCAGTGGACCGGAAATGTAGCCGTTGACGGTGTAGCCCTGCTCTTCGAATTCGTACTGGCCTTCCATACCGACTTCCCAATCGGGGGTAGGATTGGCCGAACGGATCGCGAAGACGCCAGCCGATGCGGACTTACCGAAGAACAGCGATTGCGGGCCCTTGAGAATGTCGATTTGTTCGGTGTCGAAGAATCCGGCCTGCACCAGGCGCATGGTCGAAACCTGCACGCCGTCGAAGTCGAATGCGACCGCGCTGTCGAATGCGGCGGAAATGTTGGAGGAACCGACACCGCGCAGCGAAAGCTGGCCGCCCGAACCCGAGCCGCCTACCTGGACGTTGAGCGTGGGCACGCGGCTGACGACGTCGGCGACCTGGTCAACCCCGTAGCTATCCAGAACCTCGCCGCCGATCGCCGTGACAGTGACCGGCACTTCCTGCAGGCTTTCGTCCTGGCGCCGGGCCTGCACGATGATGACGTTTTCGTCGCTGACCGCTTCCTCTTCCGCAACCTCGTTGTCTTGCGCCACCGCAGTGCTGGCGCCTCCTACCCACAGCGCTATTGCTGCGCTGCCAAGCAATGCGGCTCGAAATGCGCCAGCGCCAGAGGCATTTCGGGTGTGAAGTTTGGTCATCGTGCTCTCTCCCTTTGAGCCTCGGCTCGGGCCGAGTGCCGCTATTCCCCAACCCCGAACAGGCGCCCTCTCAAAACGCCTGTCGGTATGTCTCGATGTGTATGGGGAGGGGTGGGAGCGCTCATCTAGCAAAAGCGCTAGGAAGTGCGACAAAGTGAGGCATTATCGCCACATCGCCATGGGAAAACGGCTTTTCCGTAGCGTAATTGTGCAGTGCAGCGCGATCATTCGGCGGCGTCGCTGGCAGCTTCCATCTGCGCGATACGCGGATCGTTGGGCCACACCCAGTCCTCGCCGATCACCTGTTCGACGCGCAATTCGGGCGGCACATTGTCAATCCCGATCATGCGATCGCAGCTTTGGTGGAAGCTGTAGATACGGGCCTCCTGGTAAGACAGCGGGACGCTTTTGAACGCTGCGCTTTGCATCGAATGCTGGATCGCTTCGCCGAATTGCGTGTCTTCGAGGATGATCGGGCTCATCTCGCGACCGTTCGGCCTGGTTTCGTCGGGGACGGTCCAGAGGTCGGGCGCGGGGCCATCCCCCCAATCGAGCGCCATCGTGACCAGTTCAAGCCGCGTGGTGTTCAGCGAAGTCGGCCAGAACAGGAGCGGCGGTACGAAGTAGTTGGACAATGGGGAGACCCAGTTAGGGAAAAGCGTGTAGCTCTGGGTGCAGGTCCGCCCCAGCTCGCCGACACTATCGATCTGTGCCCATTCGGGCGGGCTGTCGACCGCGCGAACATGCTCCCGGTCGGTCTCGCGCGGGGGCGGGGCGAGCATCCGCGCATGGCCATTGGGATACATTGTGTTGAGGTTGCGCCTGCTGTCGACCAGCGGCGCGACGGTGGTCGGGTGGATGAACGGCACATGGTAAACTTCCATGTTGGCCTCCATCGCGACCTTCCAGTTGCAGTTGAGCTCGAACGAATGCCGCGCGGCGAGGCGAATGCGATCGAAGGCGAACTCTTCCCATTCGTCCCAAAGCGGCCCCAGCCATTGCCGCAGCGGCATCGCGTCGTCGTCAAAGTTCACGAAGATGACATTGCCCAGCATTTCGCACCGCACCGGGATCAGGCCGCGACAGCTCATGTCGAAATCGTGCGGGAAATCCTGGCGCTCGGGAACGCCGACCAGCGTCCCGTCGGTCTTGTAGGTCCAGTTGTGATAGCCGCACATCAGGCGCGAAGACTTGCCGCGATCCTCGGTCACAACCGGCGCGCCGCGATGGCGGCAGGTGTTGTAGAAGGCGCGCACCGTGCGATCCATGCCGTGTACGATGACGATCGGATCGCCGGCGTTGTGCCAGCGCATGTAACAGCCGGGTTCGGGAATCTCGTCGATATGGCCTGCAAACAGCCAGCTCTTGCGGAAGATGTGCTGTTGCTCGAGCGCGTAGTATTCTGGCGAGGTGTAGCGCGCAGCGGGCATGTCGGGGAGCTTCGGGAAGCCCTCGGGCGGCGACGAACGGGTCGCTTCCCATTCCATCAGCGCCTTCAGCTGTTCTACCTCGGCCGGGTCCATCATCGTCCCTCTCCCTCCGGCGCATTGTACGGGTCGGGTTGGGCGAGGCACCTCACATTTTTCCCATCGCTTTAGCCAGTGGTGCCCGCGTGTTCCGGCAATAGGTTGCGACAAAAGAACACATCTTGCGGGGAGAGAGACCGATGGCAGGACGCGTAGAGGGCCGAGTTGCGCTCGTTACCGGAGGAGCGATGGGGCTCGGCAAGGCCGATTGCGAAGCGCTCGCGGCGGAAGGTGCCAAGGTGATCGTCACCGACCGCGAAGTCGAACTGGCGCACCGCGTCGCCGACGGCATCGGCGGCGATGCGATGGCGCTCGACGTGACCGACGAGCAGCAGTGGAAGGACGTTATGCACGCGGTCGAGGAACGCCATGGCGGGCTCGACATCCTCGTCAACAACGCCGGAAACGTGATCTTCGAAAGCATCGAGGAGTGCCCGCTCGATCACTTCAAGCTGCATCTCGACATCCATGTCGTCGGCACATTTCTGGGGTGCAAATACGCGCTGCCGCTGATGAAGCACCGCCACACAGTGAATGGCGGCGGTGGCTCCTCTATCGTGAACATGGCCTCGACCGCGGCGTTGATGGGATATGGCAACATCCCCGCCTACACCGCGGCCAAAGGGGGCATTGCCTCGATGACGCGCAGCATCGCGGTGCATTGTCAGGACGAAGGCTATGGCATCCGCTGCAACGCGCTGGCGCCGGGCGGTATCGAAACCCCGATGGTGATGGAGGTTTCGGGCCGCACGGGCGAAGAGCCGATGGAAATCCCGGATGGACCGCTGCCAAGCGACGCGCTGGGCCATCCGCGCGATGTTGCCGGATGCGTGCTGTTCCTTGCATCGGACGAGGCACGGTTCCTCAACGGTCTGACCATCCCGGTGGACAATGGCCTCGACGCCCGCCCCCACCACTAAGGAAAACGAAGCCGGCGGCTATCGCTGGTACGTTCTCGCCCTGCTGACCTTGGTCAGCCTGTTCAGCGTTGCCGATCGACTGGTGTTCTCGATCCTGCTCGAGGACATAAAGGCCGAGTTCTCATTCAGCGATTTCGAACTGGGACTTTTGGGCGGGCTGGCTTTCACGGCGACCTATGTGATCGCCGGCTTCCCGGCCGCGCGGCTGGCCGACCGCTCGATCCGCAAGAACATCGTCTCCGCCGCGATCACCTTCTGGAGCCTGATGACCGCCTTGTGCGGCGCGGCTGTCGGTTTTTGGACGCTCTTCCTGGCGCGCACCGGAGTGGGTGTGGGAGAGGGTTGCTCGGGGCCGGCTTCGCAAAGCCTCGTCGCCGATTTCTTCCGCCGTGAGGAGCTCGCCAAGGCAATGGGTTTCCTCACCATCGGCGCAACCATGGGCACCGTGACCGGACTGATGGCGGGAGGTCTGCTGGCCGAGGCGTTCGGGTGGCGGATGGCGTTCGTCCTGATGGGCCTACCGGGCGTGCTGATCGGGGCGGTGCTCCATTTCACCGTGCGCGAGCCGCCGCGTGGGCGATACGCTCCCGAAGGTGCGACCGTGGAGCAGCAGGCGCTCGGTGAAACCATCCGCACTTTGCTTGGCAACCGCGTGTTCCTCGGGCTTGCGATCGGGTGGGCTGTGCAGATCATGATCGGCTATGCGCTCGCTTTCTGGATGGCGGCCGTGATGCTGCGCAACTTCGATGTCTCCACCGGCGATGTCGCAGTCTATCTCGGCCTGGCCTTCTTCATCGGCGGCATACCGGGCCCTATCCTTGGGGGTTATCTGACAAGCGCGCTGTGCAAGCGCGACGAACGCTGGCGTGCCTTGCTTCCGGGCGTGGTCAGCTTGGGCTGCGTAGCGCCGCTGGCGCTTAGCCTGACCTCGAGTGACTTCTGGATTTTCCTCGGCTGGTTCGCGCTCGCATACGGCATCTATGTGATGAGCCAGGCGGGTATCCTGTCGGGTATTCAAGCTTCCGTCGAACCTTCGCAGCGAGGCTTTGCCGTCGCGATCGCGTTGTTCTTCAACAATCTCGTCGGTCAGGCGCTTGGCCTCGCAGTCATCGGCTGGGTGAGCGATATGCTCGCCCCGACCTATGACAACGCTTCGCTCGGAATTGCCGTATTCGCGGTCTGCCTGGTCTCGGGTGTGGTAGCGATGGCCGTGTTCGCGTGGACCGCAGCGCAGATGCGCCGCTCAGGCTATCTCGAACGTATGGCGCGGGCCTAGAACCCCGGATGGATCGACAGCGCCCCGCCATCGACCAGCATCTCCGCGCCGGTCATGAACGGGCAATCGTCGCCGGCGAGGAAGGCAATCGCCGCCGCCGTTTCCGCCGGATCGCCGAGCCGGTTGAGCGGTGAAGTCGCTGCCACTGCGGCCTTGAGACCCGGCATATGCTCCTCCGCCGCATCGAGGATGCCGGTTTCGGTCGCGCCAGGGATCACGGTGTTGCAGCGGATGTTGTAGCCTTGCTGCGCGCAATAGGTCGCGACAGACTTCGACAGGACCCGCACGGCTCCCTTGCTCGAGCAATAGGCGACATCGCCCGGCAAAGCCGCCATCGCCGAAGTGGAGCCGATATTGACGATCGAACCCGACGTCCCACCGGGATTCTCCTTCATCGCCGCAATGGCCGCGCGGCATCCCGCCATCGTCCCCTTGATGTTGATGTCGTAGATCCGGTCCCACGCCTCGTCGGTCACATCTTCGATCGATAATGATGAGACCGTCCCGGCATTGTTGACGAGAATGTCAAGCCGTCCCCACGTTTCGACGGCTTCTGCGATCACCTTTGGCCACTGTGCCACATTCGCTACGTCCTGCCCGGTGAACAGTGTGCCGACCTCGTCGCAA
>JASJDE010000007.1 GCA_030065195.1 Erythrobacter sp. | reverse complement strand
GGCTATTCCCGTGGTCGGAGTGGTCGGATTTGCGCTCTTCGCCGTGATGGGCGTGGCCTACCGACTCGATGGCATGCGCTGCACTCGCCGGATCGACGCAGCACGGTGCGCCCAGCACGGTCCGTAGGCCAATAGCGACCAGCAGCGCGAGCATCAGGAAAGGGCGAGAACGGCGATACATTGTCACATGCCTTAGCGCGAAAAATGCGCGCAGCAAGCAATGGTTCCTCGACAAGGCGCTGTCCTACATCGCCGGGCGGCGTTACCAGCAGGGAGATATGCGAAACCGATTGCCCGCTTTCAAACCGGAGAAGTGTCAACTTCGCCTTTGTGTAAGTAAGGGGCTAATTTCAAACAGAAAAGGTGTTCATGGATGTGGGTGGCAGGGAGTCAGCTTCGTCAACTTCTAACCTCAATTCGCGCTTGCAACATCGCGGCGCTTCCATAAAGACCGCCGCACTATGAGCATGGATGAACTGATCGCCGCCGCACGCGTCAACAAGGCCTGGCCGTTCCAGGAGGCGCAGCGCCTGCTCAAACGCTATCCCGACGGCGCAAAGCCCGACGGATCGCCGATCCTGTTTGAAACCGGTTACGGTCCTAGTGGCCTGCCGCATATCGGCACATTTCAGGAAGTGCTGCGCACGACACTCGTCCGCCGCGCGTTCGAGGCGATGATCGGCGCGCGACCGGAAGACGGCAAGACGCGTCTGGTGGCGTTCAGCGACGACATGGACGGGCTTCGCAAGGTGCCCGACAACATTCCCAACCCCGACCTGCTCGAACAGCACCTGCACAAGCCGCTTTCGCGCATCCCCGACCCGTTCGAAGCCGGGCACGAAAGCTTTGCTGCGCATAACAACGCGATGCTGCGCGCGTTCCTCGACCGCTTTGGCTTCGAGTATGAGTTCGTCGCTTCGAACGACATGTACAATTCGGGACGGTTCGACGATGCGTTGCGACAGGTGCTGTGCAAAAACCGGGACATCCTCGAAATCATGCTGCCGACTTTGCGCGAGGAACGGCGGCAGACCTATTCGCCAATCTTGCCAATCAGCCCGATCAGCGGGCGCGTCCTGCAAGTACCCGTGGAAGTTGTCGATGCCGAGGCGGGCACTGTGCGGTTCGCCGACGAGGACGGAAGCGAAGTCGAACAATCGGCGCTGGGCGGCATGTGCAAGCTGCAATGGAAGGTCGACTGGGCGATGCGCTGGTACGCGCTGGGCGTCGATTACGAAATGTACGGCAAGGACCTGACCGACAGCGGCGTGCAGTCGGGCCGGATCGTCAAGGCTTTGGGCGGTCGCAAGCCAGAAGGCCTGATTTACGAAATGTTCCTCGACGAGAATGGCGAGAAGATTTCCAAGTCGAAGGGCAATGGGCTTTCGATCGAGGAATGGTTGACCTATGGCAGCGAAGAGAGCCTTGGCTTCTATATCTTCCCCAACCCCAAGAGCGCCAAGCAGCTGCATGTCGGCGTTATCCCGCGTGCAGTCGACGATTACTGGCAGTTCCGTGAGCGTATTCCGGACCAGCCGCTCGACAAGCAAATGGGCAACCCGGTGTGGCATTTGCTGCGTGCGAATGGCGGGTTCGAGGCGGAAGAGGCTCCGGGTGCTGGGGATCGTCTGCCGGTTAGCTACGGACTGCTGCTGAATCTGGTCAGTCTTCCAGGACTGGGAAATCGCCAGATAATCTGGGATTACCTCCGCAATTATCGACCCGAACTCTCTCCCGAAACCCATCCGGCACTTGATGTCTTGGTCGAAAAGGCCGTCAACTACGGATGCGACTACATTGCGCCGACGCTCAACAAGCGCGCACCGGCTGCGAACGAAGCGGCGGCGTTGCGCGCGCTGGATTCGGCTCTCGCGGAGGTCCCTTCAGACACGGCGGCCGAGGACTTGCAGACGATCGTCTATGAAATCGGCAAACGCGAGGAGTTCGGCTTCGAATCCCTGCGCGACTGGTTCAAGGCTCTCTACCAGACCCTGCTCGGCAGCGACCAGGGTCCGCGCATGGGCAGCTTCATCGCGCTCTACGGAGTAGACAACAGCCGCAAACTGATCGGCGAGGCGCTGGCTCGCGCCTAGTCTATCTCGTCATTGCCAGGAGCGAAGCGGAGTCGAAGACGGCCTGAAGGCCACCCGGCAATCCATCGCCCATTGGTCTGCATCGATGCAACCTATGGTGATGGATTGTTTCGCTTCGCTCGCAATCACGAAGTTTGCGCATACAATTCATTTTCCTACCGCCACTTGCGCGTGCGATACCACTTGGTGATGACGTATTTGGAGCCTTTCACCACGGGTGTTCCCGCATGCATGGTGTCGAGATTTGGGCTGCCATCCGGCAATGCGTTGTTCCAAACCAACAACACACCGGGCTTGGGCTCGATATTGATGCCGATTTCGGTGAAATGCGTTCCGCCGCCTTCTTCGACCTCGTTGAGATACGCCATCGCGGTCCAGCTGCGTTGTCCGCCGCGTTTGCGTTCCAGTTCCCAGTACTTCTCGGTTGTGTAGAACCAGTCGTTGTGCGGCTTGAACTGTTGGCCGGGCAGGTAGCGCTGTCCCTGTATCGCTTCGCCGATGATCGGGTTCACTCCGAGGAGGTCGTCGATCCTTCGCGAAATGCCTTTGACGAAACTGTCGTCCGGATCGAGATCGCCGGAATAGGACGTGCGAAAGCCGCTGTCATAGCCGAGCTCGTGCAACGACGACGGCCGCGCGACCTCGTCGATCATCAGGCACAGTCTTTGGCATTCCGCCACGCTGAGGAAATCGCCGATTGCGAACAGTTCGGCTTTGTCGGTGTCGACTTTGTACGCGCCCGGATCCGCTTCGAGCCGCTCGCGCACGCTCTTGCCGACGCGCTTGAGGCCGTCCTGATCGGGGATGTTTTCGGTCTTCGCCATGGACCGTCGCTCTAGCAACTGCCGCCCGCCATGCAACCGCAAGCAGGACGACGAGAAAACCCCCACCGGATCGCTCCAGCGGGGGTCTTGTGCCTCTGGCAAGGGGACCGCTTACCAGAAGAAGTCGTGGATCACATCGACCACTTCGCCGGTGTAGATATCGACCAGCAACACGTCGTCGTAATAGCGGACCCAGCGATAGGGACCGTAGACGGCGGGGAGACGATAGGCCCAGGGGTCGTTGATCCAGTAGCGACTGCCGAAGAACAGGCTGTCAAGGAAGAACCCGATCCGTACGCGGTTGTAATAGTGGCCGCGATAGGGCGCGTAGTAGCGTCCGAGGCGGAAGATGTTCCGGTGCGACCGGCGATAATTGCGCCAGCCATAGCGACGATCGTTGCGCCAGCCGCGATTCCAGCGGCGGAAATCCCGCCGAGCATCGCGATAGCCGCGACGATAGGCGTTGCGCCCGTCCCGATAGCGCCGGCCATCCCGGTAGCGGCGATCGCCGCGGCGGAACTCGCGCCGATCCCGTCGAGCGTCGCGCCTCCGCTCGGCTCTCACGCCGTCGCGGAACCCGTCCCTCCGCGCCCGGTCTACGCGGCGGTCGCTGCGGCGGTTCTGCGCTCGGTCGACTCGGCGATTGATTTGCCGCGCACGCCGATCGAAGCGGTCGCCGTCGCGACGATTGACCCGGCGTTCGAACCGGTCCCCACGGCGGTCGACTCGCCGTTCGAAACGATCACCGCGCCGATCCACACGCCTGTCGAGGCGGTCGTTTCGACGTTCGACACGCCGTTCGACATTACGGTTACCCGCCCGCTCGCGGCGCTGATCGAAACGCATGTCGCGCCGATTGGCCTGATTGACCCGCCGTGTGTCGCGACGGTTGGCACGGTTTACGCGCTGTGCATCGCGCCGATTGGCCCGATTAGTCTGCCGCAAATCGCGGCGGTCCGCACGCGCATTGGCCGGGAGCGCCGCGCGCTCACGTCGCTGGCTGCGTCGGGCCTCTTGGCGGTTGCCGCGATTGTTCTGCCGGGCGCGTTGACGGTTGGCACGCCGCTCACCGCGACGCTGGGCACGATCCTGCTCGGCAGCGGCCGCATTCGCGGTTTCAGCCGCCTCGGCACTAGCCTCGCCGGATTCGGTGGGTGCCACAAGGGCGAGGGCCAAGGCGAGCGCCGAAAGCGCGCTTCCCTTTAGCCATTGGGAAAGGTCCATGAGTGCCTCCAAGTGTTACCGCCCCACCACTCGCGGCTGATTGATACATCCTGATACAAATGAGTCGTACAGGGGATTCGCTGTCGCCAGACTTAACCGGCTGCTTAGGTATTGGTTAAGGTTATAGCGTTTTTATCTGAACAATCGCTGAGCGGACGTTCGGCAAGCTTGATCGCATGGCCCAACAGGCCCACATGCCGCGCCATGTTCGACCAGCTCGATGAGGTTCGGCAAGACCTGACCAACCGCCTGATCCGTGCCGCGAAGGATCGCAGGTCGCCGATGCACACGCCTGCGGTGGTTACCAGCGATGTTGATGCCCGCGTCATGGTGCTGCGAGAATTCGATAGCGTCTCGTGGACCCTGCGATTTCACACGGACACCCGGGCGCCCAAGGTCGGACCGGTCGAAGCGGACCCGCGTATGGCGGTGCTGTTCTACGATAAGGGTGCGAAGGTGCAGATCCGCGCACGCGGAACGGGCCGGATCTTGCGCGATGACGAGGTGACGCAGACCGCTTGGGGCAACAGCACCAATTTTGCACGGCGGTGTTACCTTGGTGACGGACCCGGGGCCTTGGCCGATGCGCCAACGTCCGGCTTGCCTGCCGAATTCGAAGGGGTCGAACCGAGCGACGAGCAATTGGAACCGGCATGGGACAATTTCTCGGTGCTGTTGGTGGAGTTGACCGAGCTAGACTGGCTCTATCTCGCGCATACCGGCCATGTCCGGGCGCAATTCACGCGCAACGCGCAGGATTGGACGGGACGCTGGGTATCGCCGTGACGGTTCGCGTCAGGCCGCCTTGGCGGGGGAGGGCGGAGGGAGCAATTTGACTTCTTCGAACTCGTCGATTTCCACGATTTCGGCAATCGCTTCGCCGTTTCGGGCATGCGCGACGTTTTCCATCAGGACAAAGCCCTCGCCGGCGAGATAGCGGGTGGCGTTTCGGACAATGCTCGAATCGCGTTCGCCGCCACGCATGACGGCGGCCATCTGGCGCAGCATGGCTTCTCGCTGGAGGGCATCGGCGGATGACCGGCCGGACGCCGTCCTTTGCTGACCTCGCGCGCGAATATGACGCAGGCTTGGATCGTTGAGCTGTTGCGCCAGGGCCTCGCGCCGGAACAATCCGGCAAGAGCATCCGTTTCGCGCGCTTGGGAGGCAGAACGCCATGCATGGAGAGCATACAGCCCGCTCGCGGCGGCCGCGGCCAGCATCGCGCCCACCGGGCCCAGGAAAATCGAAAGCGCGAACTCGCCCACCATTGTCGCCGCATGCCCCCTTTGGCTGTGCCTTTGTGCAGGCGACGGAATGGGGCAGGGATGGTTAAAGGCGCGTAAAGGATGGGCGCTCGACCGCAGGTCGGCGAGCGCAGCGCAAAGCGAGCGAAGGAGAGTGAGCCAATGGATCTTGGGCTGGAAGGCAAGCGGGCGCTGGTGCTGGGAGCGAGCCGGGGGCTGGGCGCGGCGATCGCACGGGAACTGGCGGGCGAAGGCGCACGGGTTCTCGGCGTGTCGCGCAGTGGGGAGGGACCGGGCGACTGGCCGACCTTCGCGCAGGACCTGGTTGCGGGGGATGCCGCAGAAAGCATTCACGCAAAGGCGCTGGAGCTGCTGGGCGGGGTCGATATCCTGATCAACAATTCGGGCGGCCCGCCGCCTTCGACTGCCGAGGCCACCGACGAGGCGGCGATCCTCGCGTCGCTCCAGCCGATGCTGCTGACCCTCACCACGCTGACCCGGTTGGTGCTGCCCGGTATGCGCGAAGCCGGCTTTGGGCGGATCGTGACGATCACCTCGGCGGGCGTGCGCGAGCCGATCCCGGGCCTCGCCCTGTCGAACACGATCCGCGCGGCGCTCCACGGCTTCATGAAGACCCTTTCGCGGGAGGTTGCGGCGGACGGGATCACGGTCAACTTGCTGATGCCCGGCCAGATCGACACCGACCGCCTGCGATCGCTTCATGCGGCCACAGCCGAGCGAATGGGCGTACCGGCGGAGGCTTTCCGGTCGAAGGCAGTCGAAGCGATCCCTACGTGTCGGATCGGCCAGCCAGAGGAGTTCGCGGCAATGGCGGCGTTCCTGGCAAGCGCGAGGGCATCCTACGTAACCGGACAGGAGATCGCGATTGATGGAGGGATGCTGAAAGGCGGTTAGGCGTTTCGGGCGCCGAGACATGGACCGCATGTTACACGGTCCCGGGGAAGAAAAATCCCGGGATTTCCGTGCATATTTTTCCCGCGTTTTCAGTGTGGTGTCAGGGGTTTTGGCCATTGACCGACACGTAACAATGACGGCTTGAGTAGGAAAACGTCAGTCGGGATGGAATCCCCGCCTTGGCGGGGTGCCGATTGCTCAGGTCTTGGCCAGCAGCCTCAGCATCTCGCTTCGTTCTTGCGGATCGAGCGGTGCAAGCAGGTCGCCCACCGCGCCTCCCACCGCATGTTTGATCGCATCGACCAGCTCACCGCCCTTTGGCGTGAGGCTCAACAGGCTGCTGCGTTGATCGGTGGTGTTGGCTGCCCTCTCGACAAGGCCCTTGCGCTCGAGGCTGGAGAACATGCGGCTGAGCTGTGCCTTGTCGCGGCCCATCATGGTCGCGATCCGTTGCATCGGCGCGGGTTGGACTTCGGCGAGCGTCATCAGGATCATCCCGCCGATCGGCCCGACCTTCTCGCGATCGAATTCGGGCGCCTGCGCATGCACGCGCGCATTCAGCCGCCGCATGAAGCGGTCGACCTGGAACGCGAATTCGAGCGGGTCTTCGCCAGCCATCGCTATTTAGTTGACTCTATCAACTATATTCATACGCTCCCTCTATCCGCGCTGGATTCGGCGCTGGCAAGTTTGAAGGGATCTCGGGATATGACGAACATGCAAGCGATAGCGTTGAAAGTGGCGGCGATTTTGTGGGTGATCTGGGGACTGGTGCATGTGCTCGCGGGCGTGATCATCATCAGCGCGCCTGACGCGGCGAGCGCGGTGCAGGCGGTGGCCGACGCGGTGCCGAAGGAAGAACTGATGTTCGAAGCGCATCCCGCGGCCTCTGCGCTCTACAACCAGCATGGCTGGAACCTTGGCTGGATCGGGGCGACGACGGTGGTGTGCGCAGTTTTCCTGTGGCGAGGACCGAACAGCGCAAACTGGCGAACGGCAGCCTGGGTCGCAGCGCTGACGGGCGGCATGGCCGATATCGGTTACTTCGTGTTCATGGACCTTGGCGGCTACGTGAACTTCATCCCCGGCGGGTTGATGACTTATGTTTCTGCTTCTGCGATTGTGCTCAGCGGCTGGGTGTGGCTCGGGACGCAGGCGGCGGAATAGACCGCGCCAGCGAACTTGACACAATTAACAGTGTGTCAGCTACACGGCTTGAACTCAAGAATCTGATTTCAATACTAAAATTACCCAATATTCGAAGTTGACACTTCCCCAACTCGAAACGCACGATGCTTGCATCTATCGCGCGCAAAGAGCGTTGTTTGGTAGCGAGCTGACAATGGGAAAGAGCCGCCCAATGCCTAGCGGTTCGAGCGAGTGTAGGAAAACGCTTCGACTGCTTTCGCGAGTGTGAGCGAACTCGGCGGATCACTTCCGGTGTCAGCGCCGCTCGAAGGTGGTGAGGCCCTGCTCATCGGCCTCGGCCTGCTCGATGTGCTTGACCTGAGCCCGCGACGGACCGTCATGCATCCGCACTATCATAGCCTCGATGATTTGGGTGTCGCCCTCCAAATGCGCCTCGACCGTGCCGTCGCGCAGATTGCGCACCCAGCCTGTGAGGCCAAGTTCGCGCGCTGATGCCACCGTCCAATCGCGGTAGAACACGCCCTGGACCGTACCGTGGATGATGAGGTGAGTGGCATCCATGTCACGCCACCCTAACCCGTTAGGGCTGAGCTTGTCGAAGCCCTGCGCTTGTTAAGTCCTGTCCTGTCATCAAGAGTGAAGGACAGCCCTTCGACCGGCTCAGGGCGAACGGGATTGAAATTGTCGGTCATCCTGTACGCCTAGCCGGGATGACGCTCAATTTTTAAGTCGGTCTGGCCCACAAGGGGCGGGACCCCTGATCAAGCGCTACACCACGAGCGCAGAAAAAGAGAAACACCCATGGTGGTTTGCATCGCCCTTTTGGTGTATTCAATCCAACGATAGAGCTTCAACGAAGAATGGGTGGGGAAAAGGGAATTGAGTCTCGCTGAGAAGATTAGAAAAAATCCAATCTTTGCTCTCCTTGCCCTCATAGGCGTTGTGATCGCAGGAGTATCCACATTTGCAGATAACATAGTGAATTTGGTTGAGATTATTGGCGGACACGGAGAAGTGACTTCCTCTGCTCATGCCAATGACAAAGACGAGAAGATTGCCTACATTACCGGCAATTGTGATCCAGATCGGCAGAGTTTTATCGTAGATGTAACGGTCCAAAATTCCACCGAAAAGCCGATACGGATTCGAGATTTTGATGTGAAGATCGACGAGTTAAGACAATTTGTGGATGATGGTTCATACATGATTGAGGCGTACGGAACTGCTCCGAAAGGTCAATTTGTTGGATGTTTAAGTGATGGCGTTGGAAACTATCGGTTCAGCTATGCAGACAAAGATAGATTCGTTTTCCTAGAACCAGGGGGAATAATGGGCCTCCAAATTGAAATAACAGCTAATCAAACAGGTCTTTATAGCGGAGTGATTTCGGCGAATTACGTCATAGAAGGTAAGGTAAAGACCGAAATGGTAGAATCGTTTTCAGAAATAGCCCTGATAACTGAAATGAAATTTTGAAGACCTACCGAGTCAGCTTCTTATAAGCCAACCGCGTAGGCCGATCCGCCGCATCGCCGAGTCGCCGCCGCTTGTCTTCCTCATACGCCTCGAAGTTCCCTTCGAACCACTCCACGTGCGAGTTGCCCTCGAACGCCAGGATATGCGTCGCCAGCCGGTCGAGGAAGAAGCGGTCGTGCGAGATCACCACGGCGCAGCCGGCGAAGTTCTCGATCGCGTCTTCCAGGGCGGCCAGCGTCTCGACGTCCAAGTCGTTGGTCGGTTCGTCGAGCAGCAATACGTTGCCGCCTTCTTTCAGCATCTTCGCCATGTGCACGCGGTTGCGTTCGCCGCCCGACAGCTTGCCGACGTTTTTCTGCTGGTCGGGGCCCTTGAAGTTGAACGCCCCGACATAGGCGCGGGTCGACATGTCGTGGCCGTTGACCTGCATGTAATCGAGCCCGTCGGAGATTTCCTCCCAGACGTTGTTCGACGGGGTCAGGTCGTCGCGCGACTGGTCGACATAGCCGAGCCTTACGGTGTCGCCGATGCTGATCGAGCCGCTGTCGGGGGTTTCCTGTCCGGTGATGATCTTGAACAGCGTCGATTTACCAGCGCCGTTGGGGCCGATCACGCCGACGATCCCGCCCGGGGGCAGCTTGAAAGACAGGTCTTCGAACAGCAGCTTGTCGCCATAGGCTTTGGAGATGTTGTTCGCCTCGATCACCTTGCCGCCGAGACGCTCGGGCACCTGGATCACGATCTGCGCCTTGCCGGGCTTGCGATCCTGCTGCGCTTCCTGAAGTTGCTCGAACTTGCGGATACGCGCCTTCGACTTGGTCTGGCGCGCACTGGGCGTTTGCCGGATCCATTCGAGTTCGCGACTGAGCGCCTTCTGACGCCCGGATTCCTCGCGGCTTTCCTGTTCGAGACGCTTGGCCTTCTTTTCGAGATAGGTCGAGTAGTTGCCTTCGTACGGATAATAGGAGCCGCGATCCAATTCGAGGATCCACTCCACCACGTTGTCGAGGAAGTAGCGATCGTGGGTGATCATCAGCACCGCGCCCGCATATTCCTTCAAGTGGTTTTCGAGCCATTCGACGGATTCCGCATCGAGGTGGTTGGTGGGCTCGTCGAGCAGCAGGATCGAGGGCTTCTGGATCAGCAGCCGGGTCAGCGCGACGCGGCGCTTTTCACCGCCCGACAGGTTCTCGACCGAAGCGTCCGAAGGCGGGCAGCGCAGCGCCTCCATCGCGATTTCGAGCTGGTTGTCGAGCGTCCAGCCATCGACCGCGTCGATCTTGGTCTGGAGCTCGGCCATCTTGTCGCCCAGCGCGTCGAAATCGGCGTCGGGTTCGGCCATCTGCGCTGACACGGCGTTGAATTCCTCGACCAGCTGCGCGGTTTCGCGCGCACCGTCCTTGACGTTTTCGAGCACGGTCTTGGTCGGGTCCAGCTCCGGTTCTTGCGGCAGGTAGCCGACGGTGATGTTCTCGCCCGCCCAGGCCTCGCCCGAGAAATCGGTGTCGATCCCGGCCATGATCTTCATCAGCGTCGATTTGCCCGCGCCGTTGGGGCCGACAATGCCGATCTTCGCGCCCTGGTAGAATTGCAGGTTGATGTTCGAGAGCACCGGCTTCTGGGCACCGGGGAAGCTCTTGGTCATGCCTTTCATGACGAATGCGTATTGCGCGGCCATCGTGGGTCGTCCTTTGGATCGGGTAAAACTGCTGGATATTTGCGCACGCCAGATAGTCGCGAGCGCGCCGGGCCGCAAGCGCGCTCGCGTGCATTCCTGCCGGATCAGTGCGGATCGTAGTAATACTGCTCGGCCTCGTCGTCGTAATGGAGCTCGTGGATGTCCCATTTGCGCGACGCCTTGGAGGAACGTTCGAGCTTCTGTGCGAGGATCACCTTGTCGCCAAGCGCGCGCACCGTGATCATGCCGTAGACCGCGACGTTGCGATCGCGCTTGTCTTCGAGTTCGGCGATCATGCTCGCCTTCTTGTTCTTGTTGGTTTCCGCCTCGATCGCCGCGATGGCAAGGAGCACCTCGACATAGCTGGAGATGAAGGGCGAGAATTCGCGGGTCGAGCGCGCGAGTTCGGTCGAGAAGATCAGCGGGCGGATGCCGCGCGAATGCTTGCCATAGGCACCCAGCGCGTCCGGTCGGGGATGCACGTGCGATTCCTCGTCGCCGCTCGAAATCACGGTTGCCGCCGCATCGGTCGCCGCGATGAACTCGTCGAGGATGTGCGGGCTGCCATGGTGGCAGGCCTTGGCGATATCGACGCCGAACACCTCGTTGCCGACGGCGAGCTGCTCGGCTTCGTCCGAAACGAGCTGCTCAAGCTTTGCCTGATCGGCCTCGTTGAGCGTCTTCTTTTTGCGCAGCTTTTTCATTTCCTTGTGAATGTCCGAAAGCGTTTGTTCCTTCCCGGAGTAAGATTGCAGCAGGAAGTTCTGCGACCGAACGTTCAGGTCGCCGCCGAGCAGCAAGCGGAGCTTGCCGTACTGCGCCTTGAAGATGACCGAATGGCCGTTCTTGGTCTCGCCTTCGTTGCCAAGCCTGCGGACGGTGGTGAGCGTCTTTGTGCCGAACTTCGGTTTCTCCTGGATCGGTCCGAGCAGTTGCAGCGAGAACTTCTTGTCCTTCTCGAAACCGGGGAGAAAGTGTTCCTCGTCAAGCTTTGCCATCGGGACGCCGACGCCGTGGACTTTCGCGCCGGGCGTGTTGGCGAACAGCGCGCGCAGGGTCGAGATCAACTGCTTGGTGGTGGTTGGATGCCGATTGACCAACGCCTTCAGCTTGGTCGGGCTGGTGATGTAATCGAACAGGTATTGTTCATCGTTATCCGATGTGAACAGGCCGCCGAGATCCCATTTGTAGTCGACGCCTTCCTGCTCCTCTTCGGCGGGACGCTCGACGATGCCGTTGTGGTAGACCGGACCGAATGTGAACTTGGCGTTCTCGAACAATTCGAGGAACCCGTAATAGTGGTCGTTATCCGGGTGCGACATCACCACGTGATCGATTTCGAACGGACCCTTGTCTCCCTTGTCCGGGTCGAAGTCGGGCGCACCTTCGACATTGCGAGAGCGCAGGTTGTAGCGCCAGCTGAGGAAGCGGTTCATATTGTCGGAGACGCCCGCATCGACCAACAGCACTTCGTCGTCGGGCGTGACGATGTGACAGCCGTCGCCCTGGCCGACATCGACGAAATTGACTTCCAGCCCTCGCTCTTCGCCGAAATCGTCGCAATCGAGCCAGCCGGTATCGCCCCGGCAGCGGACCTTGGCAAAGGTGCGCGAGCGAGGCTGACCCGACTTCGTAGTCCAGTTCTTGGTGTGGGTTTCGCCGAGATACTTCAGCCAGTCGCTCAGCAGCAAGTGATTGACGGCGCCCGTGCCGGTCTTTGTTTCGCGCAAGACCACGCTGTGATCGGAGACGAAATAACTCGCGTTTTTCTTTAGCAAATCCGGATCGATAGGCATGGCGCTTCACCCCCAATTCTTGTGGCGCTTTGTCGACCCGGCGGTTTGTCTTCCCCCTGTTTCGTCACAATAGGAGCGTGAGGCGTGGAGACAACCGGCAATCGTAAGCCGATTGTCGATCGGGATCTTCCGAAATCCCGGGCCAATGAGCCAGCCCAAAAGGGGGTGATCGATGCGTGGCCGAGCCGGCCCGAAATTGTGCCCGAAATGCGCACTTTCTAAAGGCGGCCTTAACCTTATTGACCTAACCCGGCGCAACGGGAGCTTTACGGGTCGATGCAAACGCAGATTCTAGGATTGTTGACGCCGATGATGGCGCTGCTTTTCGCGGTGACCTTCGCGGTGTTCTGGCGGGTCGGGCGCATGAAGCGTCACGTGCTCGGATTTGGTCTGGGCTATGTCTGTTTCGCCGTCGGGTACCTGGTTACCCATTTTCTTCCCGGCGATGCGTTTTATACGTTCCACACGACCCAGTTGTTCTACACGTTGGGGGTGACCTTCTTCCTTGGCTCGGCTTGTGAACGGGTCGGACAGAAACTGCATCTTCCTTCCATCCTCACCATCTATGCGATCACCGCCCTGGTGTTGGCGCTGGCAATCAACTTTACCAATGACGCGGGCCCGGCGCTGATCCTTGTCAATATCGGCTATGGCGCGATGTATATGGTCGGATTGACGACGCTGATCAGTGCTCGGCGCCGCGAGTTGACCGATATGGCGATCATCTTCCTCATCGCGTTTGCGACCGCCGACTTCTTTATCAGGCCGTCGCTGTCGGTGATGTTCGAACAAACCATCCCAGCGGGCGAATATCAGCAATCGATCTACTACTCGCTGATCGGGCTGGTGCTCGGAGTGAAGAACATCATGGGCGCGATGATCCTGATTGGCGCGACGATTGTCGAATGGACGAATACGTTGCGCGAAAGCAGCGAGAAGGATTCGCTGACCGGACTCCACAACCGCGCGGCCTTCGAAGAGGCAATGCGAAACATCATTCCGCGAGCGCAGACCGAAGGGCGCCCGCTTAGCCTCGTCGTGGCCGATATCGATCACTTCAAACAGGTGAACGATATTTGGGGACATCAGTCGGGCGACCATGCGATTTCGGGCTTTGGCGAATTGATCGCAAAGATGGTCCGCGGATGCGACACGGCGGGCCGGGTCGGCGGTGAGGAATTCTGCATCGCGGTCTGGAATTGCCCCAACGAGCCGGCCGAGCGCCTCGCCGAACGGATCCGGCTGGCGTTCACAAGCCTCAAACACGAGGGGCTGAACGACGACATCCGTCTCACTGCGAGTTTCGGCGTAGCGACGGCGCATGAAGGCGAGACCTACGAGCAGCTCTTTGCCCGGGCCGACTCGGCACTCTACCAAGCCAAGTCGAAGGGCAGGAACCGGGTCGAGAATGCCGAAGTCCAAGGTCTGGAAGAAGCGGCACCTCTTGAAGAGAACGAGCCGATTGAATTGAAGCGCGTGGCAGAGGCATAGCGCGCTGGACTTGGCTTCGCCTCATGCCTAGCAGCGGTCGCCATGTACAAGACACTCCTAACGCTCGCCGCGCTCGCCACCTCCACGTCCGCTTTTGCCCAGCAATGGGATGGACCCCTGGCGCATCTTTCAAGGGGCCAAAACCCCGACGGCACTCCGGTTACGGTGTCCGGCAGTCTTGAAGAAGTCGCCGATGCCGCGCTGGAAGGCGACCGGATCGCCTGGGATTTCGTCGAAGGGGTGACCACCGAAGTCGGGCCGCGACAGGCGGGAACCGAGGCCGAAACGCGCGGCCGGGTGTGGGCGATGGCCTGGCTCGACAAGCACGGGTTCGAAAATGTTGCGGACGAACCGTTCGACATGGACACCTGGGTGCCGGGCGATATCTGGCGCGCGCATGTGACGGCGCCCTTCCCGCAGGAACTCATCGTCCAGCCGCTCGGCAACAGCGCCGCTACGCCGGTGGGCGGTCTTGAAGCGGAAGTGGTGTTCTTCCCAACGGTGGCGGAACTGCGCACTGCTCCAGACGGCAGCCTGGAAGGCAAGATCGCCTATATCAGCCACCAGATGCGCCCGGCGATGGACGGTTCGCACTATGGATTTGCCGGACCGGCCCGTTGGGTCGGTGCTGGCATTGCAGCGAGCAAGGGGGCGATTGCCACTGTCATCAAGGCCGTCGGTACCGACTACCACCGCAATCCGCATACCGGCGGCACGGGGTTTCCCGAAGGGGTCGAACCCATCCCGGCGGCGGCGATGTCGGTGCCCGACGCCGAAAACCTCGAACGCATGTTCGAACGAGCCGATGGGCGCCCGATCCGCATCCGCCTTGAGCTGAACCCGCGCCGCATCGGCACGCAGACGAGCGGCAACGTGGTGGGTGAGATCGTAGGTCGCAATCCCGACCTGCCGCCGGTCCTGCTCGCCTGTCACCTTGACAGCTGGTGGAATGCACCGGGAGCCTTCGACGATGGCGCAGGCTGCGGGATTATCGCTGCCGCTGCGCTGCACGTGGGCGCAGCGGGACAGCCTTTGCGGACCATTCGCGTGCTGTTTGCCGGAGCGGAGGAAGTCGGGCTGTTCGGCTCGGTCGCCTACAGCAAGGCGCATATCGACGAGCCGATTGCGGTCGGCATCGAAAGCGATTTCGGTGCGGACCGGATCTGGCGGTTCGAAAGCAATTTTCGCGAAACCAATCCGGACCTTCACGCAAGGCTTGCAAGTTCGGTTGCCCGTTACGGTGTGGCCAATTCGACCATCGTCGCGAGCGGCGGTGCCGACCTGAATATCTCGCGCGATCAGGGCGGCGCGATCATCGATCTGCAGCAGGACGGGACCCGCTATTTCGACCTGCACCACACGCCCGACGACACGCTCGACAAGATCGACATCGCGCAATTGCGGCAGAACGTCGCGGTGTGGACGCAGGTGGTCGGAATCCTCGCCAACGAGGAACGCGCCATCAAGACCGGCGGGATCGTGCCGAGCGCACCGCCGACAATGGAACAATAGGATTCAGCCTCGCGCGAAACCCGTAAGCGGTGTCGACGAACGGCCCGGAAACAGGCTGGCCATCAGTTCTGCAGGATCGAGGCCAAAATGCTCGGCCGTCGCCCCCGCCAGCACGCTTTCCAGCGCGGTCGTCGGTCTCAAGTCGCGACCTTCATGCAGGTCGCCATCGCCAAGACCGGGCCAGTCCGCGATGACTCGTCCACCGCGTATGGCGCCGCCCATGACGATCGCTGCGCCAGCCGTTCCATGGTCGGTGCCTCCCGTGCCGTTGAAGCGAACCGTCCTTCCGAACTCGGTCGCGACCAGCACGAGCGTGCTGGACCACGCCGATCCCATCGCACTGCGATAGGCTCCAAGCAGCGTATCGAGCTGCCGTGCCTGTCGGTTGAAGGCATTGCGCTGCCCGGCATGCGTGTCCCATCCGCCGAGTTCGACCATACCGATCCGCGCGCCGTTCGATTCGCGCATCAGCGAAGCGGCGAGTTCGCCTACGGCCTTGGCATCGCGCAGATTCCTCAGACCGTCATCGGCTGCCATTTCCTGCGTTTCGAGGGCTTTCATCCATAGGCCCCCCAGCTGCTCGTCCGCAGCGTAAAGCCTTGAAACACGGTCGAGGAAATCGTCGCTCGCTTGCGGCAGTGCTGAAGGCGCGTAGCTCGAAGCCGGAGCGTCGCCGCGCAGCGCCAGCGGTACCGTGGGAGCAATTGCCAGAGCTTTCGGTGGAACGCCGGATTTGGTCGCCGGCATTGCTCCGACCAGCCGGTTCAGCCAGCCGTCGCGTTTTGCGTAAGGTGTCGATCCGCCGGTTTCGAGCATGTTCTGCCCATCGAAATGCGAACGTTCGCGATAGGCGGTAGAGGCTGCATGGACGAACAGGGCATCGCCTTCGGCATAGGCGATGCCGACCTGCTCGAAAGCCGGATGGATCGAGAAGAAGCTGTCGGCCCGGCGCGCGGTTTCGTAGTCCGCAAGAGCCGCGCTGCGCGTGCGAGCGAAGTCGGGATCGCCAAGTGGAGCGAGCATGGCCAGCCCGTCCGCCGCGCCGCGCAGCACGACCAGCAAGAGATTTTTCGAGCCGGCACTCTTGGCGAAGGCTATTTGGGGCATTGCCAGCCCCGTCGCCCCCAATGCCAGCGAGCCGGTCAGCATGGTGCGTCGATCGAATGCGTTCGGCGTCATCGTTTATCTCCGCATCATTTCGGGCGCGACCAGCAGCAGGCCGAGAGCCTGGGCGTTGCTCTCCGCGCGGCTGAGCCAGGTTCGGGTGTTGTCGCTCAGGGATCCCGGAAAAGCCGTTTCGGCGCGGTTAAGGATGTCGTCCGACGGAACGTTGCGGGCGATGCGTTCGGCCAGTTCCACACGCCGGAACAAGGCATCGGGACCAGCCCAGCTGCCCGACAAATCGTCATATCCCGCCGGGGAGGGCGCGCGCCAGGGAACCTGGCCGATTTCGTTGAGAGCTCCGACGATCCGCCGTGAACCCAGGTTGTCGATTCCCGCAAATCGCATCACCGAAACCAGCCATTCGAACGGTTGGCGAAACTTCGCGGGTTCCGCATTCCAGACTTCCGGCGCTTCGATCAGCGTCCGCGTGAGGCTGGCGAGATCGCCCCCGGAACGCAGGAAGTCCCGTTCGAGGTTTGCGACCAATGATTGTGGCGGTTCGTCGCCGGCAAAGTGGCGGGCCAGTTTCTTCGCGATGAACCGCGCGGTGGAAGGGTGGGCGGCAAGATCGTCGAGTATTGCCATCGCCTGCTGCGGTCCGTTGTCGCGATAGGATCGACCCATAATCGTACGCAAGCCGGGCTCGTGCGCGACCCGGATGAAGACCGCGCCGCCAGGCTGTGGATCGGAAAACCGCTCGGTCATCGGCAGGCCTGCGATCGTCCACCCGGTCAGGGCACGGGCGAATTCGGTCACGTCCGATTGCGAATAGCCGCCATCGACGCCGATTGTGTGCAGTTCGAGGATCTCGCGCGCGAGGTTCTCGTTAAGCCCCCGCGGTCCCCTGGCGCTGTTCCGTCGCCGCCTGATGAACTGCGAATTCGGACCCGTCGATCGAAACTGATCGAGATAGAGCAGCATTGCCGGATGCAGCGTTGCGGCCTTCAGCATGTCGCCGAACGTGCCGAGCACATGCGGGCGGATGGCCGTGAATTCGTGATTCCCGACCTGATGCATGGTGCCGACCTTGCCGATGGAAACGCTGAAATGGTTCGACCAGAAATGGACCAGCCGCTCGATCATCGGCGCATCGCTGTTCACCGCGATCCGGGTGCGCAGCGCCACATCTTCGCGAAACGCTCCGCGGCCGGAAACCAGAGCTCTGCGAAGCTCCGGAGGCAGTTCTTCACGCTGTGTGGTATCGCGCATGGCCGAATCCGGCGTCGCCGAACCCATCGTGGGTCCCTCGCTATCGGGCGATCCGGAGCGGAGATAATCCTGGCGCTTGCGTCGCTGTTCGCGGATCGTTCGAATGAACTCGCCTGCCTTGTGCGACGTGTCTTCGCGTCCGTCCAATGCGGCCGGGCGCGGGTCGTAGCGATCGAATTGGTCGAGCAGGTCTCGTACTGGATCGTCGGGACCGCGCTCGCCGCGTCGCAGTCCGTACCCGAACCGGTTGAGGGCGATACTGGCGTTGCTCATGACAGGTCGTATCCCTGTTCTGCCTCGAACGTGGCATGATGATGCCGGGTGAGCGCCAACAAGTCACGTCGCACTGCGTCGCGGATTGTAGCAATCACAATCCCAACGCCGCAGCGGAGCAAACCCTTCGCGGGTTCTTCCAGATCATTTCGGACTGGGTTTGAAGTGGTGGTCGGGGAGACTGGATTCGAACCAGCGACCCCCTGTACCCAAAACAGGTGCGCTACCAGGCTGCGCCACTCCCCGACACTCACTTCTTGGTCTTCGCCGCCGGTGGGCCCGGCAGGATTCGAACCCGCGACCTAGCCGTTATGAGCGGCCAGCTCTAACCGCTGAGCTACAGGCCCTTGCCAGAATCCAACGCTGGTTCCGGTGGCGAGACCGGGAGTGCCCCTACAGCGGCAATCGCGAGTTCACAAGCGCTCAAACGGCGACAATTGCCGACTATCGTCCGGTTGCGGCAATAATCTCCGCGACATTGGTCGGCAGCACCGCCCGGCGTTCGAGATAGGCGTAAACCTGACGAAACCAATCGTAGAGCGTTTCGACGTCTTCCTGGGTTTCGGCGTACGGGGTGTGGCCGGGCGCCAACGAGGGACTGTGGAACGACAGGACGAGGACCGGAAGTCGATCGTCGAGCGCGATATCGATGCCGCGGATCGCTTCGTCTGCAGTTACGCCTTCGGGGGTGAGAGCAATCCGTTCGAGCAACTTGAACCGCGAAAAGGCGGCATAAAAGGTTGGAACGAAGCGCTGCATTCGCTGGATCGGGACGCCGAGCTGGCGCAGGATGCCCCAGTAAACGGTCGTCACCGGCAGTTCGAGCAATTCGCGCTCATCGTCGACCCAGTACGGTTCGAGCGGATGATGGGTGTAATCCGGCCCTTCCTGCATGTGGTAGTCGAACAGCGACCGCACCGACGTGTCGATCTTGAGACCGTTGCGCTTGAGCAGGTCGGCGCTGTGCGGACCAAGCCCGTATCGCCCTGCGCGGTAAATCAACGGTACGGTGCTGAACGCTTCTTCGATCCGGTCTCGCAACGCGTCGAACTTGGCCGCTTCAAGCTCGGCCGGCAGGCTCCCGGCGTAGGAATTCTGAGTGTTTACCTCTTCGTCGAACGGAGGGCTGACCCAGGGATGCAATTGTACGCCGACCTCTGCAGTCCCCCGGCGCACGGCGTCGCCAATGATATCGATAGCCGTCGGATCGTTCGCAATCGGCCAGTCGACAAGGTAGACGGGACTCACTCCCAGGCCTTCGCAAAACTCCTGAAACCGTGCAATTTCGCGGACGTGTTCGAGACCGTACCCATCGCGCCGAAAGGGGGCTTCCCAGTCGAATTCCTCTTCGGTGTCGACGGTCAGGAGTACCCGCTGGCCGAATTCATCCGGGAATCGAGCCAACCTGTCCTTGTCTGGCGGCACAAGCATGGAGCCGGTCGAAATCGCGCTTCCCCCACTATGAAGGCAGTGCCGCAAAGGGCGCTGCGCAGCCCAGATTCCCTTGCAGGTTCTGATCCCATCGAGAGCGCGTCAGGCCTCCCCGCCGGACCCGCTTCCTCGCAACTGGCTAGGCAGCGCATCCTCGGGGGTCAAGAGTGGTAGGCTGAGGATCACCCGCTCGCCGGATTGATCTAGAGTGCCGCCGACGTCGCGTGCCTCGGCGCGGGCCAGCCGTAATGTGAATCCCGCTCCGAAAGGGCCAGCGTTGACGGAGTTTGCGACGGGCTTTGCTTCTGCGGCAAACACGTCGTCCTCGTCGATCAGCTGAGCAGGAAGATCGCAGGTCAGGCGCACCTCCGAATTCCCGTTCTCGAGCGTGCAGGCCAGCATTTCACCTGATGCGCAGCCGCCCCCAAGCGTAGCCAAAAGGCGCCAAACCATCGCTTCGGCCTCTTCGGGGTCGATCCCCACGAGCAGCGGTTGGCGATTGTCCAGCACCAATTCTATGCCGGCCATCCTTGGGCTCAGGACCGCCGCAAGCTGGCCGACGGTTTGCGAGACGAGCGCACCGAAATCCGTTTCGCCGGTTTCGACGCTCATTGCTCCGATTTCGAGCTTGGCCAGTCGGTCGAGCTCTTCGAAACCCGCCAATATGTGCGCGGCGTCGGCCGCGATAGCAGCCGCCAGCGCGCGATATTCGTGGGGCGCCGGACCGAACAATTGCTGCTGGATGACCTCGGCATAACCCTGGACTGCGGTTACCGGAGTGCGCAGCTCATGCAGCAATTGCCTGATGCGATCGGATTCGGCCGGCGCATCGCCTTCCAAACCGGCATCCGGATTTGCCGGGCGGCGAAATCGCCCGATATAGCCGGCGAAATTGCCACTCTCCGTGAATCGCGGCTGGGCATCGACGATCCAATCGCCCGAGATTGCGGGCGCGCCCACAAGGTTCCTATCGCAGGATTCGATTGGCTGTCGCCGCGAAAAGGCCCGTTCAAGCCGCGTTTCCGTGTCGTTCGCGCCGAGCATGCGCGCCTCGGTCAGCTTGGTGCCGACAATCATCGCCGCGACTTCGGCTTCGGCCCATTCGATCCTCCCGGCCGCATCGGCGGCAAAACCGAACGTCGCAATCCGATGTTCGGGCAGCGAAGACGATTCGTCGAGCGGAAGGCGCGGCGACAATTCCGCATCGGCGGTCTCGACATCGCGGGTCCGGCGAAACTGTGCGATCCGTTCGACCAGTGCGGAGATTTCGCTCCGCCCCGATTCCGTTTCATCCGCCTGTTCAGCGGAAGGTCGCAAGTCTTGCGGCTCCGTCGCACCCTTGGTCTCGCCGGACCGCGACGGATCGCGAAAGGGCGGCTGGAACTCCGAAATCGCCGGAGCTCGGTCGATCGCCGAGGACGGCGAGGCGAACGGTCCTGCGCTGGGCGATGGCAGGCCTCTGTCGAAGACCCCGAGCCGACCGAGCAACGCCTCGGCATCGACTGGCAAGTCCCGCCTCAGTCTGAGGAATCCCCGTGCACGGATCGGTAGCCGCGGTATCAACGCCGACCAGTCTTCAGCCGACAGTTGCGCTCGATTGAGAGCCGCGGATGCGACTTCGGGTTCGAAATCGGCGAGATGGGCGGTCAGATCCGCGCTTCGCAAGCGCCAGCCGGGTTCCCGTATCATAGCCGCGCGCACCTTCGCCGGGATGCCATCGGCCAATGCGTCCATGCGCAGCCAGGCCGCCGCAATCAAGGAATGGCTGCGGTCGTCCCGCGGGGCAAACTTGCGATTGCCAAGGATATCAAGCAGCTGCCGGAACTGCGTGCGCATGCCCGCTTCGCTATCGGCGCGCTGGCGCAGCACGGTAGCAAGGCGATCGTCGAAGAACATGCGGTTCAATTGTCTCCAAGGCAGGCGCTATCGATCCGCCCCACGCGGATCCATTCTGCGAAGCTGTACCAGCCCAACGCATTTGTCACAGGGTAACACTTGGAGTGCGTTGCAAAGCGGGACAATTGCTGGCAAACCTAATATTATTGTTCATGCGGGGCTATCGCTGTGCATGTTCTTACGTTCTATTGTTGCTACGCAATCGATTGCGCCGCACGAAAAACACGCATCTGGAGTCAGCGTCACATGGCCAATCTGGACGATATCGACAAAAGACTGCTCTCGGAACTGCAATCGGAAGGGCGCGTGACCAATGTCGAATTGGCGCAAAGAGTGGGCCTGACGGCGCCACCGTGCCTCCGCCGAGTGCGCGGTCTGGAGGATGACGGCGTGATCCGCGGCTATCATGCCGACCTCGATCCGTCCAAGCTGGGCTTCGCCATTACGGTTTTTGCGATGGTGAGCCTCAAGAGCCAGGCAGAAACAAGCCTTCGCGAGTTCGAAGCGGCCATGCGCGAACTGCCCGAAGTACGCGAAGTCCATATGCTCAATGGTGAAATCGACTTCATTCTCAAGATTGTGAGCCAAGATCTTCAAAGCTTTCAGGAATTCCTTACCAGCAAGCTCACGCCGGCGCCCAATGTCGACAACGTGAAGACATCGCTGACGATCCGCACCGCAAAGTACGAACCGGGCGTGCCCCTGTAACGCCAAAGCGAAGAAAGCCACGATATGAGCGACGAGATGTTCGGGGTTGAGGAAGGTGAGCCGGAACGTCTCGCCCAACCGCTGGAAGGTCGTTGCCTGTGCGGTGCGGTAAAGATCACGCTCCATGGCACCCGGCCGCTGGTCGATATCTGCCATTGCGATATGTGCGTGCGCTGGTCAGGCACCTTTCTCGGCGGACTTAGCGGCGAAAGCGCCGATGTTTCGGGCCGCGATTCCATCTCGGTCTACAAGTCGAGCGAATGGGCCGAGCGGGCATTCTGCAAGACGTGCGGGAGCAATCTCTGGTACGAATTCACGCCGACCGGGCACACGAGTTATCTTGCCGGGCTGTTCGAAGTTCCCAAGGGCCTGGGTATCCTGCAGCAGATCTTCGTCGACGAGAAACCGGATTGGTACGACCTGGCGCAGAAAAGTCCGATGAAGACCGGCGAAGAGGTGATTGCCGAAGCGCGGGCTGCGGGGTTTGTGTTCGAGTGATGCGACGCGACGAGTTTCAGAACCGTCATCTGGAGAATTGCGGGCATTTCGGCGTGAGGCGGTCCGGGCGCGGATAACGGCAATGGGGCAGGAGATCAGCGCAGCCAGTTTCGCCGAGTCGGATTTCGCCGAATTCGGCGAACGTCTCACGCGGGAGACTCAGCTGCTGCGCCGATTGCACGGCGATGGCAAGCTGTCCGACATCGGCCCGACAATCGGCCTTGAGCTCGAAGCATGGCTGATCGATCACAATTTCTTTCCGGCGCCGCATAATCAGAGGTTCCTCGAACGGCTTGCCGACGAATCGGTCGTTTCCGAACTTTCGCGCTTCAATGTCGAAATCAACACACCGGTCGAAACCCTCGCCGGCGAGGGGCTCGGTCGCATGCACGCGCATCTGAGCGAAACGATGCGGAAATGCGCCGCGAACGCGCATGACGATGTCGACACGGTGATTGCGATCGGCACCCTCCCGACCTTGCGGGAGGAAGATCTTTCGCTCGACATGATGACCCCCTCGAACCGCTACAGCGCGCTCAATCGCGAAGCGATGCGGATGCGCGGCGGCGAACCTATCGTGGTCGACATCGACGGTTGCAGGGCGGGATCGCCGGGCTTTGCGGCATCGTATCAGGACGTCATGCTGGAAGCGGCCACCACATCGCTGCAATTGCATCTCCAGCTGCCGCCCGACGCGATGCTGCGCGCCTACAACGCTTCGTTGATCCTGTGCGCCCCGCTGGTTGCGATCTCGGCCAACGCGCCGTTCCTGTTCGGCAGGGCGCTGTGGCACGAAACGCGAATCCCGGTGTTCGAACAGGCTCTCGCGCAACCCCGATCGCGCCAGAGGGTGACGTTCGGATCGGAGTACGCGCGGGGCGATCTTGTCGAAGTGTTCGAGGAGAACCTCGACGAATACCCGGTGATGCTGCCCTTTTGCAGCGACCGGAAGGATGCTGCGTTTCCCTGTCTCAAGCTGCACAATGGCACGCTATGGCGATGGGTGCGTCCGTTGGTCGGGTTCGACACCGACGGGGCGCCGCACATCCGGATCGAGCAGCGGGTCATGCCGGCGGGCCCCAGCGTGCTCGACATGATGGCCAATGCGGCGCTCTATTTCGGCGCCGTCCACGAGCTTTCGACCTATGTTGACGCTGCAATGGCCGAATTGCCGTTTGAACGGGCGCGCGGCAATTTCTATGCAGCCGCCCGCCACGGGCTCGATGCCGAGATCGACTGGTTCGGCAAGCGGGGCCGCCGCCCTGTCAGAAGCGTCCTCGAGGAACTCTTGCCAATGGCGGAGCGGGGCCTGCGCGCGCAAGGAATGGCCGAAGACCTGATCGACAAGTACATCGCCACCGTGTCTTCGCGGCTGGCAAGCGGGCGCAATGGAGCGACTTGGCAGCTATCGCATTTTGAACGCCACGGTGACGTCCATCGTCTGACCGCCGACTATCTGGCGAACCAGAAGTCCGGCCTTCCGGTCCACGAATGGCCGATCTGAGGCGAGATTTCGGCAAGGCGTGACTACGCTCACGATCCTCGACGCAGTTCCCGCTGGGCTGCTCGATTGCGAGGCACGCAACCTCCATGCATTGCTGGGCAGTCCGACGCTGATCGAATTGCCCGGGCGATCTGGCGCTCCCTTGTTTGTGTCGGCGTTGATTCACGGCAACGAGGATTCGGGTCTTGGCGCGATCCAGCGCGTTTTGCGCCGGTTCGCAGGCGCGCCGTTGCCGCGCCCGCTCATGCTGCTGATCGGCAATGTCGAGGCGGCCCGGGAGGGACGGCGAAAGCTTCCCGGACAACCGGATTTCAATCGTATTTGGCCGGGGGCCGAGAGTGATATCGACAGCCCGGAGGCGCGCACCATGGCAGAGGTGCACCGGCGTGTGATCGAGCGCGAAGCCTTTGCGGCAATCGACATCCACAACAATACGGGCCGCAATCCGCATTATGCGGTGCTCTGCGTGAAGGATGCGCGAGTCATGGGCCTCTCTTCGATGTTTGCTCCCAAGGGTGTGCTCTTTCGGGGACTGCCGGGCACGCAGACCGCGTCCTTCAGCGGCTCGATCCCGGCGATCACGATCGAATGCGGGCAGCCGGGGCGAGAAGAGAATGCCCAAGCCGCCGGGCGGTTTCTGGAATCGGTCCTGACCTTGGCAGAGTTGCCCTCTGGCGGTGTGCGGGGGGACGAATTCGAGCTGTTTCACACACTCGTGCAAGTCCGGGTGAAATCGGAGATCGATTTCTCCGACGATCAAAACCGGTCCTGGCTGCGACTGGAAGGCGGTCTCGACCGCTTGAATTTCGAGCCGATCGATGGCGGCACATTAATCGGCCGCACCAACCATCCGATGCCGCTCGAAGCGATCGACGAAGGCGGGCGCGATCTGGCAAGCGCGTTCTTCTCCGTCGACGGTGGGGAACTGCGTCTCACAAGGTCTGCCATTCCCGCCATGCTGACGACGGACGAGCGCATCATTCGGCAGGACTGCCTGTGTTACCTGATGGAAAGGCTGCAGGTGGAACGGAGTTAGCTCCACCGGCTTGAGCAGCCTGAAACACGCCTTCGGTAGGCGGACCATTTGTCGATTACATTCGTCATTGGTCGAATCTGCGGAGAGTATCCCGGCGCGATGATCCAGACTTCACGGCCTGGGGGATTGGGAGTGAAGCCGATGATTTCAAGGACGATTGCGACGGTAAGTCTGGGAATGGCCCTGTGCATTCAGGGCACTTCCGCTTTGGCTCAATCTCCGTCCGAAAGGCTCGATGCCGTCTTTTCCGGTTTCGACAACACCCGCACGGCCGGATGCGCCGTCGGGATTACGCGCAATGGCGAATTCCTGTTCGAGCGCAGCTATGGAATGGCCAATCTCGAACATGGGGTACCGATCGACAGCGAAAGCGTCTTCCGGATCGCTTCGGTCTCGAAGCAATTCACCGCGACCGCCATTGCCATTCTTGCCGAGCGCGGCGACCTCGATCTCGACGCCGACGTGCGGACCTATCTCCCCGATCTCACCGAATACGTGCGTCCGGTTACCGTCCGGCAAATGATCCACCATATCAGCGGGATGGGCGATTATGGCGGGTTCGAGGTTCGCCCCGGCGAGACGTTCCGTTTCGGCGATCAGGATTACTGGACGACCGAGCAGTTCTATGCGGCGGTGGCGACAAAGCCGCTGGAGCATGAAGCAGGTGCAGGGTTCAAATATTCCAACCTGGCCTATTTCCTGCTTGGGCAGGTGGTCGAGCGGGTCAGCGGCAAAACTCTGCGCGAATTCGCTGACGCGGAGATTTTTGCCCCTGCCGGCATGTCCGACACCCTCTTCTACGACGACGTCCGCGAGATCGTGCCGCGCCGCGCGCTGGGCCACACTGCGCACGAAGACGGTTCCCTGACGATCGGCATGACCAATCTCGACTGGGTCGGTGATGGCGGGGTGCACACGACGCTCGCCGATATGGCGAAATGGGATCGCGTGTTGGCGAGCGGCGACTTTCCCGGAGGCAAGGCCTTCATCGCAAAGCTGCACACGCCCTACGTTGCAGATGCCGACTTGCCCGGTGGGGAGGGGGCGGCAGAAACCGGCTACGCCTTTGGCATGAATGTCAGCCGCACCGACGAGGGCGAGACCCTGCTTCAGCACAGCGGCGGATGGGTCGGCTTCAACGCCCATTATGCTCGCTTCGTCGAGCGCGATTACGGCGTCATCGCGCTGTGCAATCGCAACGATGGCTTGGCATTCGGTCGCTACGAAGGATTGATGGCTGCGGCGAGCGCGTTTGTGGACGCGATCGACGAAGCCGGGGAGTAGGGCGGCCTCTCAGGCGTCCCCGCGCTCGAGCAGCCCGAAGAAGCCGATCACCTTTGCGATCTTCCCGGAATCGTTGACTTCGGTCATGTCGAAGCCATTCATCAGCCGCTTGTCGCCCATGTCGATCTTCCAGTGATAGCGGCAGAAGTTGTTCTGGACGTCGATCTCGCTGTTGCGGGCGTAGACCGCGCCGGGAATTTGCGACTGCACCAGGTGGACCATCTCAACGAAGGCCTTTCGCCCGACGATGTTGTGGTTGGGATCGGCAAAATGGACGTTATGCTCCAGTGCCTCTTCGGCCAGCCGTTCGATTTCGGCGGGGTCGGTCGTGTTCCAGATCGCCATCATCTTGGTCAGGTTTTCGATTGCGGCTTGCATGGGCGTCTCCATAGGGATTAGATCGAGTAAGAAATAAACCGACCGTTGGTTTGTTTTATGCAGATCGGGGAAACGTGTAAAGGCCCGCCATGGTCACACAGAAACAAAGGTCCGAGACGACGCGCGCGGCGTTGCTTGCAGCGTTCCGAAAATCGCTTCTGGATCAGGGCCTAGAGGCTACCACGACCGCAAAGATGCTGGCCGAGACCGGCTTGAGCAAAGGTGCGCTCTACCATCACTTCAAAAGCAAGACCGAGATCGTCGAGGCGATCTACGAGGCCGAATCGCGCGGCGCTATCGAGCGCGCCTCGGCCACGGTCGATCCAGACACCCCTCCGCTCGTGCGGCTGCGCGAAGCGTGCGTCGCATGGCTCGCCGAAGTGCAGGACCCCGACGTTGCGCAGATCCTGTTCGAGATCGGCCCCGAGGCGCTGGGTCCAATGCGCGCCAAGGCCATCGAGGATCGCTTCAGCCTGAGAGTCTTTGAAAGCCTGCTCGCCGAAGCGCACGAGCGCGGTGAAATTGCATTGGCCAATCCCACGCTGACCGCGCGTTTTCTCAACGCTTTGATGGCCGAGGCGTCCTTCGAACAGCAACGCAATCCGGACGCGCCGAATTCGCAAATCGGCCCGGTGATCGACGGATTGGTTGCGTCGATGGCGGCCTAAGCGGCTACCCTTCGCGCTCCGCCAGCCATTCTTCCAGCCACTTGATCGAATAGTCGCCGTGCAGCACGTCGTCTTGGTGCAGGAGTTCCTGGTGCAGCGGGATGTTGGTCTTCACGCCTTCGACAACCATTTCCTCGAGCGCACGGCGCAGGCGCATGATGCAGCCCTCGCGGTCGCGACCATAGACGATCAGCTTGGCGATCATGCTGTCGTAATAGGGCGGTATCGAATAGCCCGCATACAGCCCTGAATCGACCCGAACATGCATCCCGCCGGCCGGGTGGTAATAGGTGACCTTGCCGGGAGAGGGGGCGAAAGTGAACGGGTCTTCAGCGTTGATCCGGCACTCGATCGCGTGACCCCTGAACTCGAGATCGTCCTGCGCGACCGACAGCGGCTTGCCCGCCGCAATACGGATCTGTTCGCGCACCAGGTCCACCCCGGTTATCGCTTCGGTCACGGGATGCTCGACCTGCAGCCGGGTGTTCATTTCGATGAAGTAGAACTCGCCGTTTTCCCACAGGAATTCGATCGTCCCGGCACCGCGATAGCCCATATCGCGCATCGCCTTGGAACAGACTTCGCCCATCCGCATCCGCTCTTCCTGCGTGATGACGGGGGAGGGCGCTTCTTCGAGCACCTTCTGGTGGCGGCGCTGGAGCGAGCAATCGCGCTCGCCCAGATGAATCGCATTGCCGTTGCCGTCGCCGAACACCTGGAATTCGATGTGGCGCGGATTGCCGAGATATTTCTCGATATAAACGGTCGCGTCGCCGAACGCGGCTTTGGCTTCGCTGCCGGCTTGCTGCATCAGTGTTTCGAGCTGGTCTTCGCTTTCGCAGACTTTCATTCCGCGTCCGCCGCCGCCCGACGCAGCCTTGATGATCACCGGGTAGCCGACTTCGGCTGCGATCTTCCGGCCTTCTTCCGGGTCGTCGATTGCGCCGTCCGAGCCGGGAACCAAGGGCAGGCCTAGCTCGCCTGCGGTCTTCTTGGCCTGCACCTTGTCGCCCATCGTGACGATATGTTCGGGCTTGGGGCCGATCCACTTGATGTCGTGCGCTTCGACGATTTCGGCGAACTTGGCGTTCTCGGACAGGAAGCCGTAGCCGGGGTGGATTGCGTCGCATCCGGCGACTTCGGCCGCGGAAATGATCGCGGCGTGATTGAGGTAACTTTCGGCTGCGGCGGGCGGACCGATGCAGACTGCATGGTCGGCGAGCCGCACGTGCATCGCGTCGGCATCGGCGGTGGAATGCACCGCAACAGTCTCGATCCCCATTTCGTGCGCGGCGCGATGGATGCGCAAAGCGATTTCGCCGCGATTGGCGATCAGGATGCGGGTGATACTCATGGGCGTTCGCTCAGCCGATGACGACCAGCGGCTGGTCGTATTCGACCGGCTGGGCATTTTCGACCAGGATTGACTTGACCGTGCCCGACTTGTCGGCGGTGATTGGATTCATGACCTTCATCGCCTCGACGATCAGCAAGGTATCGCCTTCGGACACGCTGTCGCCCGCTTTGACGAAGTTGGCCGCTCCGGGTTCCGGCGCGAGATAGACGGTCCCGACCATTGGCGACTTGAGCGCATCGCCGTGATCTTCGGCCGGAGCTGGTTCGGACGTTGGGGCGGCAGCCGCCGGTGCGGGCGTCGCGGCCGGTTCCGGAGCGCTCGGGAAGCGACCTGTGAGAGCGGTGATTTGAGCCGGTGTGAGGCCACCGGCGCCACCACCGCCCATGTCTCGCGCGACGCGGATCTTGCGATCGTCATCTTCGACTTCGATTTCGGTGAGGCCGGTCTCGTTGAGAAGCTCTGCGAGTTCGCGGACGAGATCGGAATCGATATTCATGCCGGAATTCTTTCCGGCACCTGGCTTATCGTTGGCCATGCATGCCCCTTGGGTAGTTGGTTGCGCGGGTCGTTATTCCTGCAAATTGCGGCTGGCAAGTGGCAATCCTTGCAATTTCTGCAAAAGCAGCCGGCGCTCAGACTTCGCCAGCTGCGACGGCTTCCAGTGCAATACGGTAACTGTCGGGGCCGTGTCCTTCGATCGTCTTGGCAGCGGCCATCCCGACATAGGAGTTGTGCCGAAAGCTTTCGCGCGTTTTCGGGTCGGACAGGTGCACTTCGATAACCGGGACGCGTATCGCCTTGATCGCATCGAGCAAAGCGATCGAAGTGTGTGTGTAGGCGGCTGCATTGAGCAGCACCGCCCGCGCGCCTTCGGCCTGGGCTTCATGCAGCCAGTCGACCAACATTCCTTCGTGATTGGTCTGGCGCATGTCGATAGCCAATCCGAGATCGCGCGCACGGTCTTCCAGCATGCCGGCGATCTCGTCGAGTGTGGTCGATCCGTAAATCTCAGGCTCGCGCAGGCCGAGCAAGTTGAGATTGGGGCCATTGAGGACAAAAACCGTGTTGGACATGTTCACGGGTTAGCGGGTGTTCCCGCTTCGGAAAAGGAGCGAAGTGGCCACACCCGCTAGATGTCGACGCAGAAGAAGAAGGGCGTCTTGTCGGGGTCGTAGAGGCCGAACTCCCTGTTTCCCCAAGGCCTGTCCGCTAGCGGCGCCGAGATGACATTATGCGGTGCCCACTCCTCGGCCAGTGCATCCAGCTTCTCTCGGCTTTCCATCCAGACCCGCAGCGCCATGGTCTGGGTGAATCTCAGTTGATCGGTTGTGAAGGCCTGGAGATGAATTTCCAATGCGCCGCGTCTGACCCCGCAATATGCGGCGGCTTTCGGGTCGGAGTTGTCCACGAAGCTCAATTCAAAACCGAGCGTTTGCCAGAATTGAAGGGTCCTTTGCATGTCGGAAACGGGGCAAACGGGAGTGACGGATGTGAACATGAACGAACTTTCGCAAGAAGGCGTTTCAAGTTCAACCGTTGCGCCCAGGGCCCAAGTCCTTCGGCACTCGAAACAGGTCCAATCTTCCTTCCTTCCCACGTGCCATTTGCGGTCAGCCAGTCAACCGAGGCAGCCAATGCCGAACGGCGGATGGAAGCCGCCGGATCGAGCGCGAGCGCTTCCATCGGTGGCTACGCCGATACACGAAATTGATCTCCGTCAATGAACCGAACGGGTCGTTGCCCCACTATCGGGCTTCACCAAACGCTTAAGAATGGAGGACATGATGGCCAAACTCCCCGCTCGCCGCAGTCTGTTCGACGAGTTGTTTCAGGATTTCCCGCTGGGATATTCGATCGCTCCGCTGCACGGCGACCCCCTGCCGGCACCGAGCAAGATCAAGATCGACGTCAAGGAAAACGGCGATACGCTGATCGTCCATGCAGAAGTGCCCGGCGTAAGGAAGGACGATCTCGACATTTCGGTCGACAACAATGTCCTGACGATTTCCGCCGAAGTCTCGCAATACGATGCCGACCAGGAGAATGACAAAGTCATCCACTCCGAGCGCTACTACGGTGCGGTCCAGCGGAGCATTTCGCTACCGGCGGAAGTGTCGATCGAGGATGCCACCGCGCGCTACGAGGACGGAATACTAGTGCTCGAACTCCCCAAGGCGGCGCAGGAAGCGAAGAAGAAGATCGCCGTCGGCTGAACCCGCCGGGAACCGGCAAACGACACCGAGGGCCGGTTCCCCGGCTGACTGGCAGGAGACATCTCATGAACGACTACACTGAAATGACCGCGACGCTTGAAGCACGCATGTCGGACCTGCTTGAGCGTGCCGAGGATATCGAAGAGGACCTGCGACATCCGCTCGAAGCCGATTTCAGCGAACAGGCGATCGACCTTGCCGATGACGAGGCGCTGGAGGGAATCGATGATGTCTTGCGCGCCGAAATCCGGCAGATCCGGTTTGCCCTGAGCCGTATCGAGAACGGGACCTATGGAACCTGCGCCAATTGCGGAGCGGATATCGGACTTGAGCGACTGCGTGCGCGCCCGATCGCAACGCGATGCATCAAGTGTGCGTCGATCCAGTAGTCGCGAGAATTACTTCTCGACGCCCTTGACCTTGCCCCATTGCCGCGCGGCTGTGTAGCCGAGATAGCCCGTCCCGAACAAAGCGTAGAGCGGCTCCGGCAGGCCGTTGAGATAGGCGTTCATCCCGCTGGCGATTTCGTTCGCCGCGCCGGGATTGAAGGCGGCCAGTATGCCCATCGGCAGCGCCCACAGGATCATCGCATACATCACATAGAGAAAGCTGGGGCGTGCGCGGCTGGTCCAGGGGTCCCGCGAATTCGCTTCGGCGACGATCGCCTGCAGGCGCGCTTCGATCATCTGCATTTCCTGCGTGCCTTCGAGCTTTAGCAGTTCGAGCTTGGCTTTCGCGCGCGCTTCCTTGTCGGGGATGATCTTATCGATGATCGAAGTGATCGGTCCGATCAGCGTGTCGAGAATACCCATTTGATCCGCTCCTGTTGCCGAGTCGACCAAAAGATAACCAAATAGGTCAATGTAGGAAAATGACATTACCTAATCGGCCTCATCGACTTCCGCCAGCAGGCGCTGCGCAAGCGCCAGATGCGGGCGGTCGAGCATGTTCCCGTCCATCGCCACTGTCCCGGCGCCGGGATTGTCGGCAAAAGCCTGCACCACCGATTTGGCACGGGCGATCTCTCCCGCACTGGGCGTAAAGGCGGCGTTGATCGGGGCAATTTGCGCAGGATGGATCGCGAGCATTCCGCGAAAGCCCTGCGCACGGACGCGGCGTGCGCGGGTTTCGAGCGCTTCGAGGTCGCGGAATTCGGGCTGCACGGTCTCGATCGGAGCGACCCCCGCCTTGACCGCACCGAGAAGGCACAGGCTGCGCGCCATCTCGTAGACATGGGTGTATTCGCCGTCCGGCCCGCGCTGTTCGCTGGCGCCAAGTTCGCTTGAAAGGTCCTCCGCGCCCCAGCTCATCGCCACCAGTCGCGGCGCGCCGTCATAGGTACCGGTCGTGAACATCGCCGCCGCGGTTTCGGTGACGAGCGCGGCAACCTTGATCGAACCAACCGGCAACCCCGCCGCCATTTCGCGCTGCGTCAGCATTGCATCGAGGCGTTCGACGTCGTGTCCGCCTTCCGCCTTGGGAAGGAATACCCCGCCGGGCGCGGCCGGTACCACTGCATCGAGATCGGCTTCGGTCCAGCCTCCCGACAAGGGATTGATCCGCACCCAGACCCGTGCGCGATCGGTCGCTTCGCCCAACGCCTGCACTACAGTTTCGCGTGCCGGGGCCTTGTTCTCGGGCACCACCGAATCTTCTAGGTCGAGCAATGCAATGTCGGCGTCGCTGGCAATCGCCTTGCCCATCTTCTTGGCGCTGTCGCCTGGAGCGAACAACCAGCTCCGCATGCGTAGGGTCATCGTTACATCCTCTCGCGCCAGCGGTTAGGCGCGGGGACGCGCAGGCGCAAGGCGGTGCTAGAACGAGCCTTCCAGATCGAACGAGAAGATCGTCCCGAACTGGCGATCGCGGTCTTCGCGGAAGTCGACGATGCCCGCCGCACGGTCGAGGAAAATCGTCCGATCAAGTCGGTTGTCGCGATCGAGCAGGTTGGCCACCCGGAAGCGCGCGGTCATACCGAAGACATCCTTGTGTTCGACAAAGAGGCGCAGGAATCCCGGTGGGTTCAGCCGCTGGAACACTTCGTCGAGCCGGACTCGGGGCCGCTGCTCGTCGTAACGCCAGAAGCCGCCGATCGCCCAAGGCGTTCCGAAGAAGTCCTGTCGCAGCTCAACTTCAACTTCAACGAACTCGTTTCCGGAGATCTCTCGCGGTGTGCCTAGCAAGGGATCGAGCACTTCGCTTTCGGACCACGAAAATTCGGAATCGAGCCGCAGGCCCCGGATGCCGAGTGGATCGAACAGGACGGTCAATTCGCCTTCCAGCCCGTAGATCGAAGCTGAATCGATATTGCCCGGTGCCTGTCCGCCGCCTTCGATCGGGATCTGGTCGACGATATTGCTGATATCTTCGTAAAACCCGCGCAAGTTGATTGAACCGAGATCGCCGAAGCTCTGGGTCGCTTCGATCTCGAACAGCCAGCTTTGCGGCGGCACCAGATTGGCATTGGTGACGTTGACCCGATCCTGATCGAGGTTGGTCGAGGCGATGAAATCGAAGAAGTTGAGCTGCCCGACCTGGCGCTCGATCCGGCCCGACAGGTTGAGCGTGGGATTGGCGTTCCAATCGAGCGAAACGAAGCCAAACGGACGCCAGAAATCGCGAGTCTGTCCGTCCGCTCCGGTCTGGCTGATCTGGGAGTATTCCGCGCCGATCGATGCCTGCAATTGCAGCGCGCTCGACAGCGCACGGCTGTAGGTAGCGCTCGCTTCTCCGCGATCTTCGTCAACCCTCGCGGTCGCGCCGTCGAACTCGACCGGTTGCAGGACGCCATTCGCGTCGAGCTCTTCGAACTCGGACGTGATGTCGAGAAAATTGCGAACGCCCTCGACGGCCAACTGCAGGTCTCCTCCGAAGGCTGGGAAGGTGTACTCGGCGCGAAGGATCGTTTCGGCCTCGTCGGCGTCGCGGGTGAATCGGGATCCCTCCGATGCGCTGCCGTCGGCGAATTCGGTGATGACGCGCGCGACCGTTGGGCTGTCTTCGTAGCGGTGATAGCCGATCAACTTCAATTGGCCGGGGCCGAAAGCGAAACTGTAATCGGCGCCGATCTCGAAATTGTATTCGTCTTCGCGAGCGCGAAACGTTCGCAGTCGGTCGATCGGATCGATGACGCCGCTGCGTTCCGAATCTTCACGCTCGCGGAAAATGAAGCCTTGCAACTGCCCGGTCAGGTTCAGGACGTTTCCGTTGTCGGCCGTGCGCGCATAGGAGCCCGACAGGGTCGGGCGATCCGAGTTGAAATTCGATTGCTCCAGGCGGGTGTCGATCAACAGGTCGTCGGCATCGAAAACGCGTTCGATCCCGGCATCGCCACGTCGCCCGGAATCGTTCTCGAAGCTGAGCGTCCATTCGGTCTTGTCGCCGCCGCCGGCAAGCGAGACCTGCCCGTCACCCCAGCGAAACGGTACGCCCGAAGAGCGCCATTCGGCCGAGTAGCGGAATTGGCCGGCAATGCCGCCGGTCGAATTGGTGACGACGTTGAGCACCTGTCCGGTCAATCCGCCGATATCGAGGCTGGCACCGTCGACGATTTCGAGCCGGACGACCTCTTCGGCAGGGATGCGACCGAGCGCGGCGATCGGACCGTTGGACTTTCCCGAGATGCGCTGGCCATTGATGATGACGTTGGTGTTCGCTTGGCCGAGGCCTCGCTCGCCGTCGTTCTCGCGAATCGAAAAGCCGGGGATCTGCTGTGCCATGTCGAGAGCGCTGCGCGGCGCGAACCGCTCAAAATCGGCGGGAGCGAAGGTGCGGCGTGTCGAAGCGGATACCGCTTGCTCCCGAACAACATCATCGGTGCTATCGGCCAAAGGAGGCGCCGCAGAAGGGTCCATCTCGTCGAGGCGAACATTGTCGGTCGTGCGGTTGGGAAGCGGATCGTCGACCTGTTCCGGCCCGGGAAACTCCAAAGGTTCCGGGTCCTGCGCAGCGGCGGGTACTGCGGCAAGGACCACAGTTACGGCTGAAATCAGGAGGTGCTCACGGCCCATAAGCTGCAATATACGCCTTCGTCCCGCGCAAGTTCCGTGCAGGCCCTTGATCGATCCTTGCTCATAAGCAAGCGAGGGCGCGGACTATTCGACGAACGTTCCACTGGTCGGGACGACTGTTTTGTCCTCTCGGGAATTGCAGTTGCTCGTCGCCGCAACGCACCAGACTCGACGCGGCCGACCTGCGACAAGCCCATAGCATAGGTGACCGCGTGCATTCTCCGAAAAAACTCCACTGGTCGGGAAGACAGGATTCGAACCTGCGACCCCCACACCCCCAGTGTGATGCGCTACCAGGCTGCGCTACTTCCCGTATCCAGTGGAGGCGCGCCTATACGGTGCAGGGTTCGGCCATGCAAGCGGCATTGGTTCAGGTTTCTTGGGGTATGGGCAGGTCGGGCGCGATTGCGGGGCACTTGCATTGCTGCTAACCGCGCCCACTTGAACGATGATGGGCGGGGAGCGAAGCCGTTTGAGCGGCGGCAAACCCCGTTCGCAATCGCCGACGAATTTTCGATTTTCTACGGGCAAACGACACGATGTTAGACATACTCGCAGCCGCAGGGGCGGGCGCAGCACCCCCGGGATGGCTCAACTGGCTGCCGATTGTCGGCATGGTGGTGATCTTCTGGTTCCTCATCATCCGGCCGCAAATGAAGCGGCAGAAGGAACACCAGGAAAAGGTCGCCGGCCTGAAGAAGGGCGACCAGGTCGTCACCCAGGGCGGGCTCGTCGGCAAGATTGCCAAGGTCGAAGACGATTACGTGCATATCGACCTCGCGCAGGGCGTACGCGTAAAGGCCGTGCGGCACACGATTGGCGATGTCATCCCGCCGGGCGGTTCCGCGGCCAACGACTGATCTCTCAGTCCTCGCGGCGGCATTCCATCAGGCAATCGGAAAAAGATAAGACTCGATGCTCGAATTTCCCCTCTGGAAAAAGATTTGGCTGTGGGGGCTGACGCTCGTCGCAGTGGCAGCCGCGATGCCGTCGCTGTTCAACGCGACAAGCTTTGAATGGCCCGAAGCGCTGCCGTCGCCGCAGGTCAATCTCGGTCTCGACCTTGCCGGCGGATCGCACTTGCTGCTCGAAGCCGAGGCCGAAGATATTCGCGCGCAACGCCTCGAAAATATGGAGGAGACGGTCCGTTCGATCATGCGGAACGCCGAACCGAGGATTCGCATCGGCGATGTCTCGACGGCGGACGAGCGGCTCTCTTTCCTGCTCAACGAGGCGAGCGACGTCGATCGCGCGCGCGGCCTGCTCGAACCGCAGTTGCAGGGGCAGAACCTCGTTCGCGAGTGGGACCTGACCGTAGTCGACGGACAGCGCATGGTGCTGACGCCGACCGACAGTGGGCTGGATTCCGCGCTCAACGACGCGATGGAGAGCGCAACCGAAGTGGTTCGCCGCCGGATCGACGAACTCGGCACGCGCGAGCCGACGATCATTCGTCAGGGGGACACCCGGATCGTGGTCCAGGTTCCCGGCCTCGAAGATCCCGAAGCCTTGAAGGCGTTGCTCGGCCAGACCGCGCAGCTCGAATTCAAGCTGGTCGATACCAACGCCCTGATCACGAACGTCGAAGCGGGCATCGCTCCACCGGGTAGCCAGATATTCCCCTACGCTGCGGACAGCCCGCGCGCCGGTCAGTTCGAAGCGGTCAAGCGGCTCGGCGGAATTCGCGGCGACAGCCTCACCAACGCCCAGGCAGGGGTAAATCCAGAGACCAACGAAAACATCGTCAGCATTCAGTTCGACGGTCCGGGCGGGCAGAAGTTCGCCAAGCTCAGCACCGAGAATGTGGGGCAGCGTTTCGCGATCATTCTCGATGGCGAAGTGCTTTCGGCGCCGGTTTTCGAAGAGCCGATCCTCGGCGGTGCAGCGCAGATTTCAGGCAGTTTCACGCCAGATAGCGCCAACACGCTGGCGATCTCGCTGCGCTCGGGCGCTTTGCCCGTTCCGCTGACTGTGATCGAGGAACGCACGGTTTCGGCCGAGCTGGGGCAGGACTCGATCGAGCGTGGCATGATCGCGATGCTGATCGGTTCGCTGGCCGTTATTGCACTGATGATCGCGACTTATGGCCGGTTCGGCATCTACGCCACCGTCGCATTGCTATTTAACGTGCTGATCCTGCTCGGCTTGATGGCGGGACTCAACACCACGCTGACACTGCCCGGTATCGCCGGTTTCGTGCTGACAGTCGGCGCGGCGGTGGACGCCAACGTCCTGATCAACGAGCGCATCCGCGAGGAGCGAAAGCGCGGACGGCGCGTGGTTGCGGCGATCGAAAACGGCTACAAGGAAGCGAGCCGCGCGATTTACGACGCCAATATTACCAACTTCATCGCTGGCGTGCTGCTGTTCCTGTTCGGCTCCGGACCGGTTCGCGGGTTTGCGGTCGTCCTGATCATCGGCCTTGTGACCAGCGTTTTCACGGCGCTCACCCTGACCCGTATGTGGGCGGCCGGATGGCTGCGCAAGACGCGCCCAAGCGACGTGAACATATAAGGAGGGACGATCCATGAAGCTGCTCAAACTCGTTCCCGCCGACACCAACATCAAGTTCCTGAAACTGCGCTTGCCGTTTTTCGTGGCGAGCATGCTGCTGGTCGTGGCGAGTTGGGGATTGGTGTTCACGAACGGACTGAATTACGGCGTCGATTTCGCCGGCGGTCAGGAAGTTCGCCTGACCTTCGAACAGCGCGATCAGGCACCGGTGCCGGAGCTTCGCAGCATGGTCGAGGGGCTCGGCTACGGGACCCCCGTCGTCCAGGAATTCGGTGCGCCCAACGTCGTTTCGATCCGCGTGCCACTGCCTGAAGGTGTGGAAGACACGCCGGGCGCGGC
>JASJDE010000109.1 GCA_030065195.1 Erythrobacter sp. | reverse complement strand
ATTGCTGCCAGCCCCAAGATCGCAGCACGCCGCATCATTGCCCGAACCTCGGTTCGCTGGCTACGCGGACCGCTTCCTGCGCCGCGGCGATCAAGGCTCCGGCCTTTGCACGGCATTCGGCCAATTCGTAGTCGGGGTCGCTGTCGGCAACGATACCCGCACCCGCCTGCACATGCATCGTTCCATCCTTCACAACGGCCGTGCGCAAAACGATACACGAATCGACCGACCCGTCCGGAGCGAAATAGCCAACGCCCCCGGCATAGGCACCACGCGTCTCCGGCTCCAGTTCAGCGATGATTTCGCAAGCGCGAATCTTCGGCGCACCGGAAACCGTCCCTGCCGGAAAACCCGCGAACAGGGCGTCGAGAGCATCGCGGTCTTCTGCCAGTTTGCCGATAACGTTGCTGACGATATGCATGACATGGCTGTAGCGTTCGATGGTGAAACTGTCAGTGACTTCGACGCTGCCTCGTGCCGCTACACGTCCGACATCGTTGCGTCCCAGATCGAGCAACATCAGATGTTCGGCGCATTCCTTGGGATCCTTCAGGAGGCTCGCCTCGTTGGCGCGATCCTCGACGGGAGTTGGGCCTCGCGGCCGGGTTCCGGCTATCGGTCTGATCGTGACCTCGCCGTCCCGAACCCGGACCAGGATCTCTGGGCTTGAGCCGACGATCGCGAAACCGGGAAAGTCGAGGAAGTAGAGAAATGGCGACGGGTTCACGCGTCGCAGCGCCCTGTAAAGCGTAAGCGGCGGCAATTCGAATGGACACGTAAAGCGTTGCGCGAGCACGACCTGGAAAATGTCTCCGGCAAGGATGTAGTCTTTGGCCCGCGCGACCAGGGCCTTGTAGTCCTTACCGTCCATGACAGGCACGAGCTCGGGCTCGGCAACCGCACCCTCAAGCCGCGGCTCGGGCGGACGCCGCTGACCCAATGCGCGCAGTATCTCTTCGATGCGATCGCCGGCATGTTCGATCGCCGCCTGAGGATCGGTTGCCTCCCAGATCGGTGCGATGCAAAACAGCTCGTCTCCCAGGCGATCGAAGATCAGGATGATAGTCGGCCTGACGAAAAGAAGATCCGGAAGATCGAGTTCGCTGGCCTCGGCACGTGGGAGCTTTTCGACAAGGCCGATCGTCTCGTATCCGAAATAGCCAACCAAGCAGGCCAGCGCGGCGGGCAGGGCGTCTGGGACGTCGATGCGACACTCCTCAGCCAGCGATCGCAGTTCGCTGAGGGCATCTCCGCCACACGCTTCGAATGCGGTGACGTCATGCCGCCAAGCACGGTTGATTTCCGCAGACCCCATGCTTCCACGAAAGACGAGATCGGGATCGAGGCCCAGCAGGCTGTAGCGCCCGCGCACCTCGCCTCCTTCCACCGATTCCAGCAGGAAATCTCCGCGCCCGGGCTCGATCATGCGCCGTGCAACCCCAACCGGCGTATCGCTGTCGGCGATGGCCCTTCGCCATACCAGCGCCGGCCTGCCCGAAGCGAGGGCAGCAGCTGCGTCGGCGGCGTTTTCTGGCAAGGCGCTTCCGCGCGAGGCGTCCGTCATGCGGGGATTCACTCTGTCCCGATCAGGTTTCGCCCGACAGCTGCCTGCGCACCGCGTCGATCGCAGCGGCATTTTCTTCCACCCCGATCTCGGCGCGGATCGCTGTCGTCAACTGATCGGTGTATTCGTTGATCAGAGCCGGTGCGAGCTGTTGGCGTGTCTGCGCCAGAAGCGGGCTGTCGTCCGCAAGCGGTTCGGCCGTGATCTCGTCCAGATCGACGATGTACCAACCGAGATCGTTCGGCGCTTCGAGCAATTTGGCCGACCCCTCCGCCATGCTGAAAAGCAGCACGAGAGGCGGTGGAACGTTGCGATTCTGCTGCGCCATCAACTGACGGCGTTCGAGATCGATCTGCTCGATGTTGGGGAAAGGCCTTTCCTCTCCATCGAGCGCGGCGCGCAAAGTGGTGTCGCCGCGCACGGCTTCGAGCACACGATCGGCGCTTTCGCGAGCACGCTTGCTGCCTTCGAAAAGCCTCCAACCGACAACCAGCTGTTCCCGGATCTCGCCAAGGGGCGGGGCGTCCGACTCGGTGATTTCGCCGACTTCAAAGACGATGAACTGCGTGCCCGGAACGAGTTCCGCGAGTTGCGGTTCGCTTTCTTCCATCTGGAAGGCCGTTTCGAGCGTCGCTGCCAGCTGTGGAGGTGTTTGGGCGCCGCGTTGCCCGAAGACGCTTCCGTCGGCGAGCAATTCCGGTGTCGTCGTCAATTCGAGGTCGTAGGCTTCGGCGACTTCGGTCAGGGCCGTGCCGCTATCGACTTCCTCTTCGATCCGGGCACTGAGATCGGCGAGGGCGGCAGCACGCTTTTCGCCTTCGATCTGATCGCTCAATTCCGGTGTTGCCTCTTCGAGCGTGCGCGCAGGCGAGCGAGTGATGTCGTCGACGCGCGCAATGTAGAAACCGAGCGTGCTTCTGGCAGGATTGGCGACGTCTCCTCGTTCGGCTGCGAACACCGCTTGTGCTACTTCTAGGCTGGCGGAAGAGGCCAACTCTTCCCTTGTCCGGTTTTCCAAGCTCGTCACGCTGAAACCGGCTTGCTGCGCCGCCGCCTCGAGCGATTGACCGGCGCGAATCCTGTCAACGATGGCGTTGGCGGCATCTTCGGTCGGGACGAAGAAGGAAGAAACATCGCGGGTTTCTCGAGCGGCAAATCGTTCCGGCTCGGCCTCATAGCGGGCCTGGATCTCGGTCGCAGTCGGTTCAACGTTGGTATTGAGGGAATCCGCGCCAAAAGTCGCAAATCGAATTGTGCGGCGCTCCGGCAGGACATAGCGGTTGCGGTTTTCCGAGTAGAAGGTCTCAAGCTGTGCATCGGTGGGCTCACCCTCCGGCGCGAAAGCTTCGCTTGGAATAAGGGCGATCTGCCCCTTCCTCCGCTCCAGAACCAATGCGGCGTATTGCTGCGCCATCTTGCGTGGCATCTGCGGCACCGCGAACGCCGGGATCAGAAGCTGCTGTGCAAGCAATCCGTCGGAAAGGTCGCGCCGAAGGATCGCGTCGGTGATGCCCTGTCTCTGCAAGGCCAACTGATAGGTCTGCTGATCGAATTCACCACTGACCCCGCGAAACGCCCCGATCTGCAGGATCTCGCTGTTCACGAGGTTTTCGCCGGCACGCAAACCGTACTTCTCTGCATAGGCTCCGATAGCGTAGCGATCGATCAGCTGGCTCAGCACTTCGTCGAACCCACCCTGCTCGATAAAGGCGGGCATGGTGATCGTGGGATTTTCCCCGCGCACCTGCTGGAGGGCGGAGTTTGCCGTGCTTGTCAATTCTCCCGTGGTGATTCGGTCATCGCCGACCAAAGCGACCCGGTCGCCACCCGAAACGCCGCCAAAGGTGCTCCCGGTGATATCGCTGGCCGCAAAAGCCAGCGCGATGAGGCCGATAAACAGAAATGTTATGAACAAGCCGATCTTCGATTGGAAGAACTTGCGAAATCCCGAAATCATTGGTGCGCGGTTTCCTGCCCGGTATGTGGCTGTGCCAGTTTTGAAGGTGATCGCGCTTTATCGGCCCTGCGACCTCCCGGCAACAGGTAGCCAAGCCTTTTGACTGTAAGTGCTTCCTCGGCTAGCGGACGCCGCCCCCGGACCCTACATCGGGTCGAGATTCGTCACCTTGCAGGAACATTGCATGGCCCAGCGGCCCTATATCGTCGGAAACTGGAAGATGCATGGCACGCGAGCCATGCTGTCGGAAGCGCGCGCGATCGATCGTGCGGCGCAACGCCATATGAAGGTGGAGGTGGCTATTGCTCCTCCCTACACCCTGATTCACCCGATTCATCGCGAAGCCGAACAGATCGTCGTTGGCGCACAGGATTGTCATCACGAGGCGGAAGGCGCCCATACCGGTGACATTTCCGCTGCAATGCTGGCGGATGCCGGCGCCAAATTTGTCATCCTTGGGCACAGCGAGCGGCGGCAGGCTCACGGCGAAAAGGATGCTCTCATTCGCGCAAAGGCTGACGCGGCGTTGGCAGCCGGATTGCGAGTCATCCTGTGCTGCGGCGAAAGCGAAGAGACCAGGGAAGTGGGTAAGGCCGTCGCCTTCGTAAAGCGGCAGCTAAAGGCTTCGCTACCCGAGGCGGGAGAAGAGCTGGGCGACGCTTCCGAAAGGCTCACAGTGGCCTATGAACCGATCTGGGCGATCGGGACCGGAAAATCGGCAACAGCGGCGGATATCGCCGCGATGCATGGTGAAATTCGCGCGCTTCTCGTAGAGCTTTACGGGGACGTGCAAGGCAACGAAATCCGGATCCTGTACGGCGGCTCCGTCAAACCGGAGAACGCAGCCGAAGTCTTTGCGACACCGGAAGTGGGCGGGGCTTTGGTAGGCGGCGCCAGTCTGACGGCCGACAGCTTCATGGTCATCGCCCTGGCCGCTGCCGAAACCGAGGATAGTTGATCCGGTCGGGCGCCGCGCCTACATGCCACGAAACACAGATCGAGACTTCACGACATGTCGCTTTTCATATTTCTAACCGTCGTCCAGGCAATTGTGGCCGCCGCCTTGGTTGGCGTCGTGCTTATGCAACGCTCCGAAGGAGGAGGACTTGGTATCGGCGGAAGCCCGGGCGGTGCGCTCGGTGCGCGAGGTGCGGCGGACTTCCTCTCGCGCTCGACAAAATGGCTGGCTGTCGCCTTTGTGACCCTTTCCATCGCCCTTGCCGCGGTCGCTGTCGACACCACAAGTTCCGACGACATTACCTCGACGCTCGATCGCAGCGTGGAATCTGCACCGGCGCAGGATCTGCTGGCGGATCCGATTTCCGACGGCGGCGAAAACGCGTCGGCCGATCAACCGGCATCGGCAGCGCAGACTCCGGCTGACGACGATCCGCTGGCGGAATAGGTACCGACGAAATCCCCGGCCACGGGCCTGTGGATGGAGGCGCACAATGCGACCTATTTGCTTGCCTCGAATCCCAAACTGAGCTTAAGGCTCAACTCCCATGGCGCGGTACATTTTTATCACCGGCGGCGTGGTTTCCTCGCTCGGCAAAGGGTTGATGGCGGCAAGCTTGGCGGCTTTGCTGCAGGCACGGGGCTACAAGGTTCGGATCCGAAAGTTCGATCCCTACCTCAATGTCGATCCGGGGACGATGAGTCCCTATCAGCACGGCGAAGTCTACGTCACCGACGACGGGGCGGAAACGGATCTCGACCTCGGACACTACGAGCGATTCACCGGCGTTTCGGCGCGGCAGAGCGACAATATCACGTCGGGTCGCGTCTATCGCGATATTATCGCACGGGAACGTCGCGGAGATTATCTCGGCGCCACCGTACAGGTCATTCCGCACGTGACCGACGCGATCAAGGAATTCGCGCTCGCCGATCAGGATGATCACGATTTCATCCTGTGCGAAATCGGAGGGACCGTCGGTGACATCGAATCGCTCCCATTCATGGAAGCGATCCGCCAATTGCGAAACGAACTGCCGCCGCAGCAGACCCTCAGCGTCCACGTCACTCTGGTGCCCTACATCGCCGCAGCTGGCGAGTTGAAGACCAAGCCGACGCAGCATTCGGTGCGCGAATTGGCCAGTCTCGGGATCAAACCCGACGTGTTGCTGTGTCGCGCGGAGCATCCGATCCCGGATGGAGAGCGGCAAAAGATCGCCAACTTCTGCAACGTGCGCAAGGAATCGGTAATCCCTGCGCTCGATGCACCCTCGATCTACTCGGTTCCGCTGCAATATCACCAGGAAGGGTTGGACGCCGAGGTCCTGAGGGGGTTCGGAATCACCGACGCGCCCAAGCCGGACCTGTCCGCTTGGCACGACGTCACCGATCGCTACTTCAACCCGGAAGGCGAGGTCACGATCGGAGTGGTCGGAAAATATGTCGGACTTCCCGACGCCTATAAGAGCCTCAACGAAGCCCTCGTCCATGGCGGCCTGGCGAATAGGGTGAAGGTCAACATCAAGTGGATCGATGCCGAATTGTTTGAAGGCGACGACGCCGAGATCGTTTCCGAGCTGGAGCCGCTGCACGGCATACTTGTCCCCGGAGGATTCGGGGAACGCGGCAGCGAAGGAAAGATTTCCAGCGTTCGGTTCGCGCGGGAGAGATCCGTTCCGTTTTTCGGCATCTGTCTCGGGATGCAGATGGCGTGCATCGAGGGCGCGCGAGCGGCAGGATTCGATGCGGCGTCGTCCACCGAGTTCGGCGCAACCCGGGAACCTGTCGTCGGGATCATCACCGAATGGATGAGCGCGGACGGGATCGAGCAACGCGAAGCGGGAGGCGATCTAGGGGGAACCATGCGCCTGGGTGCGTATGACGCCAAATTGTCGGGAAACAGCCACACGTCGCGAATTTATGGCGGCTCCGAACTTATCTCGGAACGTCATCGCCATCGATATGAAGTCAACAGCGCCTATATCGAACCCCTGGAAAAGCAGGGCCTCGTATTTGCCGGAATGTCGCCGGACGGCCTTTTGCCGGAGATCGTCGAACGGCCGGATCATCCCTGGTTCGTAGGCGTGCAGTTCCATCCCGAACTGAAATCCAAGCCGTTCGATCCGCATCCGTTGTTTGCGGGCTTCATTGAAGCCGCGCTCGAACATTCCCGCTTGGTCTAGTAGCTCAAGTCGCGGGGGCTGGGAGTGGTAGACGGGATCCTAGCGGGAATCGGCCTCCCAACCGTGCATTTTTTGCAATTTGGCCGCAATCGGTCTAGACTGTGTCGAGTCCTTACAAGTTGGTGAAAATAGACTTGCGCCTTGGGTCGATCTCGCCCTACGCGGGAGCGAAACCAAGGGATTCATAGGGGGGTCGGGCCAACAACCCGCCCATGTGATAGCGGCTAGAATTATAGTGCCAGCCCGACTGGCCGAAGCCGCAACGAGCTCGAACCGATTTTGATCGTCTTCTGCGACCCGGACGATCAGGGTCGGTCGAGGCGACTACATGGTCGCGGGGACGGATCAATTCGATCCGTCCCCTTTTCTTTTCGCTCAAAATTTTCGGAGCTTGGCGGCTGCGATCAGGCAGCGTCCGAAGCCTCTTGCGAACCGTTGTCCGGAACGGCAGTCAATGTCGCGCCGCCGTTCACGGCAATCTTCTTGGGTCGCATCGCTTCAGGGACTTCCCGCACCAGATCGATCGCCAACAATCCATCGGCAAGATCTGCGTTTTCGACGCGAACATAGTCGGCAAGCTCGAATCGACGCTCAAAGCCGCGATTGGCAATACCGACATGAAGCAGTTCGGCGCCGTCATGGGCGTCTTCGCGCTTCTTGCCCTGGACGGTCAGGAGATTCTGCTGTGCCGTGATATCGATATCTTCCGGACGAAATCCGGCGACGGCCAACGTGATGCGATAATTGTCGTCGCCGCGCCGCTCGATATTGAAGGGTGGATAATTGTCGCCGGAATTGTTCCGCGCCTGGCTTTCAAGCAGGTCGAAAAGGCGATCGAACCCAACGGTGCTGCGACGATAGGGGGTAAAATCGAAACGTGACATAATCGGCAAATCCTCTTGCTGAGCAATTTGAACAAAATCCGCAGACCTGCCTCATGCAGCGCCTGCATTCGCCGCGTCGCGACCCCCTGGACTGGCGGATCGCTGCGGCACGTTCTATTTGGGAGGCGACACCTGCCTTTCAAGAAGTGTAACGACGGCTGCGACGCAGTCCTGCAACATCTCCATCACCTGGAAAACGACTAGTGACGACAATCGATATCTACACCAAGTTTGCCTGTCCTTTCTGCGTCCGCGCAAAGCAATTGTTGTCGGCCAAAGGCGCGACCTTCAACGAGCACGACATAACCATGGGTGGCCCCGCACGCGACGAGATGCTCGAACGAGCACCGCAGGCCCGGACCGTGCCGCAAATCTTTATCGGTGAGACCCATGTCGGTGGCTCGGACGATTTGTTCGCATTGGAACAAGCGGGTGAGCTCGACGCGTTGCTGGCGGGTTAGGGGGACTCCTTGCCGAAGATTGCCCTCCTCCAGATGACTTCGGGGATCGACCCGGAGGCCAACGGCGCGGCAATCGAAGCGGCCGCCAAACGGGCAGTTGGCGAAGGGGCCAAGATTCTGTTCACCCCGGAAATGTCGATCCTGCTCGATCGCGATCGCAAGCGTGCAGGCTCATGGATCGAAAGGGACGGGTGGCGAGAAGCGACCCGGAAACTTGCAGACTGCGCTGCCGAACACCGCATCGACATCGCGCTCGGTTCGATGCCGGTCCGGGCGGAAAGTGGCGCATGGGCAAACCGATCGATGTACTTTTCGGGAGGTGGCGAAAGCCAAGAGCTACCCGTCGCATACGACAAGATCCATATGTTCGACGTACAGCTCGCAAACGGCGAAACCTGGCGAGAAAGCAGCGCATACGAGGCTGGTCGACAAGTGGTAACGGTGGAAGGGACGCCCCTTGGCCGCTTGGGTCTGACGATCTGCTACGATCTTCGGTTTCCCGGCCTGTTCGACCAGCTCGGTCGGCGCCATTGCGATGTCATTGCGATCCCGGCAGCATTCACTGTCCCGACAGGAGCCGCGCATTGGCATGTCTTGCTTCGGGCCAGAGCGATCGAAGCGAGCGCCTTCGTTGTCGCAGCGGCACAGGTCGGGATGCACGAAGATGGACGCGAAACATACGGGCACTCGCTGGTCGTCGATCCATGGGGAGAAGTCCTGCTGGATTTGGGCGGAGAAGAGCCCGGACTTGGATTCTGCGAGATTGATCTCGCGCGCATCGAAGAAGTGCGAGCCCAACTCCCCAGCCTTGCCAACCGGCGCGAAATACCCAAGTAAGCCGCGCGATGATTGTATTCGATTTGCAATGCGGCGAGGGCCATCGGTTCGAAGGCTGGTTCGGCTCGTCGTCCGATTACGGCGATCAAGTCTCACGAGGGTTGGTCTCTTGCCCCGAATGCGGCTCGACCCAAGTCGTCAAGGCTCCCATGGCCCCGGCTGTTCCGGCAAAGGGCAATGCTGGGCGGACAAGCAAGGTTGCCGCGAAGCGCAGTTCCGAGAATTCCGTAGCCAACACGCCCATGCCCGCCGAAGTGCAGGAAGCAATGCAAGCGCTTGCCAAGGCGCAGGCAAAAGCTCTCGAAGACAGCACCTATGTCGGCGATAGCTTCGCCGAGCAGTCGCGGGAAATGCACTATGGCGAACGCGATGAAGCGCCGATCCACGGCAAGGCCAGTCTGGAAGAGGCCAAGGCTCTCGTCGACGAAGGCGTGCCCGTGGCACCGCTGCCGTTTCCGGTGGCGCCGCCCGACGAGCTGAACTGATACCAAAGTAGTCCCCAGTGGTTCTCGCCATTGCCGCGAGAGGCTTGGTGTCCCCGACAGGATTCGAACCTGTGGCCTTCGGATTAGGAATCCGACGCTCTATCCACCTGAGCTACGGGGACGTGCGCGCCTCATTATCGCCGCGGGATTGGCGAAGCAATGGCGCTGTAAGCAAACGATCGGGCAAAGAAAAAGGCGCTCGGCATATCCGGAGCGACACCCGTATCGGGATCGTTCGGAAGAGCCGTAGCGCCTTCTACACAACCCCTTGGGGATGAGGCTGGTGATACGATCGAAGACGTTCGGATTAACCGGAGTGGTCGCTTCGTTAAGGGCTTCCATTCGGTGACACCGTAGCGTCTTCGAACTCTTGGCTAACCGATCATGCCTAAGCAGAGGTTAACGCGAATCGAAAAACTCCGCGAAGCCCCTTAAGGAATTGACCTTACTGCCGTCCGCTAACCTGGAATTGGATCGTTCGAATTCGGATCCGTCGGCCTGCGCGTCGTACGGCGATTCCGTTCAACCCAAATCATTGCTCGCCGCCCGTCCGGGCAGAAAATCAAGCGACAAAACCAGCCTTCTTCGCCGTTTCGATCACCCCCTGCGCCAGTTCCACAGGCCTGTCTTCCTGACAAAAATGGCCGCAAGTCGAAAGCATTGCGTGCGGCATGCCCGCGGCACCGGCAATGCGATCGATCAGGAACTTCGCCAGCCCTCCCGTTACCGGATCATCTTCGCCGAAGAGGGTCAGGAATGGTTTGTCGAAGGCCGAAAGACCCTCCCAGGCTGCCTTGTTCTGATCGATACCGTCCATACCGTCTTCGACCGGGACAAGTTGCGGGAAAGCGCGCGCGCCAGCCTTGCTGGCTTCATCGGGGAAGGGCGCATCGTAAGCGTCGATCTCGGCCTTGCTGCGCTCGGTCGCAGTCGCGCGTTGCAACAGCTCTCCGATCTTGAATTCGGGCGACGACTTGGCGAATTCGCGCCAGGCGAGGAATGCCGGCGAGGGCGTCCCCCCGGTGGGCAGGAAGGTGTTGCTGGCAACGACACAAGTGAAGCGGTCGGGTTCTTCGCCAACCATTCTCAGGCCGAGCAAACCGCCCCAATCCTGGCAAAACAGCGCTGCAGGCTGCGGAACGACGGCATCACGCCATTGCTTGAGCCAGCTGACGTGTCGGTCGTAGGTGTAAAAGCCGATATCGTCGGGTTTGTCGCTCTTCCCGAAGCCAATCAGATCGGGCGCAAGGCAGCGGAAGCCGGCATCGAGCAGGATCGGAATCATCTTGCGGTAGAGAAAGCTCCAGCTCGGCTCACCGTGGAACAGCAATACAGGCGGCGCGTCCTTGGGGCCTTCGTCGATGTAGTGCATCCGCCCTTTATGCCCCTCGCCGAGATCCACTTCGACCCAGTTTTCGGCGAAAGGATAATCGGGGATGTCCGAAAAACGGCTTGGATCGTGGGTCTGGATCTGCATAGCTTCGCTCCTCTGTTCGGTCACGTGCGTATCAGAAAAGGACCGAACTACCAGATCGATCATGCAACGCACGTTATCACTCTGGGCAGGTGGACTTCCCGTGCGCTTGGAGGCAACAGGCGCCGCATTCACAGGACATCCGAGACAATGCGACAAGAAACCGAAGAACTCGCCGAAATCCGCAGGGCGGTGCGAAGTTTGTGCGACGACTTCCCCGGCGAGTATTGGCGGGCCAAGGACTCGGCTCGCGAATATCCCGGCGAATTCGTCGATGCGCTGACCAGGGCCGGCTTTCTCGCGGCCCTGATCCCGGCAGATTTCGGGGGCAGCGGTCTCAGCCTCGATGCCGCCTGCGTGATCATGGAAGAGATCCAGGCCAGCGGGTGCAATGGCGGCGCGGCGCATGCACAAATGTACATCATGAACACGCTGCTGCGTTACGGCAGCGCCGCGCAGAAGAGCGAATATCTGCCCAAGATTGCCAATGGGGAATTGCGATTGCAGGCATTCGGCGTCTCCGAACCGACGAGCGGTACCGACACTCTTTCGCTCAAGACCCGCGCGGTCCAAGACGGGGACGAATACGTCATCAACGGCCAGAAGATCTGGACCAGTCGCGCGGAACATTCCGATCTTATGCTGCTGCTGGCGCGAACCACACCGAGGGAGCAGGTCGAGAAGAAGACCGAAGGCCTGTCGATGTTCCTCGTGGAGATGCAGGAGGTCGTAGGGAATGGGATGGAAATCAAACCCATTCGCACGATGATGAACCATTCGTCGTGCGAAGTGTTCTTCGACGACATGCGGATCCCGGCCAGCGCGCTTGTCGGCGAAGAGGGAAAGGGGTTTCGCTACATTCTTTCGGGGATGAACGCAGAACGCATTCTAATTGCGGCGGAATGTATCGGCGATGCCAAGTGGTTTATCGATCAGGCCAAGTCCTATGCTGGCGATCGCACCGTCTTTTCCCGGCCGATCGGACAGAACCAGGGCATCCAGTTTCCGATCGCCCGGGAAAAGACGGTGCGATCGCCAGCATAGGACTTGGCCTGATCGATAAACCACTTGGCATCGCCGATACATTCCGCCGCAATTAGAATGCGTTCTGCGTTCATCCCC
>JASJDE010000108.1 GCA_030065195.1 Erythrobacter sp. | reverse complement strand
CCTTCCGCGTGGATGTAGCTGATCTCCTTCAGCTTTAATGCGCCTTCGAGCGCCAGTGGAAAGTCCTGTCCACGGCCAAGATACAGGACGTCGCGAGCTGGTGCGATCAGATGCGCCATGGCCGCAATGTCGTCGTCGTGATTGAGTGCGGCATTGAGTGCGGCCGGAGCCTCAAGCAAGTGGCGAACCACTTCGGTTTCTTCCTCGCGACTCATCAGTCCCTTCTTGACGGCCATATGCGCCGCCAGTGCGGCTAGCACTGCAAGCTGGCAGGTGAAGGCTTTGGTCGACGCCACACCAATTTCCGGTCCGGCGTGGGTTGGCAGGAGCAGATCGGCCTCGCGCGCCATCGTGCTGGTCGGCACATTGACGACCACGCCGATGACCTGCCCATTGGCCTTGCAATGGCGCAGCGCCGCGAGCGTGTCGGCTGTCTCGCCGCTTTGGGAAATGAACAGCGCCAGTCCGCCATCCTCGAGCACCGGCTCGCGATACCGGAATTCCGAGGCGACATCGATATCGACCGGAACCCGCGCGAACTGTTCAAACCAGTACTTGGCGACCATCCCTGCGTAGAAGGATGTGCCGCAAGCCACAATTGTGAGGCGTCGAACGCTGGAGATGTCGAAGTCGAATTGCGGCAGCGCAACGGAGTTATCTTCGCGGCGCAGGTAGGATCCAAGGGTCTGGGCCACCACGGTCGGCTGATCCCAGATCTCTTTCTGCATGAAGTGGCGATAATTGCCTTTCTCGACCGCTGCGGCCGACGCGCCAGAAGGTTGCACCGGGCGGAACGTCTCTCGACCCTCTGAATCGAAGATCTGCGCGCGGTCGTGGCGGATGATCGTCCAGTCGCCTTCTTCGAGATAGGTGATACGCTGCGTCAGTGGTGCGAGCGCCAATGCATCGGAACCCAAATACATCTCGCCATCGCCGTGTCCGACAACCAGCGGCGATCCGAGCCGTGCTCCGATCAAAAGGTCGGGGAAGGAACGGAATGCAATAGCTAGGCCGAATGCCCCGCGCAGCTTGGGCAGGACCTCGCCCACGGCCTCTTCCGGACTCATGCCCTTCTCGATCCGGCTGGAGATGAGGTGCGCCACGACCTCGCTGTCCGTCTCGCTTTCGAACTTGCGGTCCTCGGCGGCGAGCTCTGCACGCAGCTCTTTGAAGTTCTCGATAATGCCGTTGTGCACGATCGCGACTTCGCTGGTCGCGTGCGGGTGAGCATTGGTGGTGGTCGGCGCTCCATGCGTCGCCCAACGCGTATGGGCGATGCCGACTTCACCGGGCGCCGGTTCTACGTCCAGCACGCCAACAAGGTTGAGCAGCTTGCCCTCGGCCCGGCGCCGCACCAACTTGCCATCATGCAGCGTGCACAGACCTGCGCTATCATAGCCGCGATACTCCATTCGACGCAGACCATCGACCAACCGATCTGCGACCGGCTCATTCCCCACAATCCCGATAATGCCGCACATTTGCCGGTAATGTCCTTGTTATTGCCCCTTGGTTCGGGCGCCTAGATTGCTCCGCGTGAATATGAGATTGCGCTCTAGCGCTTATGTGGCCTGCCGCAAGCCGTCGCGCCACAAGTATAGGCCCGCAGCGATGATCAATGTCGCCCCACTCAGGGTGTAGACGTCAGGCCGGTCACCGAACCACCACCAGCCCATCACGATTGCAACCAGCATTTGGACGTAGATCGCCGGTGCAACCTGCGCCGCGCCCGCCTTCGACGTGCCGAGATAGGCGAGCCAATGGGCAGTACTGGCCGTGACAGCTACGACTGCACAACGGGCAACTACGTCCCAGCTCGGCCAGCCGAACTGCATCTCAGAAACGCCGAAAAGCTGGAAGATGCCTGCCGCGGCAATCAGGATCGGTGCTGCGACGCCTGCAATATACACCTGCATCGAAAGCGAACTGCCACGGCCTGCGCTGGCGCGGTTCAGCACCATCATCAGGGCGAAGAACACCGCCGATACCAACGGCAGGCTTGCGGCCCATCCGAGCAGGGCGAGATTTGGCCGAAGAATGATCGCAACGCCAGCCAATGCGACGACCGAGACCGCCCAGACTGGCGGCCGCACCTTCTCGCCAAGCAGCGCCCCTGCAAACAGCTGGGTCAGCACGGGCGCAAGGAAGGCGATCGCCATCGCTTCCGCAAGCGGCATGATGTAGATTGCTGAAAAGAAGCACAACGATGCCAGCGCCAGACAAACGCCTCGCGCAACTTGCAACCAGGGGTTGGTCGGCACAAACGCACTTGGGCCTTCGTTGCGCAAAAGCAGGATCGAAAGCCCGGTAGCGCCCATGGAGAATCGCAAGGCAGCGACTGCATGCGCAGGCCAGTCACCCGCCATCGACTTGATGACGGCGTCACCGACCGACAACACGGCAAATCCGAGTACGGCGATTGCCAGTCCTGAACGCTCATCACGGGTCATTGGCGGCCCGTATGGCGGGATTGGCGATTAGGGAAGCCTTTCCGTAAGTCTTAGCCGCCCGGATTAGAGCTGGGCGGCGATCTCTCGGGATACTCGCTCGCTTAGTTCGCGCTCCACGATTGCGCCGGACCGCTCCGCGACCGAGTATTTGTCGCCCTCGGTGATCGAACGTTTCAGCACGATTTCGGCAACCAGGCCAACAGATATCATCTGGCCACCGAAAAGCACCAGCAGCATGCCCAGCATCAGGAGTGGGCGATTGCCGATCGGGCCGAGGCCCGCCACCCACAGCACGCTAAGATAGGCGAGAATGGCAAATCCCAGCGTCGACAACGCCAGCCCTCCTCCGCCAAACAAGTGCAACGGACGCGCGGCGTAGCGCGTGGTGAGCCAGACGGTCAGCAGATCGAGCGCGCCTTTGATCAAACGCTTGGCCCCGAATTTGGAAACGCCAAAACGGCGAGCGCGGTGCTGCACCGGGATCTGACCGACACTGTAGCCCCTTGCGTGCAGCAAGGCGGGCACGAAGCGGTGGAGCTCACCATACATTTCAAGCTCGGCGAGAATCTCACGGCGATACGCTTTGAAGCCGCAATTGTGATCGTTGATCTTGAGACCGAAGGCCTTGTTGACCGCTCCGTTGAACAGTTTCGAAGGCAGCGTCTTGTCGAGCGGGTCGTTGCGAACCTGCTTCCAGCCGGTTACGCAATCGTGGCCCTCGTCGAGAGCTTTGAGGAAATTCCCGATTTCGGTCGGATTGTCCTGGAGGTCGGCATCCATCGTGAAAACGATATCGCCCCGCGCTTCGCGGAAGCCGGCCGAAAGGGCTGCCGATTTGCCGAAGTTGCGACGGAATCGGACTAGCGAAATGCGCGGATCTTCCGCAGCCAGCTGGCGGATGATTTCCTCTCCGCCGTCGGTGCTGCCATCGTCGATGAAGATCAGCTCGATAGTCTTGCCCAGCGTTTCGCACTCTTCAACGATTTCGCCGTAGAGGATTTCAAGGCTTTCGCACTCATTGAAAAACGGAATGATAAAGCTGCATTCGACGGCGTTGCTCACGGCCGGATCGATATTGCCTGCGAAAGACATGTGAATTGCTACCCCCTGGAAATTGCAATCCGGGCGTAGGGGGCGAATGGAAAGAAACGGTTAATGCTGTTTGGTAAGGGTTGGGCCCAATGATCATTTCGGTGACTGCAACAGTGCTGCTGGCGCTGTTGGCAATGACACCCGGCTGGCTGTTGGCACGTAAGCGTCCCGGTGGCGCAGGAATGACCGCAGCGGCAATGGCAGCCTCGTTGACCGTCGTAATGCTGGTGACGGCTCTTGCCGGGATGACACTGCATGCCTTGACCGGGACATCATTGCCGGTGCTCGCATTTGCAGCCGTCGCACTATTCGCGACCCTCGCTGCGGGCGCCGTTTCGCGACCTCTCGGCAAGAGCCGCGCATCGATCGAATGGGAAGGTCCGGCGCTCGGATCGATTTTCCTCGCATTCGGCTTTTTCGTACAATGGCTTGCCGTACGCGAGGGTGCGGACGGCGCGTTGCTGGTGCATGGTTGGTACAACGCCGATTGGTTCAAACATCTCGGCCACGTTTCGGCCATCGCCAATCACGGCATTCCGGCAGTCGACAACTTCAACCAGGCCGAACCGCTCTACTACTACTGGCTGGGCTACATCCTGCCGAGCGCAGGCGTGGCGATCGGCAACCACGCCTGGGCTGCGCTTGCCGCAGCGAACAGCGTGCTGGTCTTGCTGTTCGGTTCGGTCTTCTACGGCGTGCTGCGCTTCGCCGGCGGGACGAGAAAGGTTGCTCTGGGGATAGGCATTGTCGCGTTGTTCGTGAGCGCCCCGATCTCGGTCCTGAACCAATTGCTGTTCGGGATCGGGTTCGAAGGCATTCTCAACTTTCCAACGGCCCCCAAAGCACCCGCGCTGATTACGCTGTCGCAATACATCCCGCAGCATCTGATGGCGATACTCGCTTTGCTGAGCTGGTTCCTGCTCAAGGATGATCCGCGCCTCAAATGGTTCGCCCTTGCCGCACTCGTTCCGGTGATGGCGGTATCGGTCCTGCTCGGCGCGGTGGTGCTGCTGGCATATGGCCTCTATCGCCTCTGGACCGGTCGAGTGCAGGCGGTGCCCGAACTCACCGCCATGGTGATCCTTTCCGGCACAATGGTGATCCTTCTCCAGGTTCTCCAGATCGGCAATGTCGATTCCGCCATCGAAAGCCCGCTGCTCATCAACGAGCGCCCCGATCTTCCCCTCCCGCAACGGATTCTCGCCAGCATCAGCCTGGTGATCGGCAATGTCGGCATTCCGTTCCTCATTGCGGTACTGGGTCTATATTACTGGCGCCCCCAGGAGCCGGCGCAGCAGCAGGCCAAAGTGTTTTCCATCGTCCTTATCGGCGCAGCTTTGCTGTCCACAATCGGTTCGGAGATTGCGCTTACCGAACGGCTGTCGATTGAAATGCGTATTCGGGCCGTGAACCTTCCTGCAATCTCCAACGCGATCGTCGGCATGGTCCTGTTTCAGATGCTTTGGCAGGAAGGTGGGCAAAGACGAGCAATGGGCGTTGCCATTGTCGCGACGCTGATCGCGATTGCCTTGCCCAGCGCCGGGTTCCGGACAGCCTGGCATGGGCGCATGGGTGACGCCTACACGACCGAAATTCCGCGAGACGACCGGGCCGTTCTCAAAGCGATGCGAGAACGGACCGATCGTCAGGCGATAGTTCTGCAGTACCCTGAACCGCCCGTCCTTGCTCCCGGCGGCGGCGAGGATGCATGGGCGGCCATTCTCGGCCAGCGCGCCGTGACTGCCAATCTGCGAGCGACGGACTACTCCGACGCCAAACCAAGGATCGAAGCTGCCGAGCGATTCTTTACAGGCGAGGATGAGCCAATCGCACCCGCAGTCGACCTGGTGTACCTTTCTCGTGCGCTGCATCCCGACAGCTTCGACGCATTGATGGAACGCATGCGATCGGACGCGGGCTTCGAAGCCACCGCGTGCTACGCCGATGCCTGCCTGTTCCAGCGTCGCGAAAGCAGCAGCCAGTAGCCCGCAAGTCCGATGGCGCCGTCGCCAATCGTGGTTGCCAGCCGGGTCAGAAGTGCAAATGCTGCCACTATGGCTGTGCTTTCGCCTGGCACGGCGAGTGCGAGGAGCGCAGATTCTCGAACTCCGATACCTCCTGGTGCGACCGGAACAAGGAAGCCGGCCACCCAGGCGAGCATGAACAGCGCTGCCAGCCGCTCCGGGTCGGCGCTCATCAATGCGAGCCCGGCCAGCAATGTCATCAGGACTGCAAACAGGGCGAAGAACGCCAATTGGAAACCGGCGGCACGAACGAAGGGCGGCGACGCAACGATCGCCACAGTGAAGCCCGCAACCGCCACGGCTCCCAGCCCCAGCAGCCCTCCGCCGACCAGCAGGATCGCTCCGCACAGCAATGCCGTGGGGACGTGAAGCGCGGCTTCGGCTAGGCTGGCTTTTGCCATGGGCTTCTGCTCGAGCCCAAATTCCGCGCCGTTCAACTGCCGTGAGCCGTATTGGAAGATCGAACCGGGAATGTATTTCGCGACAACAGCCGGGCCGTAGATGGCAATCGTCGCCGATAGGTCCAGCGCACCTTTGCGCGCAGACATGGCGACCCAACCAACAGCCAGCAGCGCAAGTGCCCCGCCATAGGCAAGCCCCACCATCACGGTTGCAAGCCAGGCAGACTGCGACAGGCTTTCCGCCAATGCGGCCACGCCAAGGTCTCGTAGAGCGAGGCCGCAATAGACCAGCGCCACCGCCAATAAGACATAGCCTATCCAGCGGATCGCCTTCATGGCCCCGCCGGACAGCGGCGTCTTCCTATCCATGACGCAGCAAGCTGGTGTAGTCGGGATATGGGACACAGTAAGAGCGTCCATAGTGGCGCGTTTCGATTAAGGCACTTCCCTCGATTGCAGCGCGGTAACGCGATCGACCGGAATCGTCGAACAGCACGACGCCTCCGCGTTTCAGGCGGCTTTCGGAATGCTTCAGGCAGGCCGAACGGTGGCGACCGTCGACAACGATCATGTCGAACTCTCCATCGCATTCATCGATAGCCTGGACATAGGCGTCGGGACCGTTGTCGATCGGGCGATAGAACAAGGATACATTGTCGAAGCTCTTGGTCTGCCGCTGGAATTTGTCGAGCCAAGGCTTGTCGTGCTCGACTGTGACGATTTCTCCGCAACGCTTGGCAAGCCACACGGTACTTGCGCCCGAACCGTATTCGAAGATTCGTGCATTGCCTCCACGAGCAGTCAGGAAATCGGCGATTTCGCGCGTCGCGGCGACATTCCACCAGGGCAGGTCCAATGCAATCATCCGGTCGGTTTCATAGATCGCGAACAGCGAAGCGAACCAGCGTTGCCAACCATATGGATCGCTCTCGCGCGGCGCTTCGGCGTTACCGGCAAACGGTCCAAGCCCGCCCAGACCCTGCATGGTACCGACGTAACGACGCTTTATTATGTGCATTGAATGTCCCCTTGGCGGATGCCGTACGGAAGGCGTCTATCAAGGAAGCCTTAACCAAAAACTACCACGTGATTCCCGTGCGAGAGGGTCAAGAAGCCGCCCGAATGCATGTGCGGCGATATACGGATCGCGGTCGCCCAAACCTTAGGGAAAAAATAAGGTTTCCCGAATATTCACCAAATTTCGAGAGGCGCTGTTCGCTCTACGGCGGACATGCCCGACTGATATTCTTTAGGGCCGTGGGGGCTTGGTATGAGCGCATTTGGCAAAAAAGGCGGAACGGGCGGCATCAATGGGGGCCGGCCCGCCTTCGGGGTTGCGCGACCAATGAAGGGGTCTCGTCCGACCGAGGACGACAAGGGTGGCGAGCAGTTTCCGCCGCTTCCCAACGAAGAGGAAGCCGCCAAACCCGCTACACCTAGCCCTGCCCCGGCCGCTCCAAAGTCGAGCGGCAATGCAACTGCCGACGCAATGGATCGGCTGGCCGAACGCGCCAACGCTATCAACGAAGCCAACTCCGAGACCGGTGGCTTCGAAGCCAGCGTCCACAAAATCAAGGAACAGGTACTCCCGCGCCTGCTCGAACGTGTGGATCCGGAAGCCGCCGCCACGCTCTCAAAAGAAGAGCTGTCGGAGGAATTCCGCCCGATCATCATGGAAGTGCTGGCCGAGCTGAAGGTCACACTGAATCGCCGTGAGCAATTCGCGCTCGAAAAGGTCCTGATCGACGAACTTCTCGGTTTCGGTCCGCTCGAAGAGCTTCTGAACGATCCGGACGTGTCTGATATTATGGTCAACGGCCCGGACCAGACCTACATCGAGAAAAAGGGTAAGCTGCAAATCGCGCCGATCCGGTTCCGCGACGAACAGCACCTGTTCCAGATCGCCCAGCGCATCGTGAACCAGGTTGGCCGTCGTGTCGACCAGACCACACCGCTGGCAGACGCCCGTTTGAAAGACGGCTCGCGTGTAAACGTCATCGTCCCGCCACTGTCGCTGCGTGGCACCGCGATCTCCATTCGTAAGTTCTCTGAGAAACCGATCACCTTGGACATGCTCAAGGAGTTCGGCTCGATGTCGGAGAAGATGTGCACCGCGCTCAAGATCGCCGGTGCCTGCAGGTTCAACATTGTGATCTCGGGCGGTACGGGTTCGGGTAAGACGACCATGCTCAACGCCCTGTCGAAGATGATCGACCCGGGAGAGCGCGTGCTGACCATCGAGGACGCCGCCGAACTTCGCCTGCAACAGCCGCACTGGCTGCCGCTCGAAACGCGTCCGCCGAACCTCGAGGGTCAGGGCGCGATCACCATCGGCGACCTCGTGAAGAACGCCCTGCGTATGCGGCCCGACCGGATCATCCTGGGTGAGATTCGTGGCGCAGAATGCTTCGACCTTCTCGCCGCCATGAACACGGGCCACGACGGTTCGATGTGTACGCTCCACGCCAACAGCCCGCGCGAATGCCTCGGCCGTATGGAGAACATGATCTTGATGGGCGACATCAAAATCCCGAAGGAAGCCATTTCGCGCCAGATCGCGGAATCGGTCGACCTTATCGTGCAGGTGAAACGTCTGCGCGACGGCTCGCGCCGTACCACCGACATCACCGAAGTGATCGGAATGGAAGGCGACGTGATCGTCACTCAGAACCTGTTCAAATTCGAATATCTCGACGAAACCGAAGACGGAAAGATCCTCGGCGAGTTCCGCGCCGCAGGACTGCGTCCCTACACGCTCGAGAAAGCCCGTCAGTACGGATTCGATCAGGCGTTCTTAGAGGCGTGTCTGTAAGAATGAGTGCTGCGGATCCGTCCGCGGCTCATTCTCACTAAAGACTCCCCAATACCACGGGCAAGCTCATCGCGAGGCATCCGCCGCCGATGATCATGCAACCGACGAATAGCGGCGTCCAAGGCACCCACCCCACGCGCTCAAGCCTTGCAAGCGAACGGCCTTTGTTGCGACGCCGCTCCATCACAGCGCACAATGCCGCCAACGCCATGAACGCCGCACCCACCATCGCAAGGATTGCGGCATCGCTCGAAAGCGCGATCTGGGTCAACACGTCCATCGCCCGTGCGATCTAGGACGTGACGGCGCTTGCGCAATCCCCCCGCCTGCGCCAAGCGCCGCGGCAATGGACGGTTCGATCGCCAATCCCCGCCCGATGCTAGCGCTCGGATTGCGTCTCGCTACGGCGGGAACGCTGGCAACCATGTCGATGCTGGTGAAGCTCGGTGGCGAACGCGGTGTCAATCTGGCCGAACTCGTCTTTTGGCGACAAGCAGTCACATTGCTGTGCGTCATCTCGCTGCTCGTCTTATGGGGCAAGCTCGCGACAGTGAAGACGGTTCGGTTCGCCGCGCACGCTCGCCGCGCGATCTACGGCCTGGCCGGCATGTTCTTCGTCTATGGAGCGGTGATGTTACTGCCTCTTCCGGAAGCGACCGCGATCGGCTTCACTGCGCCATTCTTCGCGGTTTTGCTTTCGGTCGTTCTGTTTGGAGAAAGCGTCGGAAAGTATCGTTGGGGCGCTGTGGTGCTGGGCTTTGCCGGCGTCCTGATCCTCACACAGCCCGGTTCCGGCGTAATCGATCCGATAGGAGCCGCTATAGGGCTTTTCGCCGCCTTTCTGGTGGCGTTGATAAGCTTTCAGATCCAGGATCTCAACAAGACGGAGAGTCCGTGGAGCATTATCTTCTGGTTCACTTTGATGACGACTCCGCTCGCCGCGCTGGCTCTCCCATTCGTGTTCGAACCGCATGACCTTGAAACATGGGGTGTTATCGTCGCCATGGCACTCTGCGGAGCCCTTGCTCAGATACTGCTCACTTCTTCCCTGAGGTTCGGCTCCGCGGGCGTCATTCTGCTCATGGACTACACGGCAATACTCTGGGCGACGTATTACGGGTCGACCATATTCGGTCAGACACCTCCAACAACGTTGTGGCTTGGTGCACCGCTCATCATCGGTGCAGGGCTGCTCATCGCATATCGCGAACGCTTGCTCGCACGCGAAAAGACAGGTTCAGCTGGTCAGAGCTAGCGCCTAACCCCGAAAGGAAGACCATCATCATGATCCGCAAAACCCTGATCTCAGCAATTATCGCCGCTCTCGCGCTATCGAGCGCCGCCTGCAACACCGTCAAAGGCCTCGGCGAAGACATCAAATCGGTCGGCGAAACCGGCGAAGAAGTGATCAACTGACGGATGATGATCAGCGCCGCCGGTAGACCAGCGTAAGGTTGTTGGCGGGCATTTCGTGGCGTGCAGAGCGGTTGAAACCGCTGGCACCGGCAAGATCATCGATCGACCGGACTGTCCTGATCCCCCAATCCGGATTGCGCTCTCGCAGGCCGACATCGAAATCGACGTTTGACGGTGCAGGCTCGACTTCTGCCTCGAAATAGGGGCCATAGAGGACCAAGGGAGCGCCCTCTTCCAGCAATCGCCCAGCACCAGCAAACAGTCCCACGGTCGCTTCCCATGGAGCGATATGGACCATATTGCAGCACAGTATCGCGTCGGCGCGCTCGATAGGCCAACTCGCAATTTGGCTGGCATCGAGAACTAAGGGCTCGCGCAGGTTTACGCCTTCATATTCTGCCCGGTAGGCCTCGATCGAGGCAATCGCCTCCGAACTCGGATCGCTGGGCTGCCACGCAAGCGCAGGCATATGTTCGGCAAAATAGACGGCATGCTCACCCGATCCGCTGGCAACCTCCAGCACCGCTCCCCATTCGGGCAATTCGTGGCGCAGGATCGCAAGGATCGCCTCGCGATTGCGCGAAGTTGCTGGCGCGTGCTTTTTCAAGCCTAGCTGACCTGCCGTTCCTGCCCTTCCCAGTAGGGTTCACGCAGCTGGCGACGCAGGATCTTGCCCGAAGGATTGCGCGGCATCTCAGGTATCACGTCGACGCTCTTCGGGGCCTTGAACGCCGCAATGCGTTCGCGCGTGTAGGCGATCACTTCGCCCTCTTCGATCTCGTGGCCCGGCTTGCAAACGACGCAGGCCTTCACTTCCTCGCCCCAGCGCTCCGAAGGGACACCGATAACAGCCACCTCCGCAATCGCCGGATGACCGAAGATCGCGTTCTCCACCTCTGCCGGATAAACGTTTTCTCCGCCAGAGATGATCATGTCCTTGATCCGGTCCTGGATGTAGACGTAGCCATCGGAATCCATCACTCCGGCATCGCCGGTATGCAACCACCCATCATCGTCGATTGTCTTTGCAGTGGCTTCGGGCAGTTTCCAGTAACCCACTGTGTTGGACGGAGACTTGATGCAGACTTCGCCAATTTCCCCGCGCGGTACTTCGTCGTTTTCGGGTCCACGCACTTCGATCGCTGCTCCGGGCACCGCCTTTCCGGCCGAGCGCATCCGCTCATTGCCTTCAAGCGTGTGATCCTCCGGCGGCAGGATCGAGATCGTGCCGCTCGTCTCGGTCATGCCATAGGCTTGCAAAAACCCGGCATTCGGCATGGTCTTCACTGCCTGTTTCAGGAGCTCCAGCGGCATCGGGGCTGCGCCGTACATCAGGTATTTGAGGTGGCTGAAATCGGTTTCGGCGGCGCGCGGATGCTGGACGACCATCTGCAAGGCGGCGGGCACGATGAACATATGCGTCGCGCCGTTCTCGATCGCTTCGAGCACGCCCACAGGAGTAAACTCGGCCTGCACCAGGCTGCGAATGCCGTTCGCGATGGCGATGTTGATAAGGCCCGTCCCGCCGATATGCGCGCAGGGCATGGCGATCAGCATGCAGTCATCGGGCTCGAAGAAATTCCACGCGAGGCCCACCTCGTTGCCGGGATTGCGAAGCCCGAGAAGATTGGCATTGGAAAGGACCG
>JASJDE010000107.1 GCA_030065195.1 Erythrobacter sp. | reverse complement strand
TAGGAAGCAAGTCCTTGCGAAGCGTCGGACGAACCTCCGCCGTTGTTTCGCAGGTCAAGGATCAGAGTGTCGCGCTTCTCGTCGGCCAACGCCGCAAAGATCGGCTCGTATATGGTAGCCGGATCGACCGGTTGACGATAGTTCACGAACGTGTCGACCCGCAGGTAGCCCGCTCGATCCCCGATCGGTTCGAACGTTACTGCGTCTTTGAAGTTGGCCGCTCTGGATTCGCCTATCGCCGTCCACTGTTTGAAAGTGATGCGGGGAACGGCGAGTTCGCGGGTCGAACCATCATTTCCTCGCACGAGGAGCTGCGCGGTCTCAGGCGTGTCCCAGAGATACATGCCGAAATGATCGACCGCTCCGCCCATGAATTCGAGCGATTGCGAAATACCGCCGATGCGCGACCACTCGGTATAGCCGTCGACGGGAATCAGCGGTGCCACAGCCTCAACGGTCTCGTCGAGACTGCGGCCATCGATCCCGACGATCTCGTCGCCCCGCGACAGGCCGATCTCGGGCATTGCCTTCTCGATTATCCCGCGGCCTTCGATCAGTTGCCAACGGAACGGCAGGTATAGCGGCTGGCCGATGCGTTCGGCCCGCAACGACCTGGGAAGCTCTGCTTTGGTGTGGTCGCAGCGAATGGTCGTCAGAGCGAGTTCGACCGCGAGGTAGAATTCGGGGAGCGACAGGGATCCGGCAGCCTCAGCCTGGGCGATCACATTGGCCCATGCAGCGTCCATATCCGCCGCGCTGGCATAGCGCGTGTAACCGGGATGGATACGCGAAAAGGCTTCCTTGGCGAGCATCACGTCGCGGCGGACTTGCTCGACGCTCAATCGCGCATCGGCAGCGACGAAGCCGCTTTGGGGGACCTCGGCTTGCGCATGGAGTGCGCAACTGGGAACGGATATGGCCAGAACGGCGCAGGCGGCAAGTAGGGTTCGCATGGGGTTCTCCTTGGGTTGCCGGCCCAAGACCAGAATGCGCCAAGCCTGTCGGCGCAAATCGCGCTTTCCGCTATGTTTTTATGAATTGAGACGCCGATATTCGCTCGGACTCGTACCGGCGTGGAACTTGAATGCGCGGTTGAAGCTCGCCTTCGATCCAAAACCAGACGACAGCGCTACATCGAGCAGATTCACCTCTTCGCGCAGCACCATCGGTTTGGCGTGTTCGATCCTGAGGCCATTCACGAAATGGCTGAAGCTCATCTCCAGTCCCTGGTTGAGCGCGCGCGAGACATAGGCCTGGTTCATCCCGAAACGCCGCGACAAGGTCTGCAGGGAGAGGCTGGATTCGAGATGCCAGCCATTCTCGATCACTTGTGTCCGCAGCCTTTCGCCTTCCGCGATCCAATCTCGCTCGGTCGCGGTTGCTTCCATGAGCTCCTCGATCGAAATGGCGTCGGGAGCGAGCATTTTGGGATAGGGTTGGTTAAGCCGCGCGAGCGCTTCCAGCGAAAGCAACATGACGAAAAACAAGGCAGCGATATCCCACCAGAATGCGTCGAAATAGGTCAGGTTGAAGCTCAGGAAAGCCAGCTGTTCGACCAGCCAGATCGTCGCGGCTGCGATGCCGAGAATCAGGAAATGCCGGATCCAGGTCGGTTCGAAATCGTCTCCGTCGGAGCGATTGGCATCGAGCCATTGCATGTAGCGTCGCCGCATCCGCCAGACCTCGATCAAGGCCCACGCTCCCAGGGCGATGGCTCCGAGATTGACCAGCGGCACCACATAGGGCTCGTGATAGGCGTCGTTGAAAGCCCATTTCGACCGATAGTCTCCGAGCATCGTGAACGCCCATAACTGGTAAAGCCAATAGATTGCTCCGGGCACAAGCAACAGGAATTGAGACGGCGGCGCTATTCCGGCCATCAATTGCCGCGCGTGGAAATAGAGCAACGGCCCGAATACCAGCGTGAGGTTCGTCGGCAGGAACGTGAGACCCGGCCAGATGTCGTATGCGCCGGCAAATCCGATGATCATCGGAATGGTGTCGATCGCGACGGCAAGGATGAAGAGCGCGAACCACACCGCTGCGCGTCGTTCCACGCCTTTGGACCAGAGATACAACTGCGTCACCATGGCGCATAGGATCATGCTGGCCATGGCCACGCTGCGCCAGTTCATGATGAGATGATCGGGTTGGTCCATCGATAGCGTCGTCCTGTGCGTAATTGCACGGGCCGGCGCAATATCGGTGTTGCCGGATCGGTCGCCTCAATTTCGCACAAGTGAAGCGAAATGCAGCGAATTTAAGATTTGAGACGTCGAGATATCGGTTCGCGCGACGATCAGACGTGCGATGCGTACTCGCCTTCGAGTTCCTGGTCCCTGATCCAGAAGTCGGACTCCCGATCGCCTTGCAACACTTCGGACAGCAGATCGAAATGTCCGTGCCAGCCTGCAAGTACTCCGATGAGCATGTCGCGGCCGACAACGCCCGTATGGACAAGATAAAGGCTGGTGACACCCCCCTCACCGGGCGAAAGCGAAATCTCGACCGTGCTCGATTCGCCGCCGGCGGATTCGAACCAGGTGAATGCGAGACGGTTTGGCGGATCGTATTCGAGGATCTCGCCGCGATGGGTCACAACCTCTTCGGAAGCGTATTTTTCCGGCGGGGCACTCTCGGACAGGCGTCGATGATCGAACTCGAACACGATCTCCCCACCCACATGATCCGCCGTCGAGCCACCGCAGAACCATAGCTTGCGCTTTTCAGGATCGACCAGGAACTGCCAGACCTTGTCGATCGGCGCTTCGAATGCGCGTTGGAACTCGATCCGGTCGGGTCCCGTCAGTTTGCCATAGTCACTCATCGCCATCCTCCCTCAGCGCACGGTCGAGCGATTCGAGTCGGGCGTCCCAGAAGGCGCTGTAGCGAGCGACCCAGTCGCGCATCGCAATCAACCCGCCGGGTCGAAGGATACACACGCGCTCCCGGCCACGTTTCTCACGCACCAGGATTCCCGCCTGCTCCAGAACGCCGACATGCTTCGACGCGCCTGCAAGGCTCATATCCAGCGGCTCCGCAAGCTCGCCGACCGTGCATTCGCGCTGCGAAAGACGCTCTATCATCCGGCGCCGCGTCGGATCGGCCAAAGCGCGAAATACAAGATCGCCAGCCTCTGAACTCTCAACCATATGGTTTACTAATCCGCTCCATCGGAATAGTCAACCAAATAGTTTAGTATAAGGTGTCGATGCGCGAATTTTGCCGCAAAAGCGGCGTCCGTGAGTTCAAACAATCTCGAAGGGTCCCAAGTGGCGCGAGTGACGGGACTCGAACCCGCGACCCTCGGCGTGACAGGCCGATACTCTAACCAACTGAGCTACACCCGCGCATTAACGCGTCAGCGCCTCTTGGGAAGCAGCGCCTCTAAGCCTCGTGCCGTCGCCTGTCAACAAGACTTGAAGCGCTTTTTTGGGCTTTTCGGACGATTGGCCGAATTGCCCTCAACACTTCTAGTATTTCCAGTTCCGGCGCTTGCCCTCGCCGATCCATTCTGCCGCCGTTGCAACCCGCTTTTCGCGCGTCGCTTCGCGCTTGGCCGAGAGGATCCACTCGATGTAATCGCGGCGCTGAGCGTCGGTGAAGCCATCGAATATCTCCCGTGCGCCTTCGATCCGGTCGATCGCCGCGGCAAAATCAGATGGTTCGTCCGGCACCCCTCTCGGGGCCGGCCGCGAGGTCTCGGACGATTGCACCGCGACCGCCGATCGCCGGAACTGTTCGATCAATTCCTCATCGCCCGGCAATTGGTCAACGCTCGTCAGCTTGCCGAAATTTCCCATCCCGCCACCGGCGGTCTCGGTGCTGCAAACCATGACCGAAGCGTGCTTCTTGAACGCCGCCATGCCGACCGCATTCTTGCCATTGACGGTGAAGTACGGGACGCCCCATTTGAGCGCTTCCTCCGCTTCGGGCAGCCCGCGATGAACCAACGAACGAACATGGTTCAGGATAGGCTGCGCGAACGGCTGTTGCCTTCCGATATAGGCATCGACCTTGGGATCTGTCTTGACCATTGTCCCCTCCCCGCTCCGGGAGGGAGCGTATTCAATCGGATAGTAGCAGAACCGGGGTCTCGATCAGCTTCTTTATCTCCTGGACGAAGCTCGCCGCGTCGTAGCCATCGACCACGCGGTGATCGCAACTAATCGAGATGTTCATCAGTTTGCGCTTTTCGACCCGCTCGGTTCCGTCCGGCCCGGTGACGAACATCGGCCGCTCTACGATCCGGTTCGGGCCGATAATCGCGACTTCGGGGCGGTTGATCACCGGCGTCGTCGCAACCCCGCCCAGCGGGCCGAGCGATGTCACCGTCAGCGTCGATCCGGAGAGCTCGTCCGACTTGGCCGAACCGTCGCGAGCGGCACCGGCCAACCGACCGATCTCGGTCGCAAGCTGCCAGATATTGCGGCCCTGCGCGTCTTTTATCACCGGCACCATCAACCCGCTATCGGTCTGGGTCGCCATCCCGAGATGCACGCTGCCATGGCGTGTGACGACGTTTGCTTCATCATCGTAGCGCGCGTTGATCATCGGGAAATCCGGCACGAGCTTGCAGATGGCCGTGATCAACAGTGGCAGCATCGTCAGCTTGGGCTTGGCCCCGCGCGCAGAATTGAGGTCCGCCCGCATCCGTTCCAGCTCGGTAACGTCGCATTCCTCGACATAGGTGAAATGCGGGATGTGGCGCTTCGACGCGGCCATGTTCTGCGCGATACGCTTGCGCAGGCCGATGACCTTGATCGGTTCGTCTTCGCGGGTCGCACCGGCGGGCTTAAAGCCGCCGCCGGCATTGTAGGCGAGGAATGCGTCGAGATCGGCGTGTCGCACCCGACCGTCGGCAGCGGCTTTCACTTCGCCGAGGTCAATACCGAGGTCGCGTGCGCGCCTGCGAACTGCAGGACTGGCAAGAACCTTGGCCATCGGTGTGGCTGGTTCCGCAGCAGGTTCGGGCATCGGCGCCGGCTTCGCATCGGGAGCGGGCGTCGGCTCGGGCTCGGGCTCCGGCTCGGGCGCGGCTTCGGGAGCCGGTGCGGATGCTGCCGGAGCCTCAGGCTCGACTGCCGCCTCTTCGGCATCGCCTTCCACTTCGATCACCAACAGCATCGATCCGACCGCGATCGTGTCGCCGACTTCGCCTGCAACTTCGAGGACCTTGCCATCGACGGGGCTTTCGATGTCGATGGTGGCCTTGTCCGTCATGACGTCAACCAGGTGCTGATCTTCCGCAACCGTGTCGCCGACCTTGACCTGCCATTCGACGATTTCCGCCTCGGCCACGCCTTCGCCCACATCGGGCATGTTGAAAGTGAACTTTGCCATTGCTGCGTTACTCGCTCAGGATCTTGTCGATTGCTTCGCCAATTCGGACCGGGCCGGGGAAATAGGCCCATTCGAGGCTGTGCGGATAAGGCGTGTCGAAGCCGGTGACGCGTTCGACCGGCGCCTCGAGGTGGTAGAAGCAACGCTCGGTCACCAGGGCCGAAAGCTCGGCGCCGAAGCCGCTGGTGCGGGTCGCTTCGTGAACGATCAGGCAGCGTCCGGTCTTCTCGACCGACGCCTCGATCGCTTCGATATCGAGCGGAACGAGCGTGCGCAGATCGAGAATGTCCGCTTCGACGCCCTTTTCCCGGCAAACCGCCTCAGCCACGTGCACCATCGTCCCGTAGGCAAGCACGGTGAGCGCGTCGCCTTCGGTTACATGCCGCGCCTTGCCCAGCGGGATCTTGTAGTATCCTTCGGGCACCACGCTATCGGGATGGTTCTTCCAAGGCTCGACCGGCTTGTCGTAGTACCCCGAAAACGGACCGTTATAGATCCGTTTCGGCTCGAAGAAGATCGTGGGATCGTTGTCCTCGATGCACGATATCAGCAGGCCCTTGGCGTCGTAGGGAGTCGCGGGAATGACTGTTTTGAGGCCAGCAACATGGGTGAAGATTGCTTCGGGCGATTGCGAGTGCGTTTGCCCGCCGAAGATCCCGCCGCCGAACGGCGAACGCACCGTCATCGGCGCGATGTAATCAGTCGCGGAGCGATAGCGCAGCCGCGCCGCTTCGCTGATCAACTGGTCGAGACCCGGATAGATATAGTCGGCAAACTGGATTTCGGGGACAGGGCGCAGGCCATAGGCCCCCATCCCCACCGCAACGCCGATGATTCCGCATTCGCTGATCGGCGTGTCGAACACGCGGGTCTTGCCGTATTTCTCCTGCAGGCCCGCCGTGCAGCGGAACACGCCTCCGAAATAGCCGACATCCTCGCCCATCACGATCACATCCGGATCGCGTTCGAGCATGACGTCGAGCGCTTCATTGATCGCTTCGATCATGTTGATCCGGCGTTCGGTAGCTTGCTCTTCGCCGCCAGCCTTGGTTTCGGCCTGACTGGTTTCGGTTTGCGCGTTCATTTGCCGGCATCCTCCATGGGATGGTGATCGGGCCACTTGATCTTGCGTTCGCGCGTCGCCTGTTCGGCCTGCTCTTCAAGGTGCCACGGCAATTCCTCAAACACGTCCTCGAACATGGTGTGAAACGGATGGTGCAGGCCGTGGCCGAGAATGCCATTCTTCTCGGCTTCCTTGGTGGTTGCCTTGACCAGTTCGGCGCACTCTTTGTCCATCGCGGCCTGGCGATCCTCGTCCCACTCGCCGATGGCGATCAGGTGGTCCTTGAGACGCATAACGGGGTCGCCCAATGGCCACTCTTCGCGTTCCTGAGCGGACCGGTAGCCGCTCGGATCATCAGACGTTGAGTGACCTTCGGCACGATATGTGAAGAATTCGATCAGGGTCGGCCCGGCATTGGCCCGGGCGCGATTGGCCGCCCATTGCTGCGCTGCGTAACACGCCAAAGCATCGTTGCCGTCGACCCGCAGGCCGGCGAGGCCATAGCCCAGCGCGCGCGCGGCAAAGGTGGTCCGTTCGGCACCGGCGAACCCGCTGAAGCTCGAAATCGCCCACTGGTTGTTGATGACGTTGAGGATCACCGGAGCGTTGTAGACGGTGGCAAAGGTGCAGGCCGAGTGGAAGTCGCCTTCGGCGGTCGAGCCCTCGCCCACCCATGTCGCGGCAATCCGGCTGTCACCCTTGATCGCGCTTGCCATTGCCCAGCCGACCGCTTGCGGCGTCTGCGTCGCAAGATTGCCCGATATGCTGAAGAAGCTGTGTTCGCGGCTCGAATACATGATTGGCAGCTGGCGGCCCTTCAGCTTGTCGCCCTTGTTCGAATAGATCTGGTTGATCATCTCGATCAGCGGATAGCCCCGCGCGATCAGCACACCCTGTTGGCGATAGGACGGGAACACCATGTCGTCGCTGGCCAACGCCATCGAAGCGGCCACGCTGGTCGCCTCTTCCCCGGTGCATTTCATGTAGAAGCTGGTCTTGCCCTGCCGCTGGCCGCGGAACATGCGCTCGTCGAACGCCCGGACCATCGCCATGTGGCCCAGCATGGCGCGAAGGGTTTCGGGATCGAGCTTGGGGTCCCACGGCCCATGCGCCCTGTTGTCGTCACCCAAGACCCGGACGAGACCGTATGCGAGGTCCTTCATGTCCTCCGGTCTGGTGCTCTCGTCGGGACGCGGCTGCGCGCCGGCCTCGCCGATATCGATATCGCTGAAGTCGGCCTGGTCGCCCGGGCGGAACTTGGGCTCGGGTACGTGCAGCGCGAGCGCGGGACGGTTGTCGCCGGATGGCTGCGGGGTGTCGGCCGGATCGGCCATATGAGCGCTCTCCCTCGCTGGAACCGGGAAGGTTCACGGTGCAATTTCAATCATTGCGCGGAAGGGATTTTTTATTTCAAAGCAGGGTTTCGGTCAAGGATTCGCAAGGGCAACGCATCAAACCGCAACAGGCGCTTTGATCGGCGGCAGCGGCGCGTAATCATGCACCACGAAATCCGCGATCTGGTAATCGAAAATTGTTTCGGGCTTGCGCGTGATTTCGAGCGTGGGGTTCCCTTGCGGCTCGCGAGTCAGTTGTTCCTCGATAAGATGTGCGTGATTCAGATAGAGATGCACGTCGCCGCCCATCCATACCAGCTCACCCGGCGCAAGGTCCGCCTGCTGTGCCATCATCCGCGTGAGCAGCGCAGCCGACCACAGGTTGAAGGGCAGGCCCAGCGCGACATCGCAACTGCGCTGGTAGAGCAGGCAGTTAAGCCGCTCTCCCGCGACGTGGAACTGATATGTCTTGTGACACGGCGGGAGCGCCATGCGGTCGAGCTCGGCGACGTTCCAGCCTTCGATGATATGGCGGCGACTGCCGGGATTGGCGCGCAGGCTTTCGACCGTTTCGGCAACCTGATTGATCCCTTCGCCTTTCTCGTAAAGGCCATCGGGGCGATAGCGGTAGGTCGGCCAATCGACCCACTGCTTGCCATAGACCGGCCCAAGGTCGCCCCATTTTGCGGCGAAGGCCTCATCCTCGGCGATCCGTTGGACGAACTCGTCGAGCGCAATGTCCTCACCCGTTTCCTTTACATAGCGTGCGTGCGGCCATTCGTTCCAGATCTTCACGCCCTGCAGGACTAGCGGACGGATATTGGTCTCACCGGTCAGGAACCACAGCATCTCGCGCGTCGCGGTCTTCCAGTAGACCCGCTTGGTCGTGAGCAGCGGCATCGCGCCGTCCGCGAGGTCGAACCGCAGCATTGCGCCCGCAATCGAGCGTGTCCCGATACCAGTCCGGTCAACCCGTTCGCTGCCGCCCTCCCAGATATGGCGCATAAGATCCAGATACTGCCATTCATAGTGGCCAGGGCCGTGGAGTTCGGAAGGAATCGTTTCAGCGGTCTCAAGCGTTGCCATGCGGAAAACTATAGGCGGCAAAAGCCCGCTTGCCACCCCGCCCATCCACACCTATAGGGCGCGCCTTGCCTCGACCCGCGTGAGCCACACCTCCGCGGGACCGACACGGTCGGGGAGTAGCTCAGCCTGGTAGAGCACTGTCTTCGGGAGGCAGGGGCCGGAGGTTCGAATCCTCTCTCCCCGACCAATTATCGTCTCGAGGCGCGGTCATCGCTTTGCCGGGAAAGGCCGCCGCCGCTTGTTGGAAATCGCCACGGATCCTGCATCGATGCTTTCAGTGCCCGTTCGCCGGATCGAACCTACCCGCTGTCCCTTAGCGCGGTAACCGGCGCGCCGTTTGCGCATTGATCGCGGTTTGCCTCGGCGCGTTCGCGCATGGCTTCGACGTAGCCGCGCAAGTCCCCCCGCTCCGCCACTTCCAGCATCAACCGCGCCGCTTCGGAGTAGCTCTCGCACGCCAGATTTCGCCGCCGCGCTCGCAATGCCATGTCTCCCAAGACCATATGACCGTAGGCCAGGTCGCTCATATGACTTGAAGCATTGTCGGACGCTGCGACAGCCGCAATGCGCGCTTCGACGATCGCGCGCTGTCCTGCGATCGCACGGTCGAAATTGCCCATTAGCGCATCAAGATTTGCGCGCGCTTCGATCAGCAGCTCCGCGAACTTCTCGAGCGACTCGTCCTTTTCCTCGATCCGCCGCAGTTGCGCCGTCGATTGTTCGGCTTGTCCCAGCAATTCGTCAGCCGCACGAAAATCTTCGATCTGGATTGCCGAACCGTGTCCATAATAGGCATTCCAAGCCTGAAAATAGAGCGCGAAGGGATCATTCGGATTCTGCTCGAGAAAATCGGCAAACTGCCGGGTCGAGACCTGGAATTCATCAAGGCTGCGCTTGGGATCGGCATCATCCCCGAACGCGAAATGGTTGGCATAGTAATATTGTGCCAGCGCCAGGTCGACGGCATGGCGCGGAGTGTCTTTCAAGACATCGGGCCATTCTGCCAGCTCCGACCTGAACAGCGTCACGAATTCGGCCATTCGCGGCGAATCCAGCGCCAGATCGGTGGATTCCAGCTGCGCCCGGCGCAGGTCGCTGCGGGCAATGGCCCAGTCCGGACCACGATCCCGCTTGGGCACGGCGTCGAGCGCATTCATGCCCCGCGCGATCGCTGCCTCGGCCTCGTCCGGTTGGCTTTTTGCATGCATGAGGATCAGCGCACGATAGGCTTCGAGCCGCCCGCTCGCTGCATTGGTACGAGGCCCCAGCGTTCCTGTGCGCTCAAGCAAGGCCGCGGCGCGATCCAGATTGCCGAGAGCAAGGTCGTGGTCGCCGAAGTTGGGTTGTGCCGAAACGCCCTGGATGCGCGCAAGTTCGATAAAGCCCAAAGCCGTGTCGAGCCTGAGCGACGGGTCTTCATCCGACAGTTCCGACAGCGTCAAGAGATAGCTTTGCGCGCGGTCGACCAGCTCCGCGCGGGCTTCGCCATTGCCGATCACCGTCGCCAGCTCCCCGTTGTGATCGAACAGCATGTAATTGGCCAGCGCGCGCAGTTGCTCGACCCGCTGGCCTTCGGCAGCACGGGCGTTCTCCGCCCGAAAATAGGCCGTTGCCGCGAGAATCAACGCTCCCACAAGCGCTGCGATACCTACGAGTCCGACTGATACGGGCAAGCGGTTGCGACGGTAGAACTTCCCGGCGCGATAGAGCGGCGTGTCGGGCATCGCGCTGACCGGGCGATCTTCCAGCACCGCATCCACGTCTTCGGCCAGCGTATCGGTCGAAAGATAGCGGTCATCCGGATCGTCGGCGGTGGCCTTGGCAACGATCGCCTGCAATTCTTCGGAGGCGTCAGCCGGAAGCAGTGCTTCAAGCATCTTGCCGGCCGAATAGATGTCGCTCAGCACCGTCGCCGCATCTCCTGCGACACGCTCGGGTGCCGCATAGCCCGGTGTCATTGTCACAGCTCTCACGGGCGGCGCATTGTCGCCCTCTTCGGCGCCCGGCATCCGCCCTTCCCCTTCGGGCCGTGCGATCCCGAAATCGATCAGCTTGGCATCGCCATCCCTGCCGACCAGCACGTTCGCGGGGGTGAGATCCCGGTGCACCACGAGGTTGCGGTGGGCATGGCCGGCCGCCGAACAGACCTGGAGGAACAGTCGCAATCGGGTGGCGAGATCGGGCTTTGCGGCGGCCAGCCAATCGAGCAGGGGAACGCCGTCGATCCGTTCCATCACGATGTAGGGTTGGCCGTTTTCGGTCGTGCCACCGTCGAACAGGCGCGCGATGTTGGGGTGGCTCAGTCCGGCCAGGATCTGGCGCTCGCGATTGAAACGGGTGACGAGCAGATCGGTGAAAATGCCCGGCTTGATGAGCTTTATTGCAACCGAGTGATCGAAATCGCCTTCGTCGCGCTCTGCCGAGAACACGGTCCCCATTCCGCCGGAACCGATAGTTCCGGTAATCCGATAGGCTCCGATCCGTTCGGGTGGCGGGACCGTTTCGATCGCATCGACGTAGGCGCCGGTCTTGAGGCTCAGTTGCCGTTCCGCCTCGATGAAGGCGGTAACCCGCTGCTTGAGCGCAAAGTCTCCCGCGGTCTCATTCTCGAGCCAGGCCTGTCTTTCTTCCTCGTCGATTTCGAGCATCGCCTCAAACAGGGCGAGTGCGCGTCGCTCGTTCTCGAGATCAGGCATTGTCGATCGGTTGCTGGATTGCATCGGCGAGCCACGCGCGGGCCGATTGCCAGCGACGCTTTATCGTCGGTTCGGACCAGCCCGTTACTTCGGCCACATCTGGCACCGACATCCCACCGAAATAGCGCATCTCGACAATCTCGGCATAGCCTGGGTCGATGGCCTTCAACCGAACGAGCGCTGAATCGAG
>JASJDE010000106.1 GCA_030065195.1 Erythrobacter sp. | reverse complement strand
CCGCGCTTTCATCGGGTGCAACGGCAACCATGTGGCTGCCTTGCTTGCCGGTTTCGAACTTGAGCATCATGCGGGGATCGACCGGAACCGGGTTCGGATGCTTGTAGATCGCCTGCTGACCTTCGGCAGTGACATAGATCGCGCCGCTTTCGTGCCAGACGATCCCGTGCGGGCGCGCATTCGCTCCCATGTCGATGCTGCGGACTTTCTCAAGTGTATCGACATCGAAGATATCGACCGTCGTCCCGCCATAGCAGGCGAGAGCCACGTGCCTGCCGTCCGGAGAAGTGGCGAGTTCGTGCGGATTGGTGCAACTGTCGCGCCGCAGGACTTCTTCGCCTGTCGCCAGATCGACCTTGGAAAGCGTGTTTCCACGCTTGTTCGCCACGAACAGTGTGCCGCTTACGTCACCTGAAGCGGTCGAGTCGTCCGCGCCTGCAGCTTCGCCGTTGGGAATACATGCAGCCAATGCCGCGCCTATCGCGGCGACGAGTGCCGTTTTCTGCATGATTGCCTCCTTAGCCTTCTTCCACGTTATCCGCATTCGCTTCGCCGGGCACTTCGTCGTCTTCGAATACAAAATCGGCGAGATCGTCTACAACCCTCAGATAGCGCTGCAGAGTGTTGAGGAACACCGGTGCGGGGATTCCGGCGAGTCGGGTCACTATCGCCCATTGCGCGTAGGGATCGCCGTCATCGTCGAGCCAAACCGAAACGTAGCGGAACTCCCGGTTTGCCGCAGCCACCCTTTCGGGCGACATTGGCGTGTCGCGGTCCCAGGCCGAGGACAAGACGAGCGTGTCGCATGCGTCGGGCACAGCCTCGTCGCAGTCCGACAGGAGAATGAAGGATTCTCCGCCTTCGACGTTGATGCTGATGACCGCCCCGTCGCCAGGTTCCCTGTCGGCAATCAGTTCCGCGTCGTATCCCGCACTCACCAGGATCTTGTGGAGGGCGTCCGGCCTGTTTGCGCTAATCGAGGCCGGCCCTGCATCCTGTGCCGCAACGGGCGCAGAGCAAAGCCCCGCAACGGTCGCCAGCACGCCGAAGCAGGTTGACTTCACCAGCCGCTCTCCTGCCCGGCATTCTGTTCCTCGAGCCATTCCATCAGCGGGGCGAAGTATTCGACCATGGCCTTGCCACTCATCTGTCGTTCGCCGGTAAATGCTTCCAGGGCATCGGGCCACGGCTTGGACGCGCCCATGGCGAGCATCGCATTGAGATTCTCACCGACCTGTTCGTTGCCATAGATCGAGCAGCGGTGCAGCGGACCTTCCCATCCGGCGGTATCGCAGGCGGCCTTGAAGAACTGGAATTGCAGGATCCGCGCGAGGAAGTAGCGGGTGTACGGGACATTGCCCGGGATGTGGTACTTCGCGCCGGCATCGAAATTCGCCTCGGTCCGCTCGACCGGGGGAACGATACCCTGGTACTCGGTGCGCAAATCCGTCCAGGCCTTGTTGGCATCGGCCATGTCGGTCGATCCATCGAACAGGCTCCAGCGATACCGGTCGACCAAAAGGCCGAACGGCAGGAACGCAACCTTGTCCATCGCCTGGCGGAGCAGCAAGCCAATATCCTTGTCGGCGCTCGGCACCTGTTCGGGCTTCAGCATGTCGATCTGGACGAGATACTCTGGCGTAATCGACAGCGCGATCATGTCGCCGATCGCCTCGTGAAAGCCATCATTGGCGCCGGTCAGGTGGAGATAGTCTTCCTTGTTGTAGGCGCGCTGATAGTAGTTGTGGCCAAGCTCGTGGTGGATGGTGATGAAATCGTCCGCGTTCGGCTTGATGCACATCTTGATCCGCAGATCGTCGATATTGTCGATGTTCCAGGCGCTCGCATGGCATACGACCTCGCGGTCGCGCGGCTTTACGAATTGGCTGCGCTCCCAAAACGTGTCGGGCAGCGGGTCGAAGCCCAGCGAGGAGAAGAACTCTTCGCCGATCTTGGTCATGCCGATTGCGTCGAGTTCCTTCTCGGCGATCAGCTCGGTAAGGTCGTAACCGATGTCTCCGGCACCCTCGGGTGCCACCAACGGGTAGATGTTGCCCCATTCCTGCGCCCACATATTGCCCAGCAGGTCGGCCCGGATCGGGCCTGTGGCGGGCTGAACCGCGTCGCCATGCTTTTCATTCAGCTTGCGGCGGACATAGGTGTGAAGCGCGACATAGAGCGGCTTCACTTCCTGCCACATCCGCTCCGTTTCGGCGGCAAAGGCGTCCGGATCCATGTCATAATTGGAACGCCACATCGCGCCCAGATCGTTGAAGCCCAACTCCTTTGCACCGTCATTGGCGATGCCGACCATGGTCGCGTAGTCTCCGCGCATCGGCGCGCCGACATTGTTGTGCCAACTGGTCCACATTTCGGCGAGTTCTTCGGGCGTTCGTTCGATATTGCCCATCTCGGCTTCGATGTCTGAACCGTTGATTTCCTCTCCGTTGAGCGTACCGCGCCCCTGGCCGTAGGCAGCACCGAGCTTCGTCGCAATTCCGGACAACTCGACCGCCGCGCCTTCGCGCGAAGGAGCCGGCATCACGATCCCGTTGCGAAGCATATCGAGCTTGCGAGCCGTCTCAGGATCAAGCCCGTCAACGCGGGCGTATTTCGCAGCTTCATTGGCGTACGCGACCGATTTCAAGGTGCCTTCCGCGCCATACTTCGCCGCCAGCGTGTTGCTGTCATGATTGAGGTTGGTCGAGTTGAGCCAGTAGACGTGTCCGGCCTCTTTGGAGAAGGCATTCAGATCCGCTTCGACAGCTTCGACCCAGGCCTTCGCATCTTCGGCGGTGAGCGCTTCGCTTTCCGAAGCGTTGTGATCATCGGCAAGAACGGAAACCGGTGCGGCGGCCAGCGCAAGGGCGAGCGCGGGCAGCGCAGTGGTGGCAAGTCTCATGGGAGCGATCCTCGATTGTCAGTATTGATGTTGCGACAGGGTTTCATGGGTAGGTGCTTGGACCTGCAGGCAACCTGAATCAAGCGTCGCTGGTCGAAAAGCGCTCGGCGATCAGTGCGGCCACGATCGCCAGGAATGCGCCAATCCAAGTCGCCATTTTCACCGGCCTCAGCGTCGACGCGAATTCGGCCAGATGATCGGAGCCGCGGTTCCTCACCAACTGGATGAACTGCGCCACCGTCTCCCCATAATCCGTAAACAGAAACACGATGCCGGAGAAAAGGGCGATCCAGCCGAGAGTGCGCAAAGCAAGCTGCGATCGTGCGATGTAGTGCAAGCCGCCCAGCACACAGCCCAGCCCGTAGATCCCGATAAAGATCAGATCGGCGACCATGGCCCAATGCGCTTGGGCGTACACTCCCGAAGCCTTCCATGCGGCGTGGATGGCATCGACGGTTGCCGCATCGGGCGCGCGCTGGTGGTCCGCTATTCCACCGCCCACGCCTTCGGTGACCAGTGGAAGGTGTAACACCAGCGTCACCGCGAATGCGCCAAGTCCGCTCAGGAACCAGAACAGGAATGTGCGTTTCGAGACGGTCACGGCTTGACGATGAACTCCACGATCGCCTGTCCCAGCTCGGCCTTCGTCGCACTGTCGAGGTGCGCGCCGGGGACCTCTCGATAGATCGCATCGGGCAGGATTCCGGCCAAGTCGCTGGCGGAGCCGTTGTCCTGATCGTTCTCGCCGCAGACTACCAAAGTCGGCATATCGACATTTGACAGCGCGGCAAGGTCGAGATCGCCCATTGCGTCGAGCAGCAGCCGTGCGGCCTTGCGGTCCACTCCCTGCGACTTGAGGAATTGGCGCGAATAGTAGGCCGGGTCGTCGCGCGTAATCGTGTCGAACTCGTCGATCACCCGTTTGAAGAATGCAGAACGCTTGCGCCATTCGGACAGGCCCGAGACGCCCATTCCGGCGACCACCAGCCTGCGCGGGATTGCAGCGCCGCTTCCCACAGCATGAAGCGACGTGCGAGCGCCAAGCGAGAACCCGACAAGATCGTACTCGCCGTCTTCGCACCCAAGATGTTCGACAAGTGCGGCCGCATCCCGAACCAGAACGCCGGGAGGATAGGCGGCTGGATCGGTCGGCGCGGCGCTTTCGCCGTGAACGCGGAAATCGAGCATGATTGCTTCGAAACCCGCGTCGGCGAGCCGCTGGGCATGTCCCCATTTGATCCAGTTCATGTCTGCGCTCGAAAACAGGCCGTGCAGAAGAATCACAGGACGACCCTCGCCCGTCCTGTGGACGGCGAGCTCGGTACCGTCGAAGCTGGGGAAGAATTCCGTTCTCACCGTTTCCATCCCAGCAATTCCATCCATTCCTCCTGCGATTGCGGCTGGGTTTCCCAATGCGGCACGTCCTCCGGCAAGGCGAACCAGCTCTGGCGGCTCTTCGTCCAGATATGCGCGACCGGCGTCAGACTGGCAGCGTCGTCAAGCGAACCGCCCTTCACGGTGACCATGCCGGGCCGGTTTGCGCCTGCATGATAGAGCCGCGTCCCGCATTGCGGGCAAAAATAGCAATCGGTTTGCGATCCGCTATCGGTCGGTCGGCGCCAGGTTTGCAATTCTGCTTCGATTGCGAGGCTGGAGACGAAAGCCGGGATCGAAAGGCCGAATGCGCTGGCAGACTGCTTCTGGCATTCGCGGCAATGGCAGGCGTAACAGGTAAGTCTGTCTGCACTTATGCGGTAACGCACGGCACCGCACTGGCACCCACCGGTAAAGCCATTGCCATTCACCGTTTCGTCAGCCCTTTCTGCTGCATCCGCCATTGCGCCATTTCGACGCGGTCTTGCCCAAAGAACGGCTCGCCTTCGAACACCAGGGTCGGTACGCCCCAATGCCCGGCTGCTTCGAGCGCTTCCTGATTGGCAGCGATCTCGGCATCGAGCGCTTCGGCGTCGCTGACCGCTTCGGCTTCGAGTTCGGCAAAGTCCAGATCAGCGCGTTGCGCCGCGCCGGCGAGATGCTCGCCCTCGTTCCAGCCATCGACCTCTCCGGACCAAATCAGGGGCGCAACTTCGGCCGCGAAATCCAGCCCCTTGCCTCGCCGGGTGGCGGCCTGTCCCAAACGGCAAATGCGGTGAATGTGCGGCTGTTCTTCGGCGATCTCGCGCGTCATCAGGTTCTGCACCACGGGGTCCGGACGCGGCCACGCGATCGGGAGACCGAGGAACGCCGCCGATCGCATCGAGTCCATCACGATGTAGCGCGGCGCCGCCGGGTTGCCGGTGAACAGAATATCGGGATCGCGTATCGCAATCGGCAGGACTGTGCGCAGGGTGATGTCGAGGTCGTACTCCTGAGCCATGGCCCGATACCGACCGACAGCAAGGTAGGAATAGGGCGAGCGAAAGCTGAAGAAGAGATCGGCCTGAAGCGTCATTGCGCTCTCCTTGTCATCGAAAGAAACACTGGGTTCCGGCATAGAGCATGGAGACGCTGTCTTCCTCGAAGAAACCACCGATCCTTTCGCCCAAGGCAAATTCTTCACCTAGAGTGCTGCCCTCGATTATGGCGAGCCCGCCCGATGCTTCGGCGTCCTCACGCGAGGTCCCGATTCGGACATCGCCACCGACGGAGACACTGCCTATGGCCGGGGAGTCGCCGTCCTGGGGCGGGCGTCGCAGCCAGCCGACCAGCGATCCATCCTGGAAATTGACCGTGAGGCCGCCCGGAAAATCGGTGAACTGCATTGGCCCTGCGCCACACTCGTCGTTTTCTGCAGTCCCTGTCGGCTGGCCCAGCACTCCCGCCAAAGCGGTTTCGACTTCGGCCCTGCCCGCTGCAAAATAGAACGCTTCCGATCCGGCGGCCAAGCCATTGCCGTTGAGTTCAACCGCATCGGCGGCAAGCTCGGGCGACGGCGGTCGCAGGGCCTGCTGCTCAGTCGGAGAGGGAACTTCGCCGCTGTCGCAGGCGGCCAGGCCCATCGCTGCAACCGTCAACACCAGCAACCGCATTGCCTTACCCCTTTTTCAAATGGCGCCGTCCCAGCAATTCGGCGATCTGTACCGCATTGAGTGCAGCGCCCTTGCGCAAATTGTCCGAAACGCACCACAATGTCAGCCCGTTTTCGACCGTCGGGTCTTCGCGTACGCGGCTGACATAGGTTGCGCCGTCGCCTGCGCTTTCTACCGGAGTGACGTAGCCGCCGTCCTCGCGCTTATCGACCAGCATGACACCGGGAGCTTCACGCAGGATTTCCATCGCATGGTCTGCGGAAAGCTCGTTCTCGAACTCGATATTCACCGCTTCGGAGTGGCCGACAAACACCGGCACGCGCACGCAGGTGGCGTTGAGCTTGACCTTGGGATCGAGGATTTTCTTGGTTTCGACCATCATCTTCCACTCTTCCTTGGTCGAGCCATCGTCGAGGAAGACGTCGATGTGCGGGATCACATTGAAGGCGATCTGCTTGGTGAACGTGGTCGGTTCGACCGGATCGCCGACGAAGATCGCGCGGCTCTGTTCGAACAGCTCGTCCATCCCGGCCTTGCCGGCGCCGGAGACCGATTGATAGGTCGAGACCACGACGCGCTTGATCGTCGCCGCATCGTGCAGCGGCTTCAGTGCCACCACAAGCTGCGCGGTCGAGCAGTTGGGGTTGGCGATGATGTTTCGCTCGGTGTAGCCGTCGATCGCATCCGGGTTCACTTCGGGCACGATCAGCGGAACGTCGGGCTCCATCCGGTAGAGCGAGGAATTGTCGATCACGACGCAGCCAGCCGCTGCCGCTTTGGGAGCGTATTCCTTGGCCGGGCCGCTGCCCGCGGCAAACAGCGCAATGTCCCACCCTGCCCAGTCGAAATACTCGATGTTCTGGCACTTGAGCATTGTGCCGGTGTCGCCGAATTCGACTTCGGTGCCCTGCGAGCGACCACTCGCCACCGCCGCCACTTCGTCGCAGGGAAACTCGCGCTCGGCGAGCACTTGCATCATTTCGCGTCCGACATTGCCGGTCGCTCCGACAATCGCCACCCGGTAACCCACTTGGTCTTCTCCAATTCAAATCGGTTTGCGCGCTCCGCTGCCTCGCCTAGCGTGGCTTGGCAAGCAGAAAGGCACACGGATGAATACGGCAGAGTGGCGGGCGAAAGCCAAGTACTTCGACTTTCAGGGGCACCAGATCGCCTATTGGACCGGCGAGAATACGAATGCGAGGCCGCTGCTGCTCGTACACGGCTTCCCGACCTGCGCCTGGGACTGGATGCCGGTGTGGGAGACGCTGGGTGCGACGCATTGGCTGATCGCCTGCGACATGCTGGGATTTGGCCTGTCGGACAAGCCACGCTCGGGCTACTCGATCCATCGCCAGACCGACTTGCAAGAGGCGCTGCTGGCGCATCTCGGTGTCGGCGAATTCGATGCGCTGGTGCACGATTACGGCGTCTCGGTCGGGCAGGAATTGCTTGCGCGCAACCTAGAAGGATCAGGCGCGACTGGCCTTGGTGAGGTGGTCTTTCTAAACGGTGGGATCTTCCCCGACCAGCACCGGCCCCGCCCAATCCAGAAGCTCGGCGTATCGCCGTTGGGATTCCTCGTCGGCCTGCTGATGAGCCGAAAGAGCTTCGGCAAAAGCTTTTCCGAAGTCTTCGGTCCCGACACCCAGCCGAGCGAGACGGAACTCGACGAATTCTGGACCTTCATCAGCCACAATTCGGGCAACCGGATCACGCACAAGCTGCTGCACTACATCGCGGACCGGGTTGAGCACAAGGAGCGCTGGGAAGCGGCGCTGGTGGGCGCGCAAGATCGGATTGGCCTGATCAACGGCGCGCAAGACCCGGTCTCCGGCAAGCACGCCTACGACAAATGGCGCGAAGTGGTGCCGAATGCGCGGCACCACTTGCTACCCAATGTCGGGCATTATCCGCAGGTGGAAGCACCCGGCGAAGTTGCGGCAAAGGCGCTCGAGTGGTTCGGTTGACACCCCGATGTCGCAGTGTATTGCTACAGCAATACAGATAGTCTGAGAGGTACCTATGCTCACCAAGACAGCGCTCGCCCTTGCCGTTTCGGCTTTGATCCCGACCGCCGCTCTTGCCCAGGAGACCCAACCCAGTCCTTTCGACGATGCCCTGAGTTCTGCCATCCTTCCTGTGAAAGCGGATGCGGAAGGCCAATTGGCCGGTCCCGGTTGGAAACGCTTGCTGCGGGAGGGGAACACGGCGCAGTTCTTCCTGATCGGAGAAACCCATGCCGTTGCGGACATAGCGGACGCAATCACGCAATTGCACGCGGGACTGGCTGGGCAAGACTATCACTACATGGTCGTAGAACTCGGTCCTTGGTCGACGCGCAAGGCCGAAGCGCTGATCCGGGATCCGGACGCGTCGCTGGGCGAATACATCTCCACGCCCGGCCAGCAATTCGTCCTGCCATTCCTGTTCTTCGCCGAGGAAACCGCCTTGGTCGAGCAAGCCGTCGCGCTCTCCCGTCACGAGCAAGACGTACTCTGGGGCGTCGATCAGGAGTTTCTCGGTGCCGGTCCGGTCTTGCTCGAATTGTTGGAGCGTGCCGCCGCGACGCCTGCTCAGGAACAGGCGGTTGCAGCCTACGCGCAAGGCGTTGGCACAAATCCCATGCACACCGGCACGGCACCTCAGCAACAAATCGACGCACTGGTTGCCGCCTTTGCAGACGCCGATGATGCGACCCGCAAACTTACAGAAGGTATTGCCCTCACCCACCGTGTCTACGGCCCCTTCATGCGAGGCACCGGACCGATCTTCCCGGCCAATCTCGAGCGCGAAAATTACATGAAGACAAACTTCCTCGCGCATTTTCGCGCAGCGGAAGCCCGCGACGGTGCACCGCCGAAAGCGGTCTTCAAGTTCGGCGGCTATCACATGGAGCGCGGCCTGAGTGGCACGAACGTCCCCGCGCTGGGCAACTTCATTGTCGAATGGGGGCGCTCGCGCGGGTTCGATGCGGTCAACCTGATGGTCGATTGTCGCAGCGGCGAGGCCTACGCGATCATGAAGGGCGGCCCCGACACCTGCAAGCCCTATGCACTCGATCGGGATTCGCCGCTATTGGCGGCAGTTGGCGAGGACAAGCTGGCCCTGATCGATCTCAAGTCCCTGCGTCCGCACCTGAACCGCGCGCGAGATCTCGATCCCAAGACACGTGACCTGATCCTGTCGTTCGACTATTACCTGACGATCCGCGACGTGAAACCGCAAACCCCGCTCGCGGACCTGACGCTGCCGGGTCAGTAAGGATCACTCCGGTGGTGTCACCCCGTTCGCCTCAAGAAAACGGAAGATCGTGTTCCACAGATGCGGCGAGATGTTCTCGCCCGCCACGCGGTGGGTGTAGCCGGGATACAGCATCATCTCGAACGGGACATTGCCCTCCTGCAGGACGCTGATCAGTTCGGAAGAATTCTCGAACACCACATTGTCGTCGGCCATGCCGTGGATCAGCAGCAACGGGTCGCTGATCTTGGTCGCTTCGGGAATCGCGCTTGCGGTCTCGTAGGCTTCGGGAACCTCGCGCGGATCGCCCATGTAGCGCTCGGTATAATGGGTATCGTAGAGCTCCCACTTCGTGACCGGCGCGCCGGAGATACCCGCTGCGTAGAGTCCCGGATCGGCCTGCAACTGCTTGAGTGTCATGTAGCCGCCATAGGACCAGCCATAGAGCGCAATCTTGTCCGGATCGACGAAGTCGAGCGTCTTGAGGAACTCGGCGCCCTTCTTCTGGTCGCGTACTTCGACCCCGCCCATCGCCCGGTATAGCGGCTGCTCGAAATCGACCCCGCGGTTCGCCGTCCCGCGGTTGTCGAGAGCGAAGTAGATATAGCCCTTGTCGACAATCGCCTGCGCCAGCGCACCATCCCAGCCCTTGTCGACGATCTGCGGTCCGGGTCCGGAATAGTGGTAGTAGAACACCGGATATTTCTTGCCAGGTTCGATCTCCGGTTTGAGCATCATGTAGTGCAGCTCGGTCCCGTCCTCGGCTTCGATCGTCCCGAACTCGGGCGGCACGTGGCTTAGCAGGAACGGAGTATAGGGGTGTTGTTCGGTGAGCGCGTTTTCCTCGACCCACGTCACCCGCTGTCCGTTGCGCTCGGCAAGGTAGCTCTGCGTGGGCTGATCGAACTTCGAGCGAGAGACCAGCAGCAGCTTGCCCTTCCCGTCCATTACCGCGCTATTGGTGTAGTCGGTGTCGGTGAGCAGCACCGGGTCGCCGGAGCCGTCGAGCTTGGCGCGATATATCTGCTGGGTCAGTACGTCGTGCGTGGCGCGGTAGTAGAACTCGCCTTCCTCTTCGTTGACGCCCACCAGTTCAGTGGTCGGCGAGGTGCCACTGGTCAGCCGGGTATGAGTCGCAGAAACCCGGGTGGGGTTTCCCTCCTCGTCATACTCGAAATGGTTCGACTTGTTGTTCGGATCACCCTGCGTGACACGGTAGAAATGCCCGTATCCATCGCGCTCAGACCACCACAGCAGGCTGCCATCCTTGAGGAATTTGTAATTGTCGCTGAGATTTATCCAGTAGTCCTCGCGGGCAGCCTTTTCGGTGAACCAGATCGTGCTTCTGCCATTCGCGGGGTCGACGCGAAGCACATCCATCACGGTCTGTTCGCGGTTCTGGCGCTGGACGTAAAGGAAATCGTCCGGTCCCCAGTCGACGCGGGCGATGTAGATATCGGTCTCTTCGCCCAGATCGACCTTCACCCGGTTCCCGCCATCGGGATTCATAACGAACAATTCGACGATTGCATTGTCGCTACCCGCAACCGGATAGCGCTGGTCGAACACCTTGGTGCCGGTCGCTCCGATGGCTGCTCGGGTGACGATCCCGACCGGACTTTCATCGGTGCGCTGGACCGCGATGCGCTGGTCGTTCGGTCCCCACCAATAACCGGTAAGTCGGCTCATTTCTTCTTGCGCGACGAATTCGGCTTCGCCCCAACGGATCGTGCCGCCTTCCTTGGGCGTTATCGGTGCAGGCTCTTCGCCGACCTTGCCAACCCACAACTGCCGGTCGCGAATGAACGAGACGAAACCCGCCTTGCTAGAGAGCTTGGGATTGAGTTCGCTCTCCTCGGTGTCGGTCAGCCGGGTGACCTCTCCATCAAGCCGCGCAAAGTAGAGATCGCCATCGAGCGGTACCAGCACGCCCGATCCGTCGCTGGCCCATTGATAGGAGATAATACCCTTGAGATTGCCGACCCGCGCGCGTTCGCGCTGCATCTTCTCGTCCTCGGAGAGCTCGCGGCCGGTGCCGAGCGCTTCGCTGTCGACCAGCATGCTCCACTCGTTGGTGGTGATGTCGAAGCCCCAAAGGTCGTAGCGTTCGCGGTCGTCGTCGCGGTTCCGCAGCAAAGTGAGGTAGCGGCCGTCTGGCGAGAGCTTGGCCTGGCGCGGTGCCGGACCGTTGAGCGAAGGCGAGGCATAGACGCGCTCGAATGTCAGTTCGGGTTCGGAGGTCACGTGGTCATCGGCCATGGCTGGAGTTGCGACGCACAGCGCGGCGGCAATCAGGAAACGCATGCAAGAAAAGCCCCATCAGTCGAATGGTTCGTTGGAGCGCCCTCCTCGCAATGCGAGCGCAGAATGGCAAGACCACAACGAAAAAGGGCGGCCCCGCAGGACCGCCCTTTCAATTCCATTATCGACGGACTTACGCCTTGGGGGCGTTGTCCCG
>JASJDE010000105.1 GCA_030065195.1 Erythrobacter sp. | reverse complement strand
AACGTTCAGGGTATGGAAGACACGCTCGGTCTGATCGGAGGTGGGTTCAAATACATGCACGAACTGGACGTGCGTGATCGCGATGCCTGGGAAACCGCGCTCGAAGCTTTTTCAACCGCCGCCGGTGGGCGGATCGACGCAATGGTCAACAATGCCGGCATCGGGACCGGCGGACCGATCCACGAACTCGACAAGGACGAGATCGATCGCTGTCTGGACATAAACCTGCGCGGGGTTCTTTACGGAGCGCAGGCGATCTATCCTTACCTCCAGAAGACGGCACCGGGCTCTGCTCTCGTGAACATTGCTAGCGCCGCCGGGATCACCGGCGGCAGTGGGATGAGCGTCTACAGCGCAACCAAGTTCGGCGTGCGCGGCATTGCCGAAAGCCTTGACGCAGAATGGGCGCCTGAAGGGATCAAGGTCTCCTCCATCTGCCCAAGCTTCATCGAGACTCCCTTGCTTGAAGGCACCGGTAACCGCCGCAGCAACGAATCCGTGCGCGAACGCGTGGTCGCGGCCGGGCTGGAGATTACACCGGTGGAAGAGGTCGCGCAGGCTGTATGGGATGCCGTGCATGGCGACGACCTGCATTACCTTGTCGGCAAGACCGCCAAGCAGATCAACTTTGCCAAGCGCTGGATGCCAGGGCGCGTGCGCAAGCAGAACCGCGAGCGTGCGGCTTTGCTGGGCAGATAGGAATGAGGCCTAGCGCGGAGATGGGATTTCAGCCCGGTTCCCGGGCCAGGGTGGCTACAGGAGAGAATCGATCGCCTGTGCCATCACCACATCCCGCTGCGACAATCCGCCAGCATCGTGCGTGGTCAGAGTGATTTCAACTTTGGCATACACATTGAACCATTCTGGGTGGTGATCCTGGCTTTCGGCGATCAAAGCCACCCGGTTCATGAAACCCCAAGCTTCACTGAAATCCCTGAACTGGAAGGCACGCGTGATGGCCTTGCCTTCGCGCGCCAGTTCCCACGCAGGTCGGTCGGTCAGCAATTGGTCGCGCTCGGCTTGGGTCAGTTCGGGAACAGCTGCCATCGTGGCCTCCTTCAAGGTGTTGTTGTGAGCGGCATCGCTTTTCCCTAACGCGTGACCCGATGCAAGGTTCTGCCAGCCCTTCCCTTTCCGCAAACGACCTCGCGTGCCGACGCGGAGACCGCCTTCTGTTCCGCGGCTTGACCTTCGCCCTGGCGGGGGGCGAAGCCTTGCACGTCACCGGCGCCAACGGAACCGGCAAGACCACGCTGATCCGCGCGCTTGCAGGCTTGATTACGCCGTTCTCAGGCGAAGTACAGCACGAAGGCTCCGTAGGGCTGTTGGACGAACGCCCCGCGCTCGATCCGGACCTACCATTGGGCAAGGCGCTGGCCTTCTGGCAGCGGGTCGATCGGTGCCAGGACCCCGGCGGGGCTTTGACTGTGCTGGGGCTCGAGCCATTGCTCGATGTCCCCGTTCGCTACCTTTCGACTGGGCAGCGGAAGCGCGCCGGGCTGGCTGCGCTTCTCAATCGCGGGGTACCGATCTGGTTGCTCGACGAGCCGTTGAGCGGACTGGACAGGGGCGCGATCGAACAGGTCACTGCACTGGTTGAGCTGCATGTTGGCGGAGGTGGAATCGCGCTTATCGCGTCGCACCAGCCGCTTGTCGTAACGGGTCTGACGACGCTGGCGATCGAGGAATTTGCTCCAAACTGCGAGGCAGAACCATGATCGGGACGCTGCTCAGGCGCGACCTGGCCAAGTTCTTTCCGTTCGCGGGCGGCGGGGCGGCATTGCCGGTCGTATTCTTCGTGGCGGTGGCAATGCTCTACCCGTTCGCAGTGGGGCCGGACCCACAGACGCTCGCGCGCACCGGTGGTGGGGTCGTCTGGATCGCCGCCCTTCTAGCCGCCGTGCTGCCACTCGAGAAACTGGTCGCACAAGACATCGAGCTCGGCACGTTTGACCAATTGAAGTTGCGCGGACTGACCGAAGAAACGATCATGGCGGCTCGCCTGTTGGCCCATTGGCTCAGCTTCGGTCCACCTTTGATCATTGCCGCGTTTCCTGCAGCCGCCCTGCTTGCGCTCGACAACCCCACGCTCGAGTTGGTGTTGATCGGCCTGCTCGCGGGCACACCGGGCCTCGCAGCGATCGGCCTGATGATCGCCGCGCTCACCGCGAGCTTGCGCTCCGGTGCTGCCCTTTCGGGCCTGATGCTGATTCCGCTCGCGCTACCGATCCTGATATTCGGTGCCGGGGCGCTGGCTCGTCAGGATCACGCAAGCCTGGGATTTGTCGCTGCGATCAGCCTGCTGCTGGTGGCGATCGCACCGTTCGCTGCGGGCGCCGCAATCCGCGCTGCCAGGGAGGTGTAGATCATGAGAATATTGACCGTTGGTGCATCAGCTTTGGCGCTCGCCAATTGCGCGCCGCACGCTGGAGACCCCTTCCGGGAGGCAGAAGCGGCATTTGGCCAGTATGTCGCGGCGATCAATGCAGGCGACAGCGCTGCGATTGCAGACATGTACGACGACAATCCCGGCTTTCACTGGGTGGAGCGCGGCGGCGTGCAATATACGACCGGCAGAGAGGCGACTGCCTCATTCGAAGAACTCATCGCCTCCGGTTCAAACCCGCGCATGACAACGGACGATATGCAGGTCGCCGTTCTCGTTGATGGAAGCGCGCTGGTCTCGACACATTTCGACCTCGCTCTGCTCGACGCAGCAGGAACCGAACAGTTTGCATTCGACGGGTGGATGACCGTGGGCATGGTCAAGCGCGAGGACGGTTGGAAGATTGCAGGAGGTCAGACGGGCCCGGGGGAAGAGGGCGATTGATCCATCGCCGGCGGTGTTGGCGATTTGGTTTCTGTAGGGAGAATAAGGCAATGAGATACATGATCGCCGGTATGCTTGCGGTGGCGACAGTTTTCGTAGCCAGCCCGCTTCGAGCAGACAGTACGTATTGCAGCGACCCCGAACGAGAACGGACGCTGGGACGCGCCACAGTCTCGCTGCCGGATGACAACATCGAACGTCTCAGAACCGACCTCAGAAAGATCGCCAAGGCGATTGATATGTCTTCATGGTCGGTGGTTGCGAAAGAAGGCGACGGTACCGTGACGTCTTATGACATTGGCCTGCAAAGCCCGGAAGTCAGCGTATCCATCGAGACATACTGGGCGCCAAACATGAGGCATGCCGATATCTTGGTCAAACGGACCTGCATCACCGATGCACTTGAGCCTTGGGAAGGGTACTGGACCGACTTCCTGCGAGAAATACAGGCGTCAGGATACAGTCTGGAGTTCAAATCTCATCAATAAGGCGGCTTGTCCCGGCCCGTCGGGCTCTTAGTGAAGATCTCGTTCCCGTCTTCGGTAATCGCGATCGAGTGTTCGAACTGCGCCGAAAGCGATTTGTCGCGCGTCACGGCGGTCCACCCGTCGCCGAGCACTTTCGCCCATGGCTTGCCGAGGTTGATCATCGGTTCGATCGTGAAGAACATGCCGGGTTTCAGCTCCGGACCCGTCCCCGCCTTTGCCGCATGGACCACTTCGGGGGCGTCGTGGAACAGGCGTCCCAAGCCGTGACCGCAGAACTCGCGCACCACGCCGTATCGGAACTGCTTCGCATGCGCTTCGATCGCCGCGCCAATATCTCCGAGCCGTGCGCCGGGCTGCGCCGCTTCGATCCCGAGCATCAGGCATTCATAAGTGACATCGACCAGCCGCTTGGCCTTGAGCGACGGTTCGCCCGCGAAGAACATCCGCGACGTGTCGCCGTGCCAGCCATCGAGCAGCGGGGTCACGTCGACGTTCAGGATGTCGCCGTCCTTCAACACCTTCTCGCCCGGGATGCCGTGGCAGATTACGTGGTTGATCGAGATGCAGCTCGAGTGCGTGTAACCGCGATAGCCGAGCGTCGCCGGGACCGCGCCGGCATCGAGCATCATCTCGCGGATGCGTGTGTCGATGCTTTCGGTGGTGACGCCGGGCTGCACCAAGTCGGCGACCTCATCGAGGATAGTCGCGGCGAGCCGTCCGGCCGCGCGCATCCCTTCATAGCCTTCCTCGGTGTGAAGCTTGATCGTGCCGTCGCGATAGACGGTCTGGTCACCGTCGATGAGCTGATATTCGTGCATCCGCGTCATATAGCGAATGGCTCGCAAGAATGCGAGGGGCGGCGTGTCAGCTTCCGAGTGCGAAGGCCCCACGATACTCCGACTTGGCCGCAGCGATTACTGCCTGCGTTACCGGGACCTTCACTTCGTACGGTCCCTCCACATAGGATCCGGCGACATAGGGAGCAGCGAGCAGTTCGAGCGTGTCGAACGTTGTCCCATTGGTCGACTGCAGAACCAAGACGAGATCTTCCAGTGCCGGACAGCTGTCGAAGATCTCGGTGCCGCCGCCAGCATCCGCTCCGAGCCGCTCGGCCCGTTCGGATTTGAGGCCAGTGCAATAGGCTTCGCGCACCGCAGCTTCGAGCGCCGCCGCAGAGACGAACAGGTCGGTCTGGGCCATTTCGGTTTCGGTCTCGCGGTCCCAAATCATCGAATCGAACCAAGTATTGCCGTGGGCGCCGCCGGTATAGGCGTAGGTGCCGGCCGCCAGGCTCAGAAATCGCGGTGTGTCAGCGGCAGCGTCCCAGCTTTTGGAAAAATCGTAGGCGCGGTAGGGATAACCGTATTGCTCGGCATCGGCCCTGGCCTCGGCAGTCATGGCGGCAAACTTGTCCCGTTCCGTCTTGGCTTTCGCTTCCATCGCAGCATCGAGCGTCGCGATGGCGACCGCTTCGGCTGGCCAGGAATAGGCGAATTTCATCTGCTCGTTTTCGACCGCGACCTCGCGCGGCTTCGCGCCAGCGGCAAGTCTCCGATCGAGCGTCTCCTGCGCAGGTTCTTCGACCGGTTTCGCCGCGCTCGCGGAATCGATGCCCACGGCATTGCCGATATCCTGCGGCGAGGAACACGCAGCCAGCGCTCCAACTGCAACGACCAATGATAGCTTCAACATTGCACCCACACCCCCGCATTTGACGCGTGACAAGTCTAGCTGCGCGATTATGGACGCAGCATGACCGACATCAACGACTTGATTCAGCCCGATCACGGGCAAGACGCAACCGCCATCCATCTCACCGACAAGGAAGGCTTCGAAGACTTCACCAAATCTCTGTCGGCGGGCCAGCGCGCAAGTCTAACGGCCCAGAAATTCGAGGGGGCGCCGGGACAAGTTGGGATCGTTCCGGATGGCGACGATTGGTTTGCGGTCGGCGGAGTGGCGGACCCCGATGGCCTGTCGAGCTGGTGCCTCGCTGCCCTTGCAGAAAAGCTACCCGAAGCCACCTACCGCTTGGTCGATCGGCAACCGGGAGCAGCAGCGTTCGGCTGGCTCACGGCACATTACCGCTTCACCCGCTACCGCGAGGAGGAGAAACCGACCGGTCCGCGCATACTTTTGACCGAGCAGGTCGGCAGGCTCCCCGGTTACATTGCCGAGGCATCAGCCGAGATGCTGGTGCGCGACCTCGTCAACACTTCGGCCGAGGACATGGGGCCAGCCGCGCTCGAAGCGGAGGTCGAAAAACTCGCCAAGGCGCATGGTGCCGAATTGAAGACGACCAAGGGCGACGCGCTCGAACAGGGCTATCCCATGGTGCATGCAGTCGGGCGCGCGGCAGCTCGACACCATGCGCCCCGGCTAATGCATCTGACCTGGGGCAAGGACGGCGACCCCGTGCTGGCTATCGTCGGCAAGGGCGTATGCTTCGATTCCGGTGGACTCGACATCAAGCCCGCAGCGGGCATGCGCCTGATGAAGAAGGACATGGGCGGCGCCGCGCACGCGATCGCTCTGGCAGGCTTGGTGATGGAATCTGGCCTCAACGTCCGGCTCCACCTGCTGATCCCTGCAGTCGAGAATGCGATCTCTGGCCCGGCTTTCCGTCCCGGCGACGTGCTTGCCAGCCGTCAGGGCCTGAGCGTGGAGATCCACAACACCGATGCCGAAGGACGTCTGATCCTGGGCGATGCATTGACCCGTGCAAGCGAGGAAGAGCCGGATCTTGTGATCGACTTTGCGACCCTCACTGGCGCAGCGCGCGTGGCGCTTGGCCCGGACTATGCGGCAATGATGTCTAGACGCGACGAAACTGCGCAGGCCCTCGTCGAAGCCGGCAAGTCCGCCGACGACGAGCCGTGGCGACTGCCCCTGCCCGAAGCCTATCGCGAGTACCTGAAGTCCGACATCGCCGATATCGTCAACGCCCATTCCAACCCCTATGCCGGGGCCAGCGTTGCGGGGCTCTTCCTCGACAGATTCGTGGGCGACGGCGTCGATTGGGTGCACTTCGACACATTCGCCTGGAGGCCATTCCCCAAGCCGGGGCGAAGCAAGGGAGGCACGGCCTACGGCCTGCGGGCGAGCTGGCATATGCTGAAAGCGCGCTACGGAAACTCGTAGGCTCGCCGTGCGTTGGGCAACCCATTACACTGTGGCTAACTTGCTCGAAACCATACCAGCGTATAAGCGCCCGCGAAATGCCACGCGGATGAGCTGCGTGACACAAAAGGGGCAGAGGAACTCAGGGCGATGAACGGTGCTGCGCACATGGCAGCAGACTATGCGATGCCGGATGGCGTGCTGGGTCTGAATGGTCCGGTCGAAAAGCCTGCGCCCGGCACGTTGCCCCTGCGCGGCGACCTCGCCCATATCGCGCTCGCCGGGACGCATCTCGCGGCGCATTATGTAATCCCGGAACTGCGCGAGATTGCTGCAGGAGGTGCGAGTCTCCATCTGATGCCGCGTGACGATAGCGATGTGGAGCATCGGCTTGAGGCGGGCACGCGCTTCGAAGTACTCGATGTCGCAGGCGACTGGGTCTGGGGCTGCCTGGGACCAAAGGGTCCGAGCGGCTATCTGAAGTTCAGCGAACTGGCCTAGCGCAAAAGCCCGCGCTAAGGCGGCGCGCCATGGCGACACGCATTTTCATCGACGGAGCGGCGGGCACGACCGGTCTCGAAATCCGAGATCGGCTCGCAGGGCGCAACGAGTTCGAACTGCTCGTGCTCGACGACGCACAGCGCAAAGATATGACCGCGCGCAGGGAGGCCTTGCGCGAATCCGACATCGCAATCCTGTGTCTACCCGATGACGCAGCGCGTGAAGCGGTCTCGCTCGCCAAAGGATCGGACACCCGGATCATCGACGCCTCCTCCGCGCACAGAGTGGCGGACGGCTGGACATATGGCTTTCCGGAGATCGTGGGAAGGGAGAAGGTCGCGGAGGCGCAGTACGTATCCAACCCAGGCTGCTATCCGACAGGATTCCTTGCGCTCGTTGCGCCTCTGGTTCGCGTCGGACTGTTGCCGGAGGACTGGCCGTTCACCTGCAATGCTGTCAGCGGCTATTCGGGTGGAGGGAAAGCGCTGATCGAACGCTACGAAGCTGCACCCGACCTCGCCTTCCGCACATACGGACTCAATCTCGATCACAAGCACAGGCCGGAGATGCAACGCCATGCCGGCCTCGTCCACGGCGTATTGTTCGCGCCTGCAGTCGTCCCGGCCTATCGCGGCATGCTGGTCGAGGTACCCCTCCATCTCGGAGCCATCGACGATCACCTAACCGCCGAACAACTTCGAGCCGCGTTGCAAGAGTTTTTTGCCGGGTCAGAGATTGTCGCCGTAAACAATGGCGACGCTTTCACCGAGTTGATTCTGAAAGACGGAGCACCGCCCAGCGACACGATGGAGTTGTTCGTTTTCGGCAATGAAGGCGGCTGGAACGCCCGCCTCATCGCCCGGCTGGACAACCTCGGCAAAGGCGCATCGGGCGCCGCAATTCAAAATCTCAACATCATGTGCGGCCTGCCGGAGACTGCGGGATTGCGGCTCTAGCGCTTCTTCGCTGCCTAAAATCTAGGCAATCCAAGTCTGCCCATTGAGCACTGTTGCGCGGCGCGTCACAATGTTGCTAGTTCCTTAGGCACACCGAGCGATTCCTTGCGTGCATGCAGGCACTGGCTGCCACGGTGTAACATCGGGATTGGCATGATTCTTGTTAGTAATCTGTCAATCTTTTGAGCAATCGCGGCCTCCTTCAGAGGCGACGGGGCGGGAACAACGATACGTGAAGAAGATCGAAGCCATCATCAAACCCTTCAAGCTCGATGAAGTGAAGGAAGCACTCCACGAAATCGGCGTCTCAGGCATTACCGTGACCGAAGCGCGCGGCTTCGGCCGGCAAAAGGGCCACACCGAACTCTATCGCGGGGCCGAGTACGTCGTCGATTTCCTGCCCAAGGTGAAGCTCGAAGTCGTGGTCGAAGACGACCAGGCCGACCGGGTGGTCGAGGCGGTGGCATCCGCCGCGCAGACCGGACGGATCGGCGATGGCAAGATTTTCGTCACCGCCATCGAAAGCGCATTGCGGATCCGCACCGGGGAGACCGATGCGGACGCCGTCTGAATACTAGATTCCACCCTCTCCCGCGCGCCGAGCCGGCGCGCACAACTCAAAGAAAAGGCATTCCAGCATGGCTAGCGTTAATGACGTCCTGAAACAGATCAAGGACGAGGAAATCGAATGGGTCGACCTGCGCTTCACCGATCCGAAGGGCAAGTGGCAGCATCTCACCATGTCCGCGTCGGTCATGGACGAAGACGCTTTGGAAGATGGCCTGATGTTCGATGGTTCGTCGATCGAAGGCTGGAAGACCATCAACGAATCCGACATGATCCTGAAGCCGGATATGGACGCGGCCTATATTGACCCGTTCAGCGCCACTCCGATGCTTTCGCTATTCTGCAACATCGTCGAACCCTCCGACGGTCAGCTTTACGGTCGCGATCCGCGTTCGACTGCAACCCGCGCCGAGGCGTATCTCGGTTCGACCGGTATCGGCGACACCGTCTATGTCGGCCCGGAACCCGAATTCTTCATGTTCGACGATGTCCGTTTCGAAGACGGCTACGCCGGATCGGGTTACGCCATCGACGATATCGAATTGCCGACCAACACCGGCAAGGAATACGAGATGGGCAATATGGGACATCGCCCGCGAGCAAAGGGTGGTTACTTCCCCGTCGCGCCGGTCGACAGCGCCATGGATATCCGCGCCGAAATGGTTTCGACCATGATGGAAATGGGGCTCAACATGGACAAGCACCACCACGAGGTGGCCGCGGCCCAGCACGAGCTTGGCATCACGTTCAGCACGCTGACTCAGACTGCAGACCAGGTGCAGGTCTACAAGTACGTCGTGCAGCAGGTCGCCCACGCCTATGGCAAAACCGCGACCTTCATGCCCAAGCCGATCAAGGAAGATAACGGCAGCGGCATGCACACCCACATGTCGATCTGGAAGGATGGCAACCCGACCTTCGCAGGCGATGAATATGCCGGCCTTTCGGAAACCTGCCTCCACTATATTGGCGGCGTCATCAAGCACGCCAAGGCGATCAACGCCTTCACCAACGCCACCACAAACTCGTACAAGCGTCTGGTGCCCGGCTTCGAGGCTCCGGTGCTGCTGGCCTATTCGGCTCGCAACCGTTCAGCCTCCTGTCGCATCCCCTATGGTGCGGGTGAGAAGGCCAAGCGCGTCGAGTTCCGTTTCCCCGATGCCCTCGCCAACCCGTATCTCGCCTTCTCGGCGTTGCTGATGGCGGGTCTCGACGGGATCGAGAACAAAATCCACCCGGGCGACGCAATGGACAAGAACCTCTACGACCTGCCTCCGGCAGAGCTCGCAGAAGTTCCGACCGTCTGCGGATCCTTGCGCGAAGCGCTGGAATCGCTCGAAGAGGACCACGAATTCCTGCTCAAGGGCGACGTGTTCTCGATCGACCAGATCGAAGCCTATGCCGAGCTCAAGTGGGAAGAGCAGTTGCGCCTCGAGACGACCCCTGCTCCGGTTGAATTCGATATGTACTACAGCTCCTAAGAGCACGCCCTTTGGGGCACAAAAAGATGGAGAAGAGGCCGTCCGGAGCGATCCGGGCGGCCTTCTTGTCAACGGGCATTCGCTTCGCCTCGGTCCCCATTCACCAGCTCAAGCAATTCGTCCGATCCCATCGGCCTGCCGAACAGGTTTCCCTGCACCGACTCCGCTCCTGCGCGCTTTGCCATCAGCAATGCGACTTCATCCTCGACCCCCTCCAGCAGGCAATGCACTCCGAGAATGCGCGCCATGCCGGCCAGCGAAGACAGGACCTTCTCGGTCATCGGATCGGCGGGATTCTCGATGAATGACTTGTCCACCTTCAGCTTCTGGATCGGCAACGCCCTCAGATAGCTGAAATTCGAATAGCCGGTGCCGAAATCGTCGAGCGCTATGGTGAATCCGCTTCCGGCCAGCCGTCTGAGATTGGCGGTCGCCTTCTCGAAATCGGCCATCATCGCCGTTTCCGTCACTTCGAACTCGATCAACTTCGATTCCACGCCGGACCGCTCGACCAGTTCGATCAGTTGGTCGATCGTGGTGTCGGAGTTGACGTCATGGCTGGACAGGTTGATCGACAACGGGATCGGTCGCGGCCAGTCCTGCAAGTGCCGCATCGCCTTTTCGACCACCACCAGAGTGATACCGGTGATCAAACCGCTTTCCTCGGCGATCTTGATGAATCGCTCGGGTCCGATTTCACCTACGCTCGGGCTGTTCCAGCGCGCAAGCGCTTCGGCTCGGTGCATGGCGTGGCTACCAAGCGCGTATTGTGGCTGGAAGACGAGCGAGATCTCGGTTTCGAGGTCGGCCGTCTTCAAGGCCTCCTCGATCCTGTAGCGCTCGTCGGCACTCTGCGCGTGCTCCTCGCTGAACAGGATCGCTCGGTTCTTGCCTTCCTTCTTCGCGACCATCAGCGCGTAATCGGCATGGCTGATCTGCGAGCGGGTGGGCTCACGCAACTGCATCCGCGTGAAGCCGAGCGAGCAGGATATCCTGATTTGCCGCCCGTCGATCACGTAACCCTTCGCCAGGTGCTCGACGATGGTATTGCAGAGCTCGCAGATACGCTCTTCGTCTGCAGCGCTGGTGTGGATGATGTTGAATTCATCCCCGCCCATCCGGCTGATATGCGTATCGCCGTCGGCGAATTGCTCCAGCCGGCCCGCCACCTGCTTCAGTAGCTGGTCCCCGGTCAAGTGCCCGTGAATGTCATTCACCGCCTTGAATCCGTCGAGGTCGATCAGGAAAAGCCAGACGTTCTCGGTTGGAGCATCGCCTACCCTGCTCGATTGCGCGCGGCGGACGGATTTTCGCAATGCGTCGAAGAATGCCCGCCGGTTGGGGAGCCCGGTCAAACTGTCCGACATGGATTTCTCGCGCAGTTCCACGCTCAGGACATGGGCCTGCGCCAACTCGTCGTCGGCTTCGATCTTTGCATCGGCGATTGTTATGATCGCATTCCTGAGGAAGAATGCGATCGCCAGGGACGACATGGCCGTGCCGAAGGTCAGGAAACCGTAGCTCCACAGCGAAGCGTCATCGAGCCGGGGCATGAAACTGATCAGCGCCACTATCGCCAGCCCGATCGACAGCGCCGACTGCAGAAAGTTGACGCTGGCAAGGGCGAAAAGCATCGCCATGATGATGAAGTATGTGAGTTTTTCCGAAGAAAACCCGATATGGAGCGCAATTA
>JASJDE010000104.1 GCA_030065195.1 Erythrobacter sp. | reverse complement strand
TTCATCAGCTTCACCTATATCGCCGGGCAGATGCGCGGCGTCGGGATCGTGTTCTCGCGCTTCCTCGATGTCGACATCACTCTCGGCGTGATCATCGGTATGGGAATTGTCTTCATTTATGCCGTGATGGGCGGGATGAAAGGCATCACCTACACCCAGGTGGCGCAGTATTGCGTGTTGATCTTCGCCTACATGGTCCCGGCTTTCTTCCTCAGCTTCATGATCACGGGCACGCCAATCCCGCAGATCGGTCTCGGCTCGGAGGTGGCCGATGGCTCGGGCTTGTCGGTCTTGCAGAAGCTCGATGCGGTTCTGGTCGATCTCGGCTTCACCGCCTACACCGACGGTTCGAAGAGCATGATCGACGTGTTCTGCATCACGCTTGCGCTGATGGTCGGTACTGCGGGTCTGCCCCACGTGATCGTGCGCTTTTTCACGGTGCCCAAGGCGTCGGATGCGCGTAAGTCCGCTGGCTGGGCGCTGGTCTTCATCGCCCTGCTCTACACCACCGCTCCGGCAGTGGGTGCGTTCGGGATGCTCAACTTCCTCGATAAGGTGGACGACACCGCCTACAGCGAAGTCGACAGCTTCTTCCCGATGTGGGAAGGCAACGGCCTGCTCGCGTTCCAGGACAAGAACGGCGACGGGGTGATGCAGTATCGCCCGGGCGCTGCTTTCGAAGGCAAGCCGGAATACACCGGCGAGACCGGCCCGTCGGGTGAGCGGCTGCTGTCGAACACGCCGAATGCGGAAAGCGCCAACGAGGTCTATGTCGACCGCGACATCATGGTGCTGGCCAATCCGGAAATCGCCAACCTGCCGGGATGGGTCGTCGCCCTGATGGCAGCCGGCGGTCTGGCGGCGGCATTGTCGACGGCGGCGGGTCTGCTGTTGGTGATCTCCAGCTCGGTCAGCCACGACCTCTTGAAGAGCACCTTCGCGCCCAACATCTCGGCCAAGACCGAACTGCTGGCGGCACGGATTGCGGCAACAGCGGCGATCCTCGTCGCGGGATATCTCGGTATCTATCCTCCGGGATGGGTGGCACAGGTGGTCGCGTTTGCCTTTGGTCTGGCGGCTGCCAGCCTGTTCCCGGCGATCTTCATGGGCATCTTCTTCAAGTCGATGAACAAGGAAGGCGCCATCGCAGGCATGGTCTCCGGCCTGGTCTTCACCTTCGGGTACATCCTCTACTTCAAGCTGATGAACCCGGGTGCGAACACGGCGGAAAACTGGCTGTTTGGGATTTCACCCGAAGGGATCGGCGTCATCGGCATGCTGATCAACTTCGGGATTGCAATCGCGGTTGCCAGCATGACCGGCAAGACCCCGGTCGAGATCCGCAAGCTGGTCGACTCGATCCGCGTGCCGCGCGGTGCCGGGGAAGCCCACGCGCACTGATCGACCCAACCGGGTCGCAAGCGAAAGGGCGGTGCAGCGATGCATCGCCCTTTTGTCGTGTGCAGGCAAGAGCTTGCACATTCGCGAATTTGGCGTAGCCTCTCTTGCGGGAGAGGAATGGGATCATGTTGTTCGGCGCGGCCATTGGCGCCGCGACCCTTTACCTAGCCGGACTGTTCTGGCTCGCCGCGTGGCGCGATCGTTCCGCCTCGCCGTTCCTGTCGCGCCATTCGGGCACCATCTACGGTTTGAGCCTCGCGGTCTACTGCACCAGCTGGACCTTTTTTGGCGGGGTCGGGACGGCTGCAACCGCGGGGCTCGACTACCTTCCGATCTATCTCGGCCCGATCCTGGTCTTTACGCTCGGCTTCGGCCTGGTGCGGCGCATTCTCGCACAGGCCAAGGCGCAGCATTCGACCTCGATCGCCGACTTCCTCTCGGCGCGCTACGGCAAGAGCGCCAGTGTCGCCGCGTTGGTGACGATTATCGCGACGATCGGAGCACTGCCCTACATGGCGCTGCAATTGCGCTCGCTCAGCACCTCGTTGAGCACGCTCGATCCCGAGATCGCCACCCAGGTCGCTTCCGACGAACTGGTCCTGATGGTGACCGGATTGATGGCGTTGTTCGCGATCCTGTTCGGGTCGCGTCGAGCCGATCGTGCGGGAGACAATGCCGGACTCGTGCTGACCATCGCGGTGGAAGCGGTTGTCAAATTGATCGCACTGTTGGCCGTAGCGGCGCTCGCACTCTTCTTGCTCTTCCAGAACGGCGCGCCCGCTGCCCCTCAAGTCTTCGAAACGACTCAACTGGACGCCCGCTTTGCTGTTCTTACGCTGATTGCAGCCTGCGCAGCCCTGTGCCTCCCGCGCCAGTTTCACATGATCTTTGTCGAAGCCACCGGGGATCGTCCCGACGCAGCGATGCAATGGGTATTCCCGGCCTATCTGGTGCTGGTTTCGGCCGTCATCGTGCCGATCGTTATGGCGGGACTGGTTGCCCTGCCCGGGGGCACCAATCCGGACACGATCGTAATGGCCTTGCCTCTTGCAACCGGCAACGAAGCGATGGCGCTCCTCGCTTTCATCGGCGGCTTTTCGGCTTCTGCGGGGATGATCGTAATCGCCAGCGTGGCGCTTTCGACGATGATCACCAACGATTTGATCGCGCCGCTCGTGTTTCGGCGAGCTCTCAGGGGCGGGGGCGACCGTAGCCAGCTGGCCGGGCATTTGCTCACCATCCGCAGGGGTGTGATCGCGGCGCTGCTGTTCTTCGCGTACTTCTTCTATCTCGGCTTCGGCTCGGTCACCAACCTCGCCGGGTTGGGTACCCTCGCCTTCGCTGCCGCCGCCCAGTTCGCGCCCGGATTGGTGCTTGGGATGGTTAGTCGAGGCGGCAACAAGGTCGGGATGCTCGCAGGATTATCGGTCGGTTTCGCGCTATGGCTGGTGCTGCTGATCCTTCCCGCAGCGAGCAATGCGGCACCGATTGTGTCGGTTCACCCAGATACCCTGGTCTCCGGCGTTCTGCTCAGCCTTGGCGCCAACTGCCTTGCTTACTGGATCGGATCTGCACTCAAGCGTCCTTCTTTGGTCGATGCCTCCCAGGCGGCCGCCTTTGTCGGCACGCCCGCTCCCGGCCAGCGACCGCGCTTTGTCACCAACAAACGCGTCGCGGATGTCCGTTTGCTGCTGACCCAGTTTGTCGGGCGTGACCGTGCAGATGGCGCCATCGCCAGCCTGCCGCAGGACTACCGCGATGGCGAACCAGCCGATGAAGCGGTGATGGCGATGGCCGAGCGGACGATTTCGGGCGTGATCGGATCGTCCTCGGCGCGGATGATGATCGGATCGTGGTCGGGCGGTGACCCGGTTCCGCTCGCGGAAGTGATGGCAATGTTCGACGAGGCCAGCAAGCGCCTCTCGTTCAGCGGCGAACTGCTGCAGATCGCGATCGAGAACATCGACCAGGGCGTCGCGCTGGTGGACTCCGAAATGCACCTGGTGGCGTGGAACAGCCGCTACCAGGAATTGTTCGACCTGCCCGACGAGTTGGTCAGCGTGGGCACACCGATTGCCGACCTGATTCGCTTCAACCTTGAGCGCAGCGACACACCCGAAGACGAAATCGAGGACCAGGTCGCACGACGGCTCGATCACATGCGCGCCGGGCGCGAGCACCGGATGGAACGCGAGCAATATGACGGGAAATTCCTGCGGATCGTCGGCTCGCCCGCACCGGGCGGCGGCTATGTTACTTCCTACACCGATATCACCGCCGATCGCCGTGCCGAACAAGCGCTGGAAGAAAAGGTAGCGGAGCGGACCGAACAGTTGAGCGAGGCCAACGCGGCTTTGGCCGAAGCGACCCGCTCCAAAACGCGGTTCCTCGCTGCCGCAAGTCACGACCTTATCCAGCCGCTCAATGCGGCGAGGCTGTTTGCATCGGCTTTGGGCGAAGAAGTGGAGGGGCAGGCCCAGCTCGAACGGCTGGTGAAGGATCTCGATGGGTCGATCACCTCGGCCGACCGACTGATCCGCGCGCTACTGGACATCTCCAAGCTCGACAGCGGCGGAATTGAGCCCCAGCTCGAAGCGGTGGCGCTCGATCAGGTGTTCGATGAAGTGGCTGGCGAGTTCGACGTGCAGGCCAAGGCTAAGGGAATCGAACTGAAACGGGTCCACACCAGCGCTTGGGCCATGACCGATCGGGCATTGCTCACAAGCGTTCTGCGGAACCTTGTCAGCAATGCGATCCGCTACACCGAAAGCGGCGGAGTATTGCTCGGTGTGCGGCGCGCGGGTGACCGAGTGCTGCTGTGCGTCCACGATACCGGGCGGGGCATTGCCGAGGAAGACCTGGGCCGGATCTTCGACGAGTTCCAGCGCGGTTCCTCAACTGATCGCGAAGGTCTCGGGCTGGGCCTTGCTATCGTGCGGCGCATCACCCGTCTGCTTGAAGTGCATGTCGAAACCTCGTCCCGATTGGGTCGTGGCAGCCGTTTCGCGCTGCATTTGCCGGTGCTGCAATGGAAATCCGCCAAACCCGCGAAGCGGGCCAAGCGAGCATCGCAGCGGATGGAAAGTGCACGGGTCCTCGCGGTCGACAACGACCCCGCCGCGCTTGCCGCTACCACTGCCCTGCTCGGGAAATGGGGACTCGACGTGGTCTGTGCAGGATCGCTTGCCGAGGCGCGCGAGGAGGCACCTACGCCGCCCGATATCGTCATCATGGATTTCCGCCTCGACGATGAAGAGCGCGGCGACCAAGTCTATGCGGTGTTGTGTTCAGGCTGGGGCACGCGACCGCCAGCAATCCTGCTCACTGCCGAAGCTTCCGTTGAAACCGAGGAAGCGGCCAAGGCAATGGATGCAAACCGCCTGCTCAAGCCATCTTCGCCTGCCGCGTTGCGCGCGCTGATCGCCGATTGCCTGTCCCGTAGAACTGCCGGAGATCAGGCTTCGGTCGAATCCGCTGCCGGCTGATCGACATCGAGCTTGGCCGCGAGCAGGACCGCTTGTGTGCGGTTGTTCACACCGAGCTTGCGGAAGATTGCAGTGATATGCGCCTTTACGGTCGCTTCGCTGATCTCCAGTTCATAGGCAATCTGCTTGTTGAGCAGGCCCTGTCGAATCTGCCCAAGGATGCGCCGTTGTGCCGGAGTAAGGCTGGCCATACGTGCAAGGTCATCGTCCTCGGCAACATCGGTTTCGGGAAACCAGCCATCGCCTTCGCGCACTGCCGACAATGCATCGCGCATTTCATCAAGCCCGGCCGATTTCGGGATGAAAGCCGCTGCGCCCAACTGGTTTGCTGCAGAGTATACCCGCGGCTCCTCGCTCGCCGAAACGATTGCGATCGGCAGCGCGGGATAATCCTGGCGCAGGTCCATCAACACCGACAGGCCGTTCGAGTCCTCCATGTGGAGATCGAGCAGGAGCGCCTCTGTGGGTCCGTTCTCTAGCTCGGCGCGCGCAGCGGCTGCCGAACTCGCTTCGACCACCTCCGCTCCGTCCCAAACCTTGGCCACAGCGTGGCTCAGCGCGGTGCGGAACAGCGGATGGTCGTCGGCGATGATGACCCGTTGCGACATGGTCAGCGGTGCTTCTTCATCGGTTCTGGCGCCCCTCGATCAGACGATCGACCAGCGAGGGATCGGCCAGCGTCGAGGTGTCACCGAGCGAGCCGTAATCGTTCTCAGCAACCTTGCGCAGGATGCGGCGCATGATCTTGCCCGAACGGGTCTTGGGCAGGCCATCGGTGAACTGGATGTGATCGGGCGATGCGATTGGGCCGATCTCCTTCCTCACATGGGTACGTAGTTCCTTGTAGAGCTCGTCGGAGCCTTCCTCGCCCGCATTGAGGGTGACGTAGCAATAGATGCCCTGTCCCTTGATGTCGTGCGGGTAGCCAACGACGGCGGCCTCGGCGACCAAATCGTGCAGCACCAGCGCGCTTTCGACCTCGGCGGTGCCCATCCGGTGGCCCGAAACGTTGATCACGTCGTCGACCCGGCCTGTGATCCAGTAGTACCCGTCCTCGTCGCGCTTGCAGCCGTCGCCGGTGAAGTACTTGCCGGTATAGGTCGAGAAATAGGTCTGCTCGAAGCGCTCATGGTCGCCATAGACGCTGCGCGCCTGGCCGGGCCAGCTGTGGGTGATGCAGAGGTTCCCCTCGACCGCGCCCTCGAGCACGTCGCCATCATTGTCGACCAGCTGCGGCTGGATGCCGAAGAACGGCAGGCCCGCGCTGCCCGGCTTCATGTCATGCGCGGCGGGCAATGTGGTAATCATCACCCCGCCCGTTTCGGTCTGCCACCAGGTGTCGACGATCGGGCAGCGCCCCTCGCCAACGACATCGAAATACCAGCGCCAGGCCTCGGGGTTGATCGGTTCACCGACCGAGCCGAGCAGGCGTAGCGAGGATCGATCCCGGCTCGTCACGAAATCGTCGCCCTCGCGCATCAGCGCGCGGATCGCGGTCGGTGCGGTGTAGAGGATGTTGACCTGGTGCTTGTCGACCACGTCCCAGAACCGCCCGTGATCGGGATAGTTGGGTACACCTTCGAAGACTAGGCTTGTCGCTCCGTTCATCAGCGGGCCGTAAACGATGTAGCTGTGACCGGTGACCCAGCCGATATCGGCGGTGCACCAGTACACCTCGCCCGGCTGGTAATCGAACACGTAGTTAAATGTCGTGGCGGTCCACACGCCATATCCGCCGGTCGTGTGCAGCACGCCTTTGGGCTTGCCGGTCGAGCCGGAGGTGTAGAGGATGAACAACGGGTCTTCGGCTGCCATCACTTCGCAGGGGCAATCGTCGTCCGACGCAAGATCGTGGAACCACTTGTCGCGGCCCTCGGTCATCGAAACGTCCGCACCGGTGTGTTTGATCACGAGCACACCGTCGACATCGGCGCCTTCGATCTGGAGCGCGGCATCGACATTGGCCTTGAGCGGGACGACCTTGCTCCCGCGCAATCCGGTGTCGGCCGTGATGACATAGCGACTGCCGCAATCCTCGATCCGTCCGGCGAGCGCTTCGGGTGAGAAGCCGCCGAACACCACCGAATGGATTGCGCCGAGCCGCGCGCAGGCAAGCATGGCGGTGACGCCTTCAACCACCATCGGCATATAGAGCGTGACACGGTCGCCTCTCTTGACGCCAAGCGCCTTGAGCGCGTTGGCCATCCGGACGACTTCTCCGTGCAGCTCCCGATAGGTCAAAGTGCGTCCGGGCGTCGCGGGATCGTCGGGCTCGAAAATGATCGCAGTGTCTTCGCTGCGGGTCTCCAGATGACGATCCACTGCGTTGTGGCACAGGTTCAAGGCGCCATCGGCGAACCATTCGATATTGACGGGGTCATAGGACCACTCGCCGCCCTTGGCCGGCGCGGTGAACCAGTCGAGACGCTGCGCCTGCTCGAGCCAGAAGCCGTCGGGATCGCTAACCGAGCGGGCGTACAATTCTTCGTACTGCTCCGCGACACAGTGGGTCGCGCGGTCGACTTGTGGGCGTTCAACAGCTTGGATCATGGCGAGTCTCCCTTTCGTCAATCTCACCATAACCGTGCTCCCTCTCCATGTGTCTCAGACAATGGTCTTACGACTATCCGCTAGCTGGGCGAGCATGCAAGCACGCGTCACTCTTGAAGGCCAATAAATCGATGGGAGGGAAGTCGATGGCTCACAAGAAGGTGCGGAACGGGTTGCAGATCGGATTGCTCGCGGCGACCTGCCTGACGGCAGCGCCCGCAATGGCGCAGGAATCCAACGTGGAAGACAGGCTCGATCGGTTGGAAGCGTTGGTCGAAGGGTTGATCGAGCGGCTCGACGCGCAGCAGGGCAATAGCGAAGCCCAACAAACGCAAATGCAGGCCCAACAGGAAGAAATGCGTGCGCAGGCCGCCGCCGCGCTGGCCGCGACGCAAGAACTCGAAGCGCGCCAGGCGGAACTTGCCGAGCAGATCGCTGTGCCGCGCGAACAAGAGGACAAGGGCTTCAGGGTGGGCAAGACCACCGTTGCCTATGCCGGCTATGTCAAACTGGACGCGATCAGCCAGCGCACCAGTGGCGGGCAACTGCCCAACAACTCGATCCTCCGCGATTTCCTCATTCCCGTAGCGATCCCGGTCGGCGGCGACGCGTCGGGCTTCGACACCGATTTCAGCGCGCGTCAGACGCGCTTCATTCTCAAGACCGCGACCGATGTCGGCGCGGAGCACAAGCTCAATTCGCATATCGAGCTCGACTTTAACGTCACGGGCGGCGGCGACGAGCGGATCTCGAACAGCTTCACACCCCGCTTGCGGCAGGCCTTCATCACCTACGACAACTGGCTGTTCGGCCAGGCGTGGTCGACCTTCCAGAATGTCGGCGCGCTGCCTGACAGTTTGGACTTCATCGGGGTAACGCCGGGAACGGTGTTCGATCGCCAGCCGCAGATCCGCTGGACCAAGGGTGGGTTGCAAATCGCGGTCGAACAGCCGGAAACCGCTGTGACCACCAGCACGGGCGCGCGGCTGCTGGCAGGCGATGACCAGCTGCCGGACATTGTTGGGCGTTACAACTGGAAGGGCGATTGGGGTTCGGTCTCGGCGGCGGGTATCTTGCGCCAGCTTCACGTATCGAAGGACGATCTGGGCGGCGTCGACGACTCCGCCCTGGCCTATGGCCTGAGCGTTTCAGGCAAGATCAATGTCGGCCCGCGCGACGATTTCCGCTTCATGGCAACAGCGGGCGACGGCTTGGGACGATACATTGGACTCAACATCGTCAACGATGCGGCAATCGACGCCAACGGGCACCTCGATCCGATCTTCACATATTCGGGCTTTGCCGCCTATCGGCATTACTGGTCCGACCGGGTCCGTTCGACCATCGCCGGATCGTATTTCAAGGCAGACAACCCGGTTCTACTGACAACAGACCAGGTGACCGACGAAAGCTGGAATGCCCTCGCTAACATCGTCTGGAACCCGGTCGATCCGCTCGATATCGGGATCGAGCTGATGTACGCCGAGCGTGTTCTTGAAGACGGGCGCAGCGGCAACCTGCAACGCGTCCAAGTCTCCACCCGGTACAATTTCTAGGCCGTTTGCAAGGGCTCTCCGCTCCGGGTCCCACTCCCAAGAAACCCGGACACAATTCGGCCCCGCCGGCACATTGCCGGCGGGGCCGATTTCTTGCTCCATTTCGGATCAGAAGCTGTAGGAGACGCCCGCGCTCAGGACCCAGGGATCGAGGTTATGTTCGTTCTCGATCACCAGCGTGTTCCCGACGAACCACCGCGCAGTGGTTCCGATGAAGTAGCGCTTCGCATCCAGCGTGACGCCGAAGCCATCGTCACCGACGGGCACGTCGACGCCTGCTTGCAGGACGAAGCCGAACTCGTCCGAGAGAGTCGTGTCGGTGACGCCGAGCGGGCGCGTGCCGGCTGCATCATTATCGACATCGAGCCAGACGAAATAGGCGACTCCGGCGCCGACATAGGGCTTGATACCGCCCGCATCGAAATGCGCCTTTGCCGTGACGGTTGCCGGGAGCAGTAGCCCGTCCGACACGAGCTCGGTTCCATCGGGAAGCCCGGAAACCGCATCGACGTCATGCTGGGTCGTACCGGCTATCGTCTCGATCGAGAAGTTATCGCTGAAAAAGTACTCGACCGCGATCGTAGGGACGACATTGTCGTTGGCAGCGGTGTCGGTTCCCGCTGGCAGGCCGACCAGGTCGACATTGGTCCGGTCGATCTCGCCGTCAGGCAAGACAGCGGTGCCGAGCACCTTGAGCTGGACTTCGCCCTGACGTTCCTGAGCGGCAGCGGGTGAAGCGGCGAGCGCAATGGCCGCCGCGGTAAACATGAGAGGTGCTTTCATTTTCCCTTCCTATTCGACAGCAGTGGCCGCCCTTCGCGGCCCAGGGTTGTTGCTGCTTCGGGGAGCCCGATAGTCCGGAAAACAAACTCGCTTCATTGATCCGGATCAAAGACGAGTCCGGAAGTCGAGCGCATACGGCAACGCCATTATGGCAACACTCAGCCGATCTCCGGAGATTGCGAGCATGGAGTCATTCCGTGCGGCCGTGCCATTCGGCAATGGTCCGGATGATACGGCCGACAGGCTTTGCGCAGTCGGGCGCTATCGAGCGCTGGAACGCGGATGCGGGTTACCCGGCAATCCGAGCGAGGATCGCCTCGTCTACATCGCCACCGGCAGCGCAAAGCTGGTGGCGCGATCCGCTGCAAGCTCGTGCACGAACGCAACGAACAACCATGTACTCGCCTTTCACTTTGCGGGGGACATCGTGTCGGTGCTGCGTCAGTCGGATGCAGACTTTCGTCTGATAGCGTTGAGCGATCTGGAGCTGGTAATCTTCCCGTCGAACCAGTTTCTCGATGTTGCACAGGATGATCCCGTGGTGCTTCGCTCGGTCTTGACCCGCTCGCTCCAGGCGCTCCACCGCAGCCGCACCAAGATGATGCAGCTGGGACACAAATCGGCGCGCCAGCGGATCGCCGATTTCCTCGTTTCCATGGCCTATCGGATCGGCGGATCCACCCGCGGGAAATGCGAATTCGCCTTGCCGATGAGCCGCCGCGATATCGGCGATAGCCTTGGCCTGAAAATCGAGACCGTGAGCCGCCAGTTCACGGAATTGCGCGAAGCAGGCCTCGTCGAAACCGAAGGCCGCAGCATCGTGCGCCTCACCAACATCAACAAACTCGCCGAGGAAGCGGGCACGGCACTTCCGCCGGAAAAACCACCGCAAAATTGATCTGCATCAAATACCGCGAATCCGGCCCACGCTAGGCAGCGTGCCGGGCAAAAGGGATAATCGACATGGAAGGTGTACTTGGACGGTTTGGCATCTGGGCGCTGGTCCTGCTTGCCTGCATTGCAGCGATAGCCGGTGCTCAGGACACCGGCTTTGCGATTCACATGGGAATCGTGGCGTTGGTCGCCGTCATCGTGATGTTGATGACGCTCGGCACATTCGATCCGATGACCAAGGCCCAGAGCATCTTCAAGATGCCGACCGACCCGTCGCGCTATGACGACGATGTCGTGCGCTGGGGCGTGATCGCGACCATGTTCTGGGGGATCGCGGGGCTGCTCGCAGGCGTATTCATCGCGCTGCAGATGGCCTTCCCGGTGCTCAATATCGAGCCGTATCTCAATTTCGGCCGCGTCCGCCCGCTGCACACTTCGGCAGTGATTTTCGCGTTCGGCGGCAACGCACTGCTCGCCACCAGCTTCTATGTGGTGCAGCGCACCTGCCGTACGACGCTGGCCTTCCCGTCGCTCGCCCGGTTCGTGTTCTGGGGCTATCAGCTGTTCATTGTCTTGGCCGCGACCGGCTACTTGCTAGGCATCACCCAGTCCAAGGAGTACGCCGAGCCCGAGTGGTACGTCGATCTGTGGCTGACGATCGTCTGGGTCGCCTATCTCGCCGTGTTCGTCGGCACGTTGCTGCGCCGGCACGAGCCTCACATCTACGTCGCCAACTGGTTCTACCTCGCCTTCATCGTCACCGTGGCGATGCTGCACGTGGTCAACAACCTGGCGCTGCCGGTGAGCCTGCTTGGCACCAAGAGCTACGTCCTGTTCGCAGGCGTGCAGGATGCGCTCACCCAGTGGTGGTACGGCCACAACGCGGTCGGGTTCTTCCTCACCGCCGGGTTCCTGGCGATGATGTACTACTTCGTGCCGAAGCAGGCCAATCGCCCGGTCTATTCCTACCGGCTGTCGATCATCCACTTCTGGTCGCTGAT
>JASJDE010000103.1 GCA_030065195.1 Erythrobacter sp. | reverse complement strand
GGCATAAACCACGGGAGAGAACCGTCGACAAGCAGAGCATGCATTTTCCTGCGCGTTTCCAGCAAATCGAAGGGCCGGTTTTTCGACATGGGAGAACACATTTCTACAGCTTGGGGACACTGGGGAAAGATTCCGATTGACCCAGGACTTGCGCAGATTCGCGCAGCGAAGTTTGGGGTGTTCAGCACGGGAGAATTCAGGCAGGGGCCGGGAATTCCCGCTTTCCACAGGGCCAACAGACTCCATCAAACCTTTTATAAATACTTAATTTTTGATTAGAGGAACGCCATGCCTGGTCCGCTGCTCGACACCCTGAAGGGTGCCAAACCCGATATCGCGCCCGTCTGGCTCATGCGTCAGGCAGGGCGCTATCTGCCCGAGTACCGCGAATTGCGCGCGGACAAGGGTGGGTTTCTCGAACTGGTCTATGATAGCGAGGCAGCGGCCGAAATTACGGTACAGCCGATCCGCAGGTTTGGATTCGATGGCGCGATCCTGTTCTCCGATATCCTTATCGTCCCGCACGCGATGGGGCAGGGGCTCGAGTTCCTTGCAGGGGAGGGGCCAAAACTCAGCCCGACTCTTCTGGAAGCAGAGCTCAGTGACTTTGCGGCCACGTATGAACGGTTCGATCCGATCTATGAGACCGTCCGCCTGACCCGGCAGCAGATTGGCGATCAAGTAACCATGCTGGGCTTTGCGGGATCTCCTTGGACGGTTGCAACCTACATGATCGCTGGCGAAGGCTCCAAGGATCAGGGCCCGGCGCGGTTGCTCGCCTATCGCGATCCGGCGCGCATGCAGGCGATCGTCGATGCGATCATCGAAGTATCGGTCACATACCTGCGCGGTCAGATCGATGCGGGTGCGGAAGCGGTGCAACTGTTCGACAGTTGGGCTGGGAGCCTGGCACCCGATGAATTCGAACGGTGGGTCGTCGCACCCAACGCCGCTATTACGGCGCAAATCAAGCAATCCCATCCTGACACTCCGGTAATCGGTTTTCCCAAAGGGGCCGGGGCGAAATTGCCCGGATATGCCCGCGAAACGGGCGTCGATGCGATCGGGATGGACGAGACTTTGGATCCCGCCTGGGTTCATTCCAAGCTTCCCGAAACCATACCGGTGCAGGGGAATCTCGATCCGCTGTTGGTCGAAGCGGGCGGCCCGGCGCTACCGGAGCGCGTTCGCACGATCATCGATGCCTTCGAAGATCGTCCGCATGTTTTCAATCTCGGTCATGGTATCGGGCAGTTCACTTCGATCGAGCATGTCGAACAACTGCTTGCGGCCGTTCGCGGCGCATAGGGAGGATTCATGCAGGAATCGCTTCTCGCCATCTATCTCTGGCTGAAGATTGGCCATGTCATCTTCATGGTGTTCTGGCTTGCCGGCCTCTTCATGTTGCCGCGACAATGCATCTACATCCTCGATCACGACCCGTCGTCTGAAGGCGAGGCCAAATGGGCCGAGCGGATGGCCAAGCTGCGAAAGATCATCCTGACACCGAGCTTGCTCGTCGTTTGGGTTCTCGGCTTGACGCTGGCCTACGCCATCGGTGCATTCAGCGAAGGTTGGTTTCATGCCAAGCTCACGCTCGTTGTGATCCTGAGCGGATATCACGGCTGGCTTGTGGCACAGGCGAAGAAGATGTCCCGGGGCGAACGCCCACTGACAGAGCGTACCCTGCGCATGATCGGAGAGGTTCCGGGCTTGCTTCTGGTTCTGATCGTGGCGCTGGTCTACCTAAGACCTTTCTGACGCAATTTTTGCAATCGTCGGCCGTTCACGGATTGACCTGACTGCCAGCCAGTCGTATTTTGAGTGTTCCAAACCGGTTTGACGGCGCAATTCCTGTACCGTCTGTCTGCTTTCTCCAAGCCCAGCCCTTTGACCATATGGGTCAATTTCAAAAGGGCGCCTCGTCCAAAGAGGTACTGACCAGCCGGCCACTCCGAAACGCACGGAAATTTTTCACAATGCATCTCAAAGACTTGAAAGCGAAGACCCCGGCCGAATTGGTCGCAATGGCCGAAGAACTCGGGGTTGAGGGCGCATCGACCATGCGGCGCCAGGATCTGTTGTTCAGCATCCTGCGTGAGCTTGCCGAAGATGAAGACTATGACGAAAAGATCATGGGCATCGGCACGATCGAAGTGCTGCAGGATGGGTTCGGCTTCCTGCGCTCGCCCGAGGCCAACTATCTCGCCGGACCGGATGATATCTACGTGTCGCCGAACCAAATCCGCAAGTGGGGTCTTCGCACCGGTGATACGGTCGAAGGCGAGATTCGCGCACCCAAGGATGGCGAGCGCTACTTCGCCCTGACCAGCCTCACGGAAGTCAACTTCGACAAGCCCGAAGCCGTGCGTATGCGCACCAACTTCGACAACCTCACGCCGCTTTACCCCGATCAGAAACTCAATCTCGATACGGTCGATCCGACTATCAAGGATAAGTCGGCGCGTGTGATCGATATCATATCGCCGCAGGGCAAGGGACAGCGTGCCCTGATCGTCGCCCCGCCGCGGACCGGTAAGACTGTGCTGCTGCAGAATATCGCGAAGGCGATTACCGACAATCACCCGGAAGTGTTTCTTCTGGTGCTGCTGGTCGACGAACGGCCCGAAGAAGTCACCGATATGCAGCGCAGCGTGAAGGGTGAAGTCATCTCTTCGACTTTCGACGAGCCTGCCAATCGTCACGTGCAAGTGGCTGAAATGGTGATTGAAAAAGCTAAACGCTTGGTCGAGCACAAACACGATGTCGTGATCCTGCTCGATTCGATCACTCGTCTCGGACGAGCCTACAACACTGTTGTTCCCAGTTCCGGTAAGGTGCTTACCGGCGGCGTCGATGCCAATGCACTCCAGCGTCCCAAGCGCTTTTTCGGTGCAGCGCGCAACATTGAGGAAGGCGGTTCTCTCTCCATCATCGCCACTGCGCTGATCGATACCGGCAGCCGCATGGATGAAGTCATATTCGAGGAATTCAAGGGCACTGGTAACTCGGAGATCGTGCTCGACCGCAAGGTATCCGACAAGCGCATCTTCCCGGCTCTGGATGTCGGCAAGTCGGGTACCCGCAAGGAAGAGTTACTGGTCGAGAAGGACAAGCTGTCCAAGATGTGGGTCCTGCGCCGAATCCTCATGCAGATGGGTACCGTCGATGCGATGGAATTCCTCCTCGACAAGATGAAGGATTCCAAGACGAACGAAGACTTCTTCGAAACGATGAACCAGTAGCCAAAGCGGCCCGACGACGAGAAGGTAAGCGCGAGCGAATGCGTTGTGGTATCTGCGTCGCGCTTGCCGGTTTTGGCCTGTCTTGCTTCTTCGGAGATTGGGCAATCGTGACGATTGGCAAGGTCGTTATGCGCGGCTAAAGCTCGGGGCAAATGCTTAGCCAGTATCTCTATATCAGCACCGCTCCCAGCCTTTCGCGCGAGGAGGTCGACGCTATCCTCGCCAGCAGCTCGCGCAACAACCCCGAAAGAGGAATCACGGGCCTGCTACTCTACAACGGTCGCAATTTCCTGCAGCTGCTCGAAGGCGAGGAAAGCGAACTGAAAAAACTGATGCTGCGGATTGGTAGCGACCCGCGGCACTCGGGTGTTTCGCTTCTGTCCAACCGGTCGGTAGAGCAACGCTCCTGTCCTCAATGGGCGATGAAACGCGTTTTCATTGCCGAGTCGGTCGAAAGTCGCAAACAGACCCTGGATGCCGAGTTGCCCGATGACCTCGATCCCGAAACCCGCAAGATGATCGTGAACTTTGCGGTCCTGAATTAGCATCTCGAATCAGGCTGGTGCTCTCTCAAGCTGCGCCGCCATCATTTCCCATACCTTGTTCACTGCCTTGAGCGGTCGGACCATCACCTTGAAATCGATAATCATTTCATCTTCGTTGAAGGTGATCATGTCGATCCCGTTGATGTGAATGCCGTCCATCTGCGTAGTGAATTCCAACACCGCAGTGTTTTCTCCCAACACTTCGCGGACATAGCAGAAACTCTCATTTCCCAGCGTTTGCGCGGCTGCGGAAAGGTAGGCGATGACGATTGCCTGTCCCACCTGCGGTGTGTGCACCACCGGCGAATGAAACACGGCATCGTCGTGAATGATCGATCGAAGCCCCTCGACAGTGCTGCCGTTTCGGGCGACTTCGTGCCAGCGGGCGAGGGCATTATTCATATTCATGCGAGAGCCTCACTTGAGATGCTGCGCGAAGAATTCCGAGGTTCGACTGTCGGCCAGTTGAGCCGCTTCTTCGTGGCGACGCTTCCCGATCTCGGTAGCAAACCCGTGATCCAGCCCTTCGTAATCGAACAGGGTGACCCTTGAATGATCGTCAAGCCCGGCATGCATCGCCGCCTGAGTCTCTTTGTCGACGAAACCGTCTTCGGTCGGAATGTGGAGCAACAGGGGGTTTGCTATCGCATGCTTTTCACCCAGCAGGCCGTCGATCCCGACGCCGTAATACCCGACGGAGGCATCGATGTCGGTGCGTGCCGCTGTCATAAAGGCGAGTCTGCCGCCAAGACAGTAACCCACGCATCCAACCTTGGAAACGCCGAGTTCGCGTCGAATGTGATGAATGGTTGCTTCGATATCGCGGATCCCGAGATCCTGATCGAATTGTCCCATGTGTTCAAGCGCTTGCTGGAATTCTTGTTCGATGTCGGGATCGAGTTCCACGCCGGGCTGGAGGCGCCAGAAAAGGTCTGGAGCCACTGCAAGATAGCCGCTGGAGGCGAGCTTGTCGCATTTCTGTCGAATGCCCGAATTGACGCCGAATATCTCCTGAATCACGATGATGGCGGCCGTGGGGGCACTGTCTGGTCGGGCCACATAGGCTGAAAACGTTGCGTCGTTCTCGAGCGTGGATATCGATACGATTTCAGTCATCATCCGGCCTTCCCGTTGCGGAGTTTGCTCATCGGACACATCTATCCGTTGCTTTGATGCCGTACCACTCCCAAATGATGGGAGGATAGGAATGCAAGAGTCAGGACGAGAGGAACGACCATGAAAATCAATGTTGAAGTAGAATGCACGCCTGAAGAAGCGCGCACTTTCATGGGTCTTCCCGATGTGAGTCAGGCGAACACTGTTTATGTCGACAATATCGCGAAGGCGATGAAAGGGGTGAGCAGCCCCGATCAGTTGCAGGAATACGCACAGGCCCTTGCTCCGATGGGGCAGGTGGGTTTGAAGCTGTTCCAGAGCTTCGTTGAGGGTGGAATGCGCGCGGGTTCGTCGCGGTCGGCCAGCTCCGATGCGAATGGTGAGAAATCGTCTGACTAGACATTCCGACCCGCGCGACCGATTGACCTGACAATGTCGCAGGCCACCATCTTTGCCGTATCGAGCGGCGCACCGCCGGCGGCGATCGGAGTGATACGCGTTTCGGGTTCGTGCGCCGGCGACGCTCTTAAGGCATTGACAGGTAAGGAGTTTGAGCCTCGGCGAGCCTCCTTGGCCAAGTTAAGCACAGCGGATGGTGAGATCCTCGACGAGGCCTTGGTCCTGTGGTTCCCCGGCCCGCGCACGGCGACGGGCGAAGACCTGGTCGAGTTGCATTGTCACGGCGGCAGAGCGGTGCTCAACGCGGTAGAGAAGGTGCTGAGCGGTTTCGATGAGCTGCGAAAGGCCGAACCGGGCGAATTCACGCGCCGAGCCTTTGCAAACGGTCGGATCGACTTGGCGGAAGCCGAAGGCCTGGCCGACCTTTTGTCGGCCGAGACCGAGCTCCAACGTGCAGCGGCGGTCGCCAATGCGTCCGGTGCGCTGTCAACGAAGCTCGAGGATTGGCGCACCCAACTGTTGCGATTATCCGCACAGGTGGAGTCGGCGCTGGATTTTTCCGACGAGGACGATGTGGGAGCGTTGCCGCCGGGATTCATGCATGACGTCGATCGCTTTTCCGGTGAGATTCTGAGTTGGCTTGAACGCCCGCGCTCCGACAAGCTCGGTGAAGGCTTCCGGGTTGTGCTGGCGGGTCCACCAAACTCGGGAAAGTCAACACTATTCAATGCTTTGGTCGAAAGCGAAGCGGCCATTACCTCTTCAATCGCCGGAACCACGCGTGACGTGATCGAGCGGTCAGTCTCGATCGAAGGGATCCCGTTCACGTTCGTCGATACGGCCGGTTTACGGGACGACAGCGCCGAACAAATTGAAGCGATCGGGATTGACCGCGCGCGGGCCGAATTGGCCAAGGGCGACGCGGTCTTGTGGCTGGGGTCATTCGGGGACGGACCGGAAGGTGCGTGGGAGATCGCAGCACGGAGCGACGCGGAGAGCTTTGTGGCCAAGCCGGATGCGGTGGCAACGGTTTCCGCTAGGACGGGTGAGGGTGTGTCTGAGCTAAAGCTGCTGCTGGTCGAGACGGCTCGGGGGGTGCTTCCGAAGCCGGGCGAGGCGGCTTTGAATGCACGGCAGCACGCACGATTGAGCGAATCCGTCGAGGCGCTCGGTTCCATCGAGGGCCAAACGGATCTGTTGATCGTCGGCGAAGAGTTGCGACACGCTAGGGTGGCCTTTGATCGGTTGATCGGGCGGACCACCACCGAAGACATGCTGGATTCGCTCTTCGGACGGTTTTGTATCGGCAAGTGAGATCGTGCGACAGGCGTAATTGTTCCACGTGGAACACGGGTTATGCCGGCTCGTAATCGGCTTTGACGGAGCGGCTGGGAGCCCTTATTTGCCCCGGCATGCGTTCTTTTGACGTTCTTGTAATCGGCGGCGGGCATGCCGGGGTCGAAGCCGCTTCCGCGGCTGCGCGTATGGGCGCGCGAACCGGGCTCGTGAGTTTCGATCTGAATGCCGTGGGAGCAATGAGCTGCAATCCCGCAATCGGTGGGTTGGGGAAGGGGCATCTTGTCAGGGAGGTCGATGCGCTCGATGGCGTGCTTGGACGAGCCGCTGATGCAGGTGCAATCCACTACCGGATGCTCAATCGTTCGAAGGGCAGCGCGGTTTGGGGACCGCGCATCCAGGCCGATCGGGTGCTGTTCAAGGCTTCGGTCCAACAGCAGGTCGGACGACAGGCCAACCTGTTCACGGTCGAAGGTGAAGCTGCCGCCTTGGTGATGAAGGGTGGGGCGGTCGCAGGGTTGGAACTCGCGGACGGCACGAAACTGTCGGCATCGCGAGTAATCCTGTGCACCGGCACATTCCTCGGCGGGGTGCTGTTTCGCGGGGAGGAGCGTTTCGAGGGTGGAAGAGTTGGCGAGAATGCCGCGACCCGTCTGGCGAAACAGTTGCGTGAAGCCGATCTTCCGATGGCACGCCTCAAGACCGGTACGCCGCCACGCCTCGATGGCCGGACGATCGATTGGGCATGCCTGCCCGAGCAGCATTCGGACTGTGAGAGCTGGACGATGTCCGCGCTTTCGGAAAGGCGGTGCAATCCGCAGGTCTTCTGCGCCATCACGCGAACCACTCCTGCGGCTCACGATGCGATCCGGGCCAACCTCCATCGCTCTCCGTTGTTCTCCGGTGCGATCGATGCGGCCGGACCGCGCTATTGTCCTTCGATTGAGGACAAGATCCATCGTTTTGGGGACCGCGACGGGCATCAGGTGTTCCTGGAGCCCGAGGGTCTGACGACCCATTTCGTCTATCCCAACGGAATAAGCACTTCGTTACCCGTCGATGTCCAAGAGGCGATGCTATGCGCTATGCCAGGGCTCGAGCATGTCAGGATTATCGAGCCTGGATACGCGGTCGAATACGACCACATTGACCCGAGGGCGCTTACTCCAGATCTGCAATTGCGAGCTATTCCGGGCCTTTATTGCGCAGGACAGATCAACGGCACAACGGGCTATGAGGAAGCGGCGGCTCAGGGTCTTGTCGCGGGTTTGGAGGCTGCTGCGTCCGCACTCTGCAAGCAATCGCCAAGGCTGGATCGTGCGAATTCGTACATCGCCGTAATGATAGACGATCTCACATTGCAGGGTGTGACTGAGCCGTATCGCATGCTGACGTCGCGCGCAGAATATCGCCTGCGCCTGCGGGCTAACAACGCGTCGAGCCGCCTCACACCGCTTGGAATTGCGTCGGGATGCGTAGGTGACGAAAGGCGCAGATGGTTTCAAAGTCGCGAGGAGGCGCGGGAAAAGATCGATGGGGCATTCGAGCAAAAGGTTCATGCGCGCGAACTGGTCGACCGTGGGGCTGGAATTCGTCGGGACGCCGGCGAAAAGCCTTTAAGGGAATGGCTTCGCTACGGCGAGATAGACCTGAAAAGGCTGGAGGAATGGATTGGGGAGGTTGTTGCCCTAAATCCATCGCTGGCCGAAGAGATGGCGGAGGATGCGGCTTATGCGCCATATCTCGCTCGGCAGGAGGCTGAATTGCGGGATTTGCGTGCAAGCGAAGAACTGCCGCTTGCGGACGACTTTCCCTATGCGTCTGTGCCGGGACTCTCGAATGAGATGGTCGAGCGCCTCAGTGCTGCGGCGCCGACCACGCTGGCAGCCGCTGGCCGCGTGCCGGGAATTACGCCCGCCGCCCTGTCTGCTCTTTTGGTCCATGCCCGGCGCCGTGCTCAAGTGGAGCGGCCAGCGGCGTGAACCCAGATCGCTCGATCGAATCCGAGGTCGATGCCCGGCGCTATGTCGCGCAATGGGCGGACAAGGCGGGGATGAAGCGGCTTGAGCGGTTTGTTGACATGCTTTTGGCGGAAAATCGCCAACAGAACCTGATCAGCAGACCTTCCGAAGCTCACATTTGGCGACGCCACATCGCCGACAGCGCACAATTGCTGCGCTATGTTTCACGTGAAACAACGGAAGCGAGTAGGGGACCTTGGTTGGACTTGGGAACCGGGGCGGGGTTTCCGGGAATGGTGATCGCCATTCTGCGACCCGATTTCCGGACTGTCTTGGTCGAATCGAGAGCGAGAAGGGTTGAATTCCTCAAGAATTGCACTGCCGAACTCGATTTGGCGAACTGCACAGTGATCGGTGAACGGCTTGAGCGGATTGAGCCGTTTGAAAGTTGGGTCATTTCGGCACGCGCCTTCGCACCTCTGGAAAAGCTCCTCCGTTTATCCGCACCCTTCTCCACAAAGGCGACGCACTACATCTTGCCCAAGGGGCGCTCCGCGAAGCACGAATGGGAACAGTTGAAGCCGTCGATTCGGAAGGTGTTCCACGTGGAACGGTCGCTGACTGACGACGAAGCGGGCATTATCGTACGTGCCTGACGCGGCAAAAGGCGCTATCGTGCACCGAGAAGGGAAGACCTCATATGCTGACAATCGCCATTGCGAACCAGAAGGGTGGGGTGGGCAAGACCACGACTGCGATCAATATCGCGACCGCTATGGCTGCCACCGGATGGCGTACGTTGCTTGTAGATCTCGACCCGCAGGGCAATGCGTCGACGGGAATGGGCGTGGGCGCGGATTCGCGCGGGCTTTCCAGTTACGATGTGCTTGTCGACGAAACGCCGCTTGCGGAGGCCATCGTGGAAACGGCGATTCCGGGCCTGGATATCGTTCCGGCGACGCAGGATTTGAGTGGGGCGGAGGTCGAACTGGTCTCGGTGGAGGAACGCACAGAACGACTGCGTACGGCCTTGGCGGGGCATGCAGGTCATGAAATCTGTTTTGTTGACTGCCCGCCGTCGCTGGGCCTGCTGACGCTGAATGCGCTGTGCGCCGCCGATACGTTGCTCGTGCCGCTGCAATGCGAGTTCTTCGCGCTGGAGGGACTGAGCCAACTTTTACAGACGGTTGAGCTCGTCAAACAACGGTTCAATTCGGATCTGGGCGTAATCGGTGTGGTTCTGACAATGTACGACCGGCGCAATCGTCTGACCGATCAAGTGGCCGACGATGTGCGGGATTGCTTGGGTAACGTCGTCTTTGAAACCGTGATTCCGCGAAACGTCCGCCTTTCGGAGGCACCAAGCTTTGGGAAGCCTGCCTTGGTCTATGATCAGCATTGTATGGGGAGTCGTGCCTATATGAGCCTCGCACGCGAGCTGATCGGGCGGTTTCCCGCTGAAAGGCAGGCGGCATGAGCAAGAGTCCGACCGATCCGATCCGCTTTTCCGTCCCGCAGCGCAGTCCTTCAGATCGGAAGAAGAAGCTCGGCAAGGGGCTTGGTGCCCTGATGGGGGAGACCAAGCGTGAAGAGCCTCTGGTCCAGGGACAGGACAACGCTGTTCCAAACGCGGACGGTTCCATTGCCCGACCGGATTCGCCGCTAAAGGCGATTTCCGTCGCCTCGATTGAGCCGCTTCCCGGCAATCCGCGCAAGAATTTCGATGAGAATGCCCTCGACGAACTGGCTGCGTCGATCGCGACGCGCGGGGTAATCCAACCGATCATCGTTCGACCAAAGGGTAACGGGCAATTTCAGCTGGTCGCTGGCGAACGACGCTGGCGGGCAGCCCAAAAGGCGCGCCTGCACGAGATTCCGGCCCTGGTGCGAGAGCTTAGCGATCGTGAAGTTATGGCGCTGGCCCTGATCGAAAATCTTCAACGAGAAGATCTCAACCCGGTCGAAGAAGCCAGGGCATATCAACAGCTTAGTGACAGCGAGGGTATGACGCAGGCAGAAATCGCCCGCATGGTCGAAAAGTCGCGCAGCCACGTTGCAAACCTTCAGCGCCTGCTCAATTTGCCGGCGAAAGTGCTCGATCTGGTCGAATCGTCGCGGCTGTCGATGGGTCATGCGCGCGCATTGATCGGTCACGACGATGCCGCTGTGCTCGCTCAACGCGCGGTAAACGACAATCTTTCGGTGCGAGAGGTCGAAAAGCTGGTTCGCCAAGCGTCCCGAAAGACTGACAAAGTGGCAGCGAATGCTCCTGGATCGGCCAATCACGCCGAAGAAAACGCCGATATCGCCGCAGTTCAGCGCCATCTCGAGGACTTTCTGGGCCTCAAGGTCCAAATCAAGACCGGCGGCGATCCGCGATCGGGCGCGATCACAATCAAATACGCGACGTTGGACCAGCTCGACCTCGTGTGCCAGCGCCTGACGGGCGGCGATATTTAGTCCAAATTAAGCACAGCCGGTGACGCGAAATTCCCGATGTTTCGGGGGTTTTCGGGCGTGAATGGTTCCAAACCTTACTGGGCAGGTAACCATACTCAAAAACGAACCTTGAACTCGGTGATCATACTTAGACCGAGCGATCGGGCAGTTTTGTCCGGATCGACAGGCGCATCTCGCAGACCAAATTGAGGGCGCTTGCATCGGGTTAAGACCACGCTTGGAAGGACCAATAATGACCAAGACCATTCGTTTCGGCGCCGCTGGCATCGCCATGTTCGCCGCCATGGGCATGGGCAGCGCTGCTTACGCTCAGGATACCGCTACCGCTGACGCTCAGGCTGAAGTTCTCGACGCTCTCGTCCTCACCAACACCACCGCGCTCGACTTTGGCGCCATGGTGGTAAGCGGTGCTGGCGGCAACGTCGTGCTTGGCCCGACCAACACCCTGACCTGCACCGATCCGGACATTGTCTGCTCGGGCACGACCTCGGTCGCTGCGTTCACCGTTGAAGGCACCGCCAACCGCGCTGTGACCATCAACCTGCCGGCCGGCACG
>JASJDE010000006.1 GCA_030065195.1 Erythrobacter sp. | reverse complement strand
CAATCTTTCATCCAGTGTCGTATGTCCGCCAAATATCCGATTTGTAGAATTCATAGCAACACAGAAGGACGAACTGGATTTACGTTCATCTTGCTATGAATTCTACAAATCGGATATTTGGCGGACATACGACACTGGATGAAAGATTGACTCGAATATAGAGCATTCACTCCGATCATCGAAATGCTAAGATTTCTGTAGACAATCCCATAATCGAGCACAAAATCGAAAAAGATCGCAAATTTCTGAGAATTATTTGGATCAATGCTTGCGCATTGCGCGCGTCGAGGTGAGGTCTGCGGATTCTGAAGGGTCAAATTTGATCCGGCTCAGAATGGCGCCGCTCTCTTAGGATATGGAATGGAAGAACTGGTAGAGCACCTCGTTATTGGCACGGGTTTTTCGGGGCTCGCGGTTGCGCACGCGTTGGCCCAGGATGGAGCGAGCGACTTGGTCATTCTCGACCGCGCTCCGGATCTGGGCGGAGTCTGGTTGAATAACCGCTATCCGGGATGCTCGTGCGATGTTCCGTCATACCTGTACGCGTTGGAGGGGATGCCCCCCTATCGTTGGTCGCGCCGGTTTCCGAAGCGAGAAGAAATCCTCGACTACCTCCGGACCTGTTTCCGAGAAACGGGGCTGGATCGCCACCTCCGGTTGAATGTGGCTGTGCAAGCGATCACCTGGCTCGAAGCAGAAAGCCGCTGGTCGGTAAAATGCGATTCCGGTCGACAATTCAAAGCTCGATTCGTGTATGCCGCGACCGGGCAGATGCCCCGCACGACCATACCCAATATCGATGGGCTGGAGAGCTTCGAGGGCGATCGGTTCCATTCCAGCGACTGGCCTGAGGAGCTCGACCTATCTGGCAAACGAGTCGGCGTCGTCGGCACCGGAGCGAGCGGCGTCCAGATGGTGTCGGGCATTGCTGAAAGTGCCGAGCATCTAACTGTATTTCAACGTAATGCTCCCTATCTGTTCCCGCGCAACGACCGCGAGTTTTACGGCTGGGAGCGGCGGTTGCTCAATGCAGGCCCGTTCTGGAGAAGGTTGTATCGATCTTTTCTGTACTGGAAACACGAAGCCAACGGCATTGCCTACTTCAAATTCCAGTCTCTCCTGCATCTCGTCCGCTATAACACGATGCGCCAGGTCAAGCGGTTCCTTCCCGAAGGTGAAGTGCAGACCGGAGCAACTCCGTCATACGCACCGGGTTGCAAACGAGTGCTGGTCAATGACGACTACTATCCGACTTTCAAGAAACCCCACGCAGAATTGATAACCGACGATATTGAGCGAATCGAAGGACGGGATGTTGTTTGCAGGGATGGAACACGGCACCCGCTCGACATTCTTGTGATGGCGACAGGCTTCGATGGCACGCGGCCCATGCCTGGTATCGACGTAGTCGGAAAAGATGGCTTAAGCCTACACAAACACTGGGACGAGCATGGTGTTCATGCGTTTTACGGCACTCAGGTCAGCGGATTCCCCAACTTGTTCCTGTTGATTGGTCCCAACGTCGGGCTCGCGCATAATTCCGTTCTCTACATGATGGAATCGCAGGTTGCATTCATCCGAAAAATCGTTCGGTGGGCCATCGAAACCGGGAAAGCCGCCGAAATCCGTGAAGAGGCTCAAGCGAGTTTCAACACGAGGCTCGATCGCCTCTTGTCCAGTACGCCGTGGCAAATCGGCGGCTGCGTGAGTTGGTTTCACGATCGCAAAATGAGAAATGTGGGAATGTGGCCGACATACACGTTTCGTTTCCGCTCGGAACTTGAGGCGACGTCGCCCAAGTCGCAGATGGATGGGTGATCTGCCCAACGGGGTGGGCCAGAGCTTCCTCGTCTATGCCGAGCATCCCGAGTCCATCTCCAAAAATACCGTAGTCGTTCGGAACATCACTGGCCAATTTCATCGCCCCGTTTCGCATCGTAAGGGCGGCTTGATCTTACCGCTTGTATCTTGTGCCCTTCCCTAAAGGCCCGATGTGACAACAAGCGCTTGACAGGAATGATTTGCTGACGGAATTATCGGATGAGTAAAGGAGGCAAGCAGCGCAATCGAATGTTTTGGTAGAGTCGAATATATCGGAAAACGTTCCGAACTGTATTTGGTGTCTACGTATTGCGAGGTGGTCGAGCGCCGAAGAATCGCGGGCTTGCATTGCTCGCTACGTGGTTGTCGGGATATTCAGGAGCTTTTGTATGGCTGCTAGCAAACCGGGGATCGAGAGTAGAATTCCTTCCTACATCGTTCGCCTGGTTGGACTGGCGATCAACGCCGGAGTGCCCCTCGCTGCTCTATATGCAATCTTGAGTGGTGCAGGATGGTGGTCGGTATTCCTGGTCCCGGCCTTCTTTTTGATTGCCGTCCCGCTCATCGACCTTGTCGTCGGTGAGCGATGCTTTGAAGCAAGGGAACAGGAAGAGGACCGCGTTTTCGACCTGTTCCTATATGTGCAAGTCCCCTTTCATTTCCTAGTCTATGTTGGTGCTGTCTATGCGGCAGTGACGGTCGATCTCCCACTATGGGCGCGCATTGTAGCCGTCGTTGGTTTTGGATTGGTCAACGGCCAATGCACGCTGATTGGGCACGAATTCGCGCACAAGACGGGCAAGCTGAAACGCTTATCCGCTCAGGTGTCGCTTGCGGTTGTCGGCATGGGCCACTTCATGCTCGAGCACGTGCGAGGGCACCACATTCATGTGGCCACCCCCGAAGACTGTGCGTCGGCCCGTTTGGGTGAGAGCATTTATGCATTCGCGTTGAGAGACATGGTGGGAGAAATCGCAGGCGGTAACGCCCATGAAGCTCAACGCCTGAGGAAGAATGGCAAGAGTGCCTTCTCCGCGCAGAACCGGATTCTCCAGAGCTACGCACTCACACTCGCTACCGCGGCAATCCTGGTGGTTGCGTTCGGGTGGGCCGTCCTACCTTGGATTGTGCTGCACCACGTTTCGGCATGGTTCACACTCACGCTTTTTACGTACATCGAACACTATGGGCTTTTGCGGGCGGAAATGCCCAACGGTCGCCGCGAACCGGTGCAGCGGGTTCACACCTGGAACACCGATGCGATGGTCTCCAACATGTTGTTGCTCAACGTTCAGAGGCATTCCGACCACCACGCAAAGCCGATGAAGCCGTATCAGTCACTGCGCGACGAGGACGATGGCCCGCGATTGCCGTCCGGCTATTTCGGCATGATCGTGCTGGCGCTCATTCCCCCGCTGTGGAGGTTAGTCATGGATACTAGGGCGGTCGAAGCCGTCGGAGGCAATAGCGCGCGCTTGCACATTGTGGGACCGCCCAGCCGGCGCATCTTACGCCTGCTTTCTCATTCGGGCGTTGGAGCTTTTGAACGATGAAGAACGTCGACGAGGCCCACGTGCAGGCTGTGGATTCGCCACGGGCACAGTCTGCTGATGCACGAACCCTCGATCCAGATCGGTTTGACGGATATGTGATGCTAGCTGTCGGCCTAGTCGGCACGGCACTCTTCGCGCCTGCGATTGACTGGATTGCGTATTTCATCCTTTTCTGGATCATCGACGTGGTGGGCTATTGGCCCGGAGTGACGATGTGCCGTGTCGCAAAATCAAGACAAATCCCGAGCGTTTTCACTCACCTCTACAACCTTATGCATTCCAATTCGGGGGCTTTGATTCTGGTATTGGGGTACGCATTGTTGTTCCCGGGCTCGGTTGCGGCCGCTCTCGCAATTCCTGTCCATCTCGGCATCGATCGCGGGATACTGGGCAACCGCCTCAAACGGCCCGACGATGCGTTTTGACCCGTGCGATTCTCGCTGACCGAGTATCCGGCCTGGCGGATGAGCCCACCTACAGGATCGTCTCCAGTTAAAAGCCCCTGGCGGCCAGAGGGAAGGCAACCCAGATTGTTGCTACAATGAATTCGTCGCTCGAAGGAACCAAAGGACTGCTCCAAGAGGATTGCCGCGATATGCGAGGAATTCCCGGCTTGTTTCAGAGGGGCACCAGCTCACCTTATACTGCCGCTGGGAGCGGGCAGGGTAGACTACTCCGCCCAACTTCGACAATTGTCGGGCGATCGCAGTCGCAATCGGCGAGTGGGGGTAGATCGGTTCTTCGAGCTCGACGAGCGGTGTGAAGCCAAAATGGATAACGCCGCTTCCAAGATCCTTCATCAGCGTCGATACGATCAATTGCATGGTGCCGTCGACACAGCCAGTTTGTCGGCGGGACAGGTTGTGGAACCATCCCGCGTCTTGGCCCAAGGTCCTGCTGAAAACGAGGTAGGCAATCAAATTCCCCTCATGCCATGCCGTGTAGACGAGCGTGTCTGCGGCGGGCCGAATGCGGTCGAACTCGCAAACTAGCAAGTCGATATGCTTGGCACCTTTCTGGCGTAGCCATTGGCGATTGATTTTCCTGAGCCGCGGCACGAGCTCCGAATAGCGCCGTGCATCTTCGATCCGCTCAATTGTAACACCCAGCCGCCGCGCTTTGTTGAGCTTGCGACGCACTTGCTGGTATTCCTTGCCCGACAGGTTGCCGTCTTCAAACGCAAGCGAATAGCTGGCCCCTAATTGGTCGATCTTGAACCCCAAGGTCGCGAGAGCCGCTGCCGTTGCCGAACAGAAGTGCACAAAGCGAGGAACCAGCTTTTGTTCGTCGCACCAATCCAAGAATGCCGTCAGAGTTGGTACGTGGTCCTGATTGGACGTCAGTGCGCCTCCGACCACAAGTACACCCTTACCCCACCGGAAGAATCCGACGCCCCCGACGTACCGGCAAACGAACAATTCCCCGCCATTGATCGAAAGTAGTATCGCGAGCGGATGTTGACCGTAGGCGTCGATCCAGCCGGCGATGTCATTCGCGTCGGTGGACGTCCCGACTTCGTCGGCAGGTTGCCAGAGCAGATCATCTGCAATTGGCTGTTGTGCGCCCATGCTCAAACAATTTCCCTTGCGTTAGTATTGTCTCAAAGAAGCATATGCGGTTCTGTTCTGCACCATACTTGGGTAATTCCATTCTTGATCTCTCGATTGTCAGCAATCAACACAATTGTTGAGCCAACAAGTAAAAGTAAGCAATTTTAGCAGGAGTACTGAGCAAGTAGCAGTCCGAGGTATGCGAGCGATCAATGCGAAGTTTTCAAACTCCCCGATCGATTATCGGAAACATCTAACGCTTCGGTGACCTCTGCCATTAAGGCGGGCGGCGGGCTGACGCTGCTTGGCCAATGCGATCTGAGACGAGCGTGGATATCCGCGTTTTCCCCTATCGTGGGACGCGAATTCGGCTATGGCCGGGGCATGGCGATTAACTGGCGGAGCCGAAGTGTTGACCGCAGATGAGAAGCGGGCTCTGGTCATCAAGGCGAAAGGTGGGTTGGGCAACCGGATGCTGTCTGCAGTAACCGGCTGTGTCTTGGCGGAACTCAATGGCCGTACGCCTTATATCGACTGGCGAGACGGCATGTATGTTGCTCCCGGCGAAAACCTATATCCCTTGCTGTTCGATGCGAGTTGGATGGGCGACCTTACGGCATTTGACGACGCGCATGAGGTTGCGCCCGCGCCGTGGTCGGGACACATGAAAGAGCAGCCAGTCGACATCATTCGCCGCGATTTCCCCAAAAGCCATCGAAACCCGCTGCTGTATCGAAAGCTGTCGATCGACCTGATCGGTCCGGACCCCGAGCAACAGATCGGCGTTTTCTGGTCGTACCTGCCAAAGCTTCAGCGCTTGGCTGGCCGTATGGCAAAGCATCATCGCTTTGCCGGACGTTCGATCGACGATATCACCAGCGACTTTCTCGATCGATATTTCCGACCAATCGAGGTCGTCCAGAAGGAAGTTGATCGAATCTTCGGGGATCGCCCCGGTCCGGTAATCGGTGTGCATATCCGCTTCACCGACCGAAAAGCGCCGCTGCCCAAGATTGTGCGAGAGCTGGAAAGGCTCGCTGCGCAATTGCCGGACGCCAACATATTTCTGGCGACCGATAGCGCCGAAGCGCAAGAGGCGGTTCTTTCGCGCTTCCCCGATACGCTTTCTATCGACAAGGCGCTGGCGAGCGACGAAACCGCGCTCCATTTCGCTTCGGGAGTCTTCAGCGATCCCCTTGCGGAAGCGCGCAACGCTCTTATCGACATGATGGCACTCGCGCGTTGCGACCGCCTGGTACACAGTCGATACTCGACCTTCTCCGTGGCTGCCGCGTTGATCGGCCGGATCCCAAAGAGCAAGCAGGTCGATGTTGACCGCCTGAACCCCAAAGTCGCAATCAAGCAGTTCATTCAGGCACGCACCTGATCGACAATCTAGGAAGCCCAATGTCATCCCAACTCAGAGCCTTTGCGAAGAAGATTCTTCCCGGCCCCCTGCGTGCATACTCAAAAGGAGTGTGGGAAACCTACAAGCTGTCGCAAGACAAGGCCAAGTTCCGGCAGAGCTTTCCCGGAGTGCCTTACGTGGTGCTTAGCAAAGAGGATATTCTTGACCTGCGAGAGGAAGGCTACAATGGCCAGATCGGGCAAGACTATTTCCTCGACCAGCTATTCGAGACGGCAACCGGACGATTCCTCGACATCGGGGCCAACAACCCATTCGCCAACAGCAACACCCACTTCTTCGAGCGGAAAGGATGGACCGGATATGCCTTCGATCCGATGAAATCGATGCTCGAGAAGTGGAACGAACGACCGGGTACTACTTTCGTCAATGCCGGGATCAGCGATCGCGCCGAGACGCGTACATTTGTTGAGATCAAGCCCAAAGTGGGGTGGGAACATCAGCTTTCCTCGTTCCGCGAATTTGTGCGCCCCGAGGACATGCGAGAATTCGATTATGTCGAATACCTCGTGGAATGCGGGCCAATCTCCAAATTCGTCCCCGAAGGCGAAGTGTTCGACTTTGCGTCGGTCGATGTCGAAGGGGCGGAGGCTCTGATCCTGGCCGGTTTCGATTTCCAAACCGCGCCGCCAAAGGCGATTGTCCTCGAAAACGTCCAGCAGATGGGCGGATTGGACGACCACCGGCACAATCTGATCAAACATGGCTACCGAGTGGTCGCGCGGCTCAACGCTTCCGACGATCTATTCGTTCATGAAAGCCACGAGGTTCCCGCCAGATTCGAGCAGGCTGTCGCCCGTTTCAACCGGGCCTAGCACTGCTCGTCGAACGCCTCAGTCAACCGGTTGGCCTCATCCGTAGCACGATTGGCCAACTGCTTGGCCGTCCTTGTGATGGCCTGGCATTCGAACCGAGTGCCTTGCTCTTGAGCACCTGTCACGATGCCAACGAAGGCATCGGCAGGGATGACTTGAACACCGCGACGCAGAAAGAAGTCGTGCCACCGATCCCCACCGTTCACGATCTCGACAAAGGTGGCGCGACCGGCCCCTTCGGGATCGGAGAAAATGCGCTCGCCGAGTTCGGCCAGAACTTCATTTTCGGTACGGTTGTTAAGGAGCAGTGCGGCAAATCGCCTAGCGGCTTCGGCTTCGTCCCCAGCTGCCAGCGCCAGTTCCAACATCGCCTGCTGCGACAGGATATCGCGCCATCCACGCCGGGCCGCCAACTGCACCGTCACGGCGCTTTGCTCGGTCTGTTCGGCCATGAACTGGGCATTGGCGAGCAACCGCATATGTTGGGCGGGCACCGGCCGACGCCGGACCAGCCGTTCCGCCTCGGCCAAGGCGAGCGCTGAATTGTCGCCGACGATTGCAGCGGAAGCGATTTGAGCTTGCGCAAAGGCTCGAAACGGTTCGGGCACGATCGTCGCCAGGGGAGGCGACACACGCGCTTGCCTGTCCAGCTGCGCGCTGCCTGTGACAAAGGCGATCGCCAGCAGGGCTGCGATCCAGAATAGGCGCGCGATCACCGTGGAGCTTCCTTGTGGGTTCCGTTCGCCACACGAGCCAGCATAAGGAGTGCAAAGGCCGCCACTGCCAACATCGCCTGGTTGCGAAGCGGATAGTCGGTGATCGATTGCAGGGCCACGGCCAAGAGGACTGCGCCGCCTCCCCAAGCAGGCCAGCGAAATTGAGATCGACCCGCTTTCCAGCTCTGCCACCCGATCAGCAACAGCCAGCCAGCGGCCAGTGAAAGTCCGGGAATGCCCGCTTCGATAGCGAGTTCAAGATAGTCGTTGTGCGCGCGGCCGGCCCTACGCTTGGTCAGAAATTCGAGCGATTCATCGACTTGGAACACCTCGTCGAAGGTGCCCATTCCGGCTCCGACAGGCCAGAAGCGTTCCGCCGAATAGGCTGCGTCTTCCCAAATGTAGACCCTGGCATCGTCATCCGCCTCGAACCGTTCGAGCGTCTCGCCGATCCGTCCCGGAGCAAGGGCCACGACCGAACCGATAGCCACGACAGCTAAGGCGATCCCAGCAATCACGGCGAGGCTGCCGCCTCGAAGGGACTCTGTCGAACGAGCGCCGCGCCACACCCAGAATGCGCGGGCCAATCCCAAAGCGATAGGAATGGCTGCCAGGACGAATGCCGTGCGCGAACGAGTGAGGATGATCGCGAGCAAAAGCAAGGCGCAGATGCCAAGCCGCGCGGGCAACGCCGCAGGATGCGGGCGGGCCAGTGGCAGCGGCAAAAGCGCGGCGAGCGTGAGGGCAGCAACAAGGAAGACGCCGGTAGAATTGCGATTGGCGAATGTTCCGTACAACAGGCCGGTGGCCTCCCGTTCAGTATATATGACGGCAGAGGTGCCACCGCTCAATACTTGCAGGACGCCCAAGGCGAAGCACACCAGACCGAGTGCGACCACCAACCAACCGACGGTCATCAGGTGGCGTCGGGGAATGCTCCAGCCCACGGCGAGAACTGTCAATGGAACGATAAGGCCTGACAGGGCCACCAGTGTTCTTGCAGGATCAAGGCTCGCTGCACGCCAGCCTCCCGGCGCGTCGATCGCGGCCAGTGATTGTTCAACGAGATCGCGTCCGGGAAGGCCAGTCCAGATGCCTTCCGGCAGGGGGACCATGTAAAGCACGGGCACGAGCAGGCTCAGTCCGACGAGCACCCGCAGTGAGAGGGGGCTAGTCTTCCAGAACGAGAAGAAAGCCGCGCGATGAAAGGCGAGGATTCCCAAGGCGGTCAGCTGCACAACGAGATTGGCGAGCCCGTATCGTACCCCGCCGCCGCCGAAGACGAACGCCACCATCAGCAAGAGGCATACCGCCAGCAACGGACGCGGTCGCAGGGCACCCGTATCTGGTGCTCCGCGGGCTGAGGATCTTTCGCTCGGAAATTGTGTTGGCATCTACCGCTCAAATGAAAAAGCGCACGGCATTCGATACCGTGCGCTTATCGATTTGGCGACCGGCCAAGCTGGCCAATCCAGTGATTGTTCAGTTTGCGCCCGGCGACTGATTGTCTTCATCGTCGATGATGATGATGATCCCGGCAATGGCTGCGGCGGCAAACAGGATCACAAGGATGCCGGAGGTGCCCTCGAGCGATTCCCCGTCGGCGGAACGTCCAAGACCCGGCTGCGAAGCAGCCGAAGCCGAATAGATCGCACCACTGTCGCCGGCACGCGTATTCGCTTGTGCAGCAATCGGCGCAAAGGCCATGCTAGCCGCAGCTGCGGTCATCGCGAGACGAGAGGCGAATTTCATCATCTTCGGGCCCTTCTTAAAAGCTAGGTGGTTTCACTTACTGCAGTGCAACACGTTTGACAACCGTCCGATAGGGCTAATGTCGTAAGGAATTCCTACCTTGCGTCAAGTCGTTGAAAAAATGCCTCTTAACTGGTGACACGTTTCAATCACCGCTTGGGCCCCATGGAGTGGAATCCGACGCTCACGGCCCATCGGATCCTTCACCCAGGATCACCGAAAAATGCGTCACATCTCCTCCGGTGACGATCATTTCCTCGTGAACCAGCCACGCATGCGCACCGAATTCTCCGTCATCCGGACGTTCGACACCGACTCGGATCTCACTGCCGATGCCCCGCTTCAATAGCCACCGTTGAGCTGCAATCGCTTGCGGCAGGCAGTCGCTGCGCCAAGGCAGATACCTTGCGACGAATGTCACGACAAAACCGATCCGTGCGACAATCACCTTTTCCTGTTCGGAGCGCTTCTTGCGGGCCGTGTTTGTGAGCGCTGCGCTATTCAGCTCCCGAACGTCCTTCGCATTGAACTCCTTCAGCGCCAGACGCGCTTGCGCGAGTTCCCACGTGGCTCGCACCAGCATGTGCGGCCATTTGGCAAGATCGCGACGGCGCAGCCTTTCGTTTGGGACGGTCATTGCGCGGAGCGATCCCTGCGCCACGGAATGGATGTGGCAGGGAGTTTCGCCAAGTCTCAGCCTCGCCCGGACACTTATGCGCTCTTGCTCACGAGGTCTTGGTCGGCGAGGGCGTTTAGAAATTCGCGCATATCGGACAGGACTGTTGAGCGATCGACATCGTATTCGGCGGCAATCTGGTCACAGACTTCGATTGGCGTTTTGCCGGCCTTGAGGCCATCCCACAAGGCGGTGCCGATGGTGTCCAACCCATAATAGGTTCCATTCCCCATGTGCAGGATGACCGTCTCATTGCCGACCTGATTGGCAACGGCGTCGGCGCTGATCTGCCAGTTGTGATCGAGAATGTCTGTCACGCGGTTCTGCCTCCTCTGGCAGCCTTGGAATTGTTCGAGGCACCTAACGCCAGAAACCCTGCCCGCTTGTAAAGGGACACCGGCTCAATATCGTCGCAAAAGATTGGAGACATGGTCTAGCGCCTGTTGAAAGTCTGAGAACCGATCAGCGTACCGATCCAGAATGATCTCAGCGATTTCCCCGTTGGAGCGTCCATTGTCCACCAGATCGAGGCAATCCCGGTCAATCGTCATCAGATCGCTTCTTTCCGGTACGAAGTGGTTGGAACCACTCTTCAAGGCTGCCGGTGGGACAACTTTGCGCAGGAAGGTGGATTGGCGAAATGACAACCTCTGCTCTCCGTTCGTGCGATCGTTCACATCGCAATCCCACGACCAGATATAGTCATGATCGAGCAACCTCGCACGGATTCGTGCGGTCACCGTGTCGCCAGGCTCCACCCTCACGGGCTTGGAGAATGGCAGGAACATTTGCCCGTAAACGAGGCTGGGAGCATCTGGTGCGTTGGAATAGGTGAGCCCCTCGGCAATCTCCGCATCGAACCAGATCAGCAATCCATGTGCGGTGTTGGTTCGATCCGCGGTCAGTTCGACGCTGCTGTCGATATGGGGATCAACGATCGTCCGGTAGTCCAAGACCTCCAGGTCCTGTGCTGGAGATAGCAGGGCGCTGGGCTTGAGGTAGACCTTGGTGCTGTCATTCACCGCAAACCGTTGGCCAGCCGAAAGATCGAGGCCGAACCGATTCGAGGTCCACGGCGAGTGCGCCGATTGGTAGGTCTTTGGCGAGCGCGCCAGTGCTACCCGGAGGATATCGCGCATCGGCAGGAGCTTGCCGCCATCTGCAAGCAATCGAGAGCGCGCATCGACTATTGCGGCGATATGACTTTCGAACAGAGGCATCGTACCTCTCAGATCGGAGATGACGACGTCCGCCTTGGATTCCGGTTCGAAACTGGTGGAAAGATCGCGGACTATGGTGATCCGATCCGCACATCCATTTGCTTTCGCCAGCTCCCGCAAGAGTTCGATACTGCTGTCTGTTTCGATAGCGACGACCGAGCCTGCGCCGTATTGGCAGGCGAGGAGCGCGAAAATCCCAAACCCTGCACCGATGTCGATTACGCTACAGTCAGGAGTGACTGCGCGTTTCAGGGCTTCGGCATAGGTCGACATCCGGGGTTCGCAATCGACCATGTCGCCATAGTCGGCGATACTGTATCCGGATGGAACGCTCATAGTGTCGAACTCCCCGCTGGACTATCGGCATCGAGACCGGCAGCGGCTCGCATACAGGAAAACACCTGTTCGTGTACCCGTGGGAGCAAATCGAAATCCCAAGGATAGGAAAGTTCGTATCCAGGCACTGCGCGGGCGACCGCGGACGCTTGCTCCATCCTGTTTGCGGCCGAAGTCGCGTCGGAGGGATCCAGCGCGAAGCTGTTTTCGATCAAACCGATGCACGTCAGCCCGGGACTGAGAGGATGCGATGCGACGCTGCCCTTGCTTGCTTCGTCAACGAGGAAGAAGAATGCTCCTAAGGGAACGGGCTCTGTCTCGGTTTCGGCGAGGCTCGGTAGGTTGAGGCGCTTCTTCTCCGAATAGTGTGCCATAGGCGCCGACGGAATGTTGGCGCCAAGGACGGCGGAGATCGATTTTTGATAGAGTCGCAGGCTCGGGTAGACCGCCTGCCCCACGAAGCCCTTTGTCGACGGCGCAACTATGGAGGCGTCGTCTCCCATCAAGCGGTGGCCTGATTTGTGCAGGCTCGCGGCGAGGGTGGATTTTCCCGCTCCGGTTTCCCCGAGAAAGAGTGCCAATCGGCCTCCGATTTCGACCGCGCTGGCATGAATGACAAGCTGTCCGATTCCGGCCAGAATGCGCGGCGCGACATGGTCGTAGAGAAGATGTGTGAGCGCTTCGGGTGTCGTTTCCGGAGCGACGTCGAAGATGGTCACGACCTCTTCATGGAAGCAGATCTCGAACCGTGCGACGTTGTCGAAGGAGATGAAATACATTCCTTCGATAGCAATGATGCTCGATGGGTAAACCGTCGGATTTTCGACGACTGGAAGACGGCGGTTGCGCCGCGAAGTCTCTTCGCGCGCCTCACGAACCAGTTTCCAATTGGACAGGACGCCCAAGCCGAACGGGCTAGAATTCTCGCGAAAAGTCGTCTCGGAATCCGAGTGACTGATACCTGATGATGTCACTCAACCTACGAGCGTTATGGGCGACGCTTCGTTCCCATCATGCCGGGGCCGGTTTCGAACAGCGGACCGCTGCCGGCAGCCGTCAGCTGCGAGAAAGCACCATAGGTCACCAGCTTGGGCGACGAATAAGGCTTGCTGTCGATACGGTCGGTCATCAAAAACTCCGTCAATCAATTCGGTCGCACGCCGTGCGTCCGCTTCGACTAGGTAGTTACCGCAATGCACAACAATACGCAATCGCTGATTCTTCGGGGCGAATCAGCGATTTTGCGAACCTCGCATCGCAACATCCGTACTGCATTAGCGAACTAAGGTTCACAAAGGGTTTCTATGGGTTTGGTCAGGGACGCCGGTTGGGGTTCATGTTCGCCCCCGACTCGGTCTGCAATCCGCTACCGCCCGCAGTCAGGCGCGAAAATGCGCCGAATATGGACAACACTGGCTGCCGATAGGGCTTCTTCGCGATCCGATCCGACATGCCGTTTCCTCTTATCCTTTTTGGACATCGACTCTCTCTTGCGCCGATAGCCAATTGGCAAGATACTGTATCATCAGCATTTCGGCAACCTCATCGTCACCGGAAGTCTGAAGATTAACGTTATTTAACAGTCTCTTACGAACATAACTCTCCAGCTCAATCGGCGGTTTTCGCTCGCTTTTCCCGCTTCGGCCTTGCCATAGCGCCTTGGTGAAATCCCAACCGAGGTGCTCCTTGCCTGTTCGCCAACGCACTTCGTCCGGCAGCATCTCGCGCATAGTCCTGCGCAAGATCATCTTGGGCCAGCCGTCCTTTTGAAGCTGATCGGCAGGCAAGGACAGGCAGAATTCCATGACGCGCCGATCGAGAAAAGGATCGCGCGGCTCGATCGCGAGGGCGCTGGCCACTCTATCGTATCGTTCCCTCGCGACGGTCACATAGGGATGAAGGATGCGCCGTGCTCGGTCCTGCGGTCCATCGCCGCTCGGAATCATGACATGGGCGGCATTTGATTCCTTGCGCTTGGCCAATTCGATTTCTGCCGCGAAGTCAGGTACCAGGATGGAAGCAGTCTCGCGGTGCAGGTTGGACGTCTTGCGAAGAAGATTTCTTCTGACCTTCCGCAGTGACCGGGGAACGAATGCCTGCCCTGCTCCGCGCCACAGTTTGCTCCAGGCAGAATCCGGGTGACCCCAAAATCGCTTCTCACCGAACGCTTCCTTCCAGGCCTGAGCGACGTTTCCCTTGCGCAGTTGCCAATTGATCATGTCTTGTGTGCCAAGGGTCGTGTCGCCCCCGACAGCGTCCAAGACGACCTTCCTTCCAGCCTTCTGGGCACGCAAGTATACGGCGTAGACCAAGGTCATATGCCCATCGAAAGGCTCGGCAGCTTCCTCGATCAGAGTTGCAATTTCGTCGCCAAATTCATCCATTTCCTCGATGGAGATCGAATGCGGCTCAATGTGCGCCATCGTCTGAGCGGCCTTGATGGTCTGCGTTTCCTGACAATGGCTATCGGTTCCGATTGCCGAATACGTCTGCAGCGGTGGCTGGCCCGCGGCACTCAGGATGCGGGCGGCCATCGCCGTTACCGATCCGGAGTCCATCCCACCTGACAACATGGATCCAACCGCGTCGGGCGATCGCAGGCGGGCGCTTACGGCATCGGCAAAGACGCTGCGAAACGCTTCCGCATAGGCCTCGTCACTCGGCAACCTGAGCGTTGGCTGCGGCCGCAATGTGCCATACTGCCAAATTCGCAGCGCGCCATTGCGAACGGACAGTGCGTGCGCCGGCGGGAGGCGCTGCAGGCCACGAAAGAATGTCGAGGTCAAGTCGTGGGCCTCGAGATCTTCCAGATAGTCGGCGATCCGCGCTTCATTGATGATGCGCGGGATATCGGGATGGCGCAGGATTGATTCCGGCTCGCTCGCGAAGGCAAACAGCTTTTCGGGCTCGTGGTGGAAGATCAATTGACGCATGCCGATCAGGTCACGGGCGCAGAAAAGCGTTTCGTCGCGCGGATCCCAAACGGCAAAGGCGAAATCTCCCAGGAGATGGTCAACGCAGGACCTGCCCCATTTGAGGAACGCACGCAGGATCAACTCGCCATCCCCGGTGACCTTGGACGTGCCCCGTAATTCGAGCGTTGCGATCAATTCATCGCGATTGTCGAGCCTTGCATCTGCGGTGATCGTACAGCCGGTTGGTGCGTGGGCCAGCGGCAGACGTTCCGAAAGCGATTCCGGTGTCGTGGCAAGCAGGGCATGGCCCAAAGCGATGGAGCCATCGATAGTGACATGTCTTCCATCCGGGCCGCGCCGTTCCATTCCCCCTAGCATCGCACCAAACACGGTGGAATCGACCGCGTTCCCTCTGAGGTCAAAAATGCCGCAAATGCCGCTCATTTGCGTCTGATCCTCCTCAAACTGCGCTCCGAGAACCTTCGTGGATCGGCACGAACCCAAGCGAATTCGCTTCTACAACCCGGTCCGCAAGGGCGAGGCTGGCGGGTCTGTGCGTTATCAGGATTACGGTGCGATCCTTGAGCGTGCGGATGCACGTTTCGACGAAGGCGGCTTCGCCTTCGAGATCGTACATGCTGGTTGCCTCGTCGAAAATGTAGATCGGAGGATCTCGATAGAGAGCACGGGCAAGAGCGATGCGTTGGCGCTGGCCTCCGGACAGGCGAACGCCATTGTCGCCGATTTCGGTCTGCAACCCTTGGGGCAGGCGCTCTATGAATTCCCAAGCTTGCGACGCTTTCGCCGAACGCTCGATCGCTTCCCAGTCAGGTTCATCGACACCGAAAGCGATGTTGTCAGCAACTGTCCCGTCGAACAGAAGCGCGCGCTGCGGGACATAGCCGAATTGTCGGCGCAGATCCTGCACTTGCAGGGTGGATATGTCGCTGCCGTCTAGGCTGATTTTGCCGGAATCCGGATCGTAAAACCTTAGTAGCAATCGGATCAGCGTCGACTTTCCGATCCCGTTCTCACCGGTCAGCGCGACGATCTCTCCCGGCTCGACCCTAAGTGACAGATCTTCGAGCACCGGATTGCGACCGGGATAGGCGAAGCTGACATTGTCGAATGTGATCGCACCCTTCGCTCGCTTGACCCTGCCGCTCTGCGAATAGCCTGGTTCGACATCCTGTTCGAAGATCGATTCCAGCCGGGCAAGCGCACCCTTGGCGACCTGGAATTGGCCGTAGATATTGGCCAGGCTCCCAACCGGGCGTGTGAGCAACGCGGCATACAGCAGGAATGCGAAAACTTCGCTTGGCGCGCTCGCGCCTTCCTGAAGTCCTTCGCTCCCGACAAGTAGGATCGCAATTGCCGCGAACGCCGCAACCAAGGCAACCAGCGGAGAAATGAAGGACACGATTCGAGCTTGCGAGACGCTCAGGGCACGCGCTTTCTCGACCGCGTTGGCATACCGATTGCGATGATGCGCTTCAGTCGCGAATACCTTGATCGCGGGCAACATTGAAAGGTCGCTTTCGGCCTTCGCGATCACGTCGACATAGGCTTCTCGATAGCGCTGCGAGAGCCCCCGAAGCCGCCGGCCCACCAGCTTCATCACGATATAGAAAAGCGGTACCAACACCGGCACTACCAATGCCATGCTCGGGTCGATCAGGAACAGCAGGATCACTGCGCCGCCCGCCGTCATCAGCATGGAAGGAAGCATCGCCAATGTGGAGGTGAGAAAGCTGCTGAGCGTATCGACCTCATAGACCATCAGCGCCAAGAGATCTCCGCTACGGCTGCGATTGTGGAAGGAGACGGGCATGTCTTGCAGTTGCCGGTAGCTCTCGTTCCGAAGCGCCGCGAGGATCTTGCCTGAGGCGATTTCAGATAGGATAGCGACAAGAATGGTCGTCGCCGTCATCGCGACCAGGGCAATGCCGAGCATCGCCACCGTGTCGGCGAGGTCGATGTTTTGTTCGCCGATCACCCCGCCAAGGAAGCGGCCTGCCAGCCACGGCAATGCCAAAGCCGCGAGCGAACTGAGCAACGACAGCACACTGATAAGCGCCAACCAGCCTTTGAATTCACGCGTCCATCGCAGGAAGAATCGCCATTCCATGTCAGGTCCGACCTTTCACGAAATTCCCGAAACCGGAAACCAGTCGTCTCACGCGAAGGACCGCCAAAGGCCAATGGTTCGCATCGGGATAGCGCTCCAGAAGCTGTTCCTTCGTTGGAAACAGCTTCAAGGCGATTAGGCGGATCTTCTCGTTCAAGGATGGACTGGCGAGAAGATCGAGCATGAAACGCTCGCGTCCCGACGCGTAGGCGAGATAATGTCTCAGTCGTGCGTCGCCCGAACCTTGCTCAAGCGCATTGAGCGCTGCGCTGGGTATCTCTGTTCCCAAGCTCCTTCGCGCAAGATTGAGGCCAGCCAAGACAATATCTGACGATCCGCTCGCGCGAGCGGATTGGCTCAACTCTTCCCAGTCCGTCTCGGAGAACTTCGCAACGAGCAAGTGGATATCGAGTGCCCAGATAAGTCGATCGTTCTCGAACAAGACTGCATCGCCAACCTGATATCCGAAACGACCATGCGCCGCGCGGTTGATGCAGATGAGCAGCAAGTTGTCGATTGGCCCAATGCCTTTCGCGTTGGCAGAAAGATCGGGCAAGGCAACCACACGTCGTCGTTGCAAATTGGATTCAAGGAGGGCCGAAACGGCTGGGCTCGCGCTAAGCCGCCAATGGAGATCGACTGTATGGTCGAACCCGAGAACATGGCTGGACTGCCAACATTCCTGGAGCGGTCGCACATCGCTCCACTGGCTGAATCCGCTCGCCCTGAAGACCGCCCGCACCATGTCGCGATCCGTGGCTTCGATCAGCAAGTCGCTGTCGCCCCTACGTCGAAGCGCGGGTTCCGGATATACCGAGTATGCCAGCGCGCTACCTTTGAGGACCAGCGCGTCGATCCCGGCAAGATCGAGAGCCTCGATCAAGTCTGCCAGCATTCTTTTGTGGCTCAATTCCCAGAAGCTCTGCAGTCGCGCTTGTTCGCGGATGGCCTCGACCAGCTCCTTCGGCCAGTCGATCAGTTTGGAACCGGCCTCAATGAGCAGCAAGGCGATCCCATGAAATGTGATCCGGGTTGTCGCCTGCTCTGGCTCGACCTTCAGACCTGCGGGCCATGCGGGTATCGGCTCGGACCGAACAAAACGGTGGACGCATTGCGCGAGATAGAGATCGAAAGCTTCGGTCTTCATTGTCGCTCTGATGCCAGCAATCGTCCCGGAACCCTCATTGCGTTCGCACATGCGGCATTCGTGACTGTTTGGCCAGTGGACAAGCGCATCCCACCAACACCTCTGGACCGCTAGACATTTGCCATTGACCCGCCAAACCCATGCTGCAATGCGCGATGGCTCTCTCAGGTACAGCACCGTTCAGGACAACGAAAAGTGGCACAACCACGCAGAGGCATTATCCTTGCCGGAGGCTCGGGCACGCGGCTTTATCCGCTCACCAAGGGCGTTTCGAAGCAGCTAATGCCGATCTTCGACAAGCCGATGATCTACTATCCGCTCAGCACGCTGATGCTGGCAGGGATCAAGGACGTCCTGATCATCACCACGCCCGAGGATGCGGCCCAATTCCAGCGCGTGCTTGGCGATGGCTCCGATTTCGGCGTGTCGCTTAGCTATGCCGAGCAGCCCAGGCCGGAAGGATTGGCGCAAGCATTCCATATTGGTGCAGATTTCGTGCGCGGTGGGCCGAGCGCGCTGATCCTTGGGGACAACATATTCTACGGTCACGGTCTTCCCGCTCTGCTGGACAGCGCCAATTCGCGCGAATCTGGCTCGACCGTCTTCGCCTATCGCGTAAACGATCCGCAAGCTTTTGGCGTGGTCGAATTCGATGGCGAAGGAAGGGCAATCTCGATCGAAGAAAAGCCCAAGCAGCCGAAGTCCAACTACGCAGTGACCGGGCTCTACTTCTATGATGAGACGGTGGCGGATCGCGCTCGCGATCTCCAGCCGTCGGCGCGCGGCGAGTTGGAGATCACCGATCTGAACCGCCTGTATCTCGACGAAGGCGCTATGTCGGTCGAGATCATGGGGCGCGGCTTCGCTTGGCTCGATACCGGCACGCACGCATCGCTTCTCGATGCCGCGACTTATGTGCGGATCACCGAGGAGCGCCAAGGCCTCAAAATCGCGTGCCCTGAGGAAATCGCCTGGCGCAAAGGCTTTATCTCGAATGAAGAGTTGGTGCGGATTGCCCAGCCGCTGCGCAAATCGGGCTATGGCGAGTATCTTCTGGGATTGCTCGAAAATCCGGTAATCGCGTGAACATCGTCGAGACCACAATCCCTGACCTGCTGATCATCGAGCCGCGCGTGTTCGGAGACGATCGCGGGTTCTTCATGGAGACTTGGAACGAAAGCGTGTTTCGCGAGGCTGGGCTGGACCTCACCTGGGTGCAGGACAACCACAGCCATTCGCAAAAGGGCGTGCTGCGCGGGTTGCATTTCCAGAATCCCGGGCCACAAGGGAAACTGGTGCGCGTGACACGCGGTGCTGTGTTTGACGTAGCCGTGGACCTGCGCAAGTCTTCGGAAACATTCGGGAAATGTGTCGGTGTGGAGCTGACCGCCGAGAACAAGCGAATGTTCTGGGTCCCGGAAGGCTTCGCGCACGGCTTCCTGACGCTCACCGACAACACCGATTTCATGTACAAATGCACCGCGCCCTATTCACCGCAGACCGAACATACGCTTGCATGGGACGATCCTGCGGTCGGGGTAGAATGGCCCGATCTCGGAACGGCACCCGCGCTTTCGGAGAAGGATAAGGTGGGACTGACGCTCGCCGATGTCCCGGCTTTTGACTAAGGCGCTGCCGATGAAGGTCCTGATCACCGGAGCCAATGGGCAATTGGGTGGAGCGCTCCAGCGCACGGCTCCTCCCCATGCCGATCTCAATGCGATCGATGTCGATGATGTCGACTTCACCGAAGACGCGATGCTGCGCGCGCGACTGGTGGTCGAGGCACCCGATATTCTGATCAATGCGGCGGCCTACACGGCGGTCGACAAGGCCGAGAGCGACGAAGAAATCGCTCGCGCGGTCAATGCCGATGCGGTCGCGATCATGGCGGAGGAGATGGAAGCGCAAGGCGGCAAGCTGGTGCATATCTCGACCGACTTCGTGTTCGATGGGACCTCCTCGAGCGCCTATCATCCCGGCGATACCCGCAATCCTATCAGCGCCTATGGCCGAACCAAGGCGGAGGGCGAGGATCATTTGCGCGACACCGACCTGCTGGTCCGAACTGCATGGGTATACGAAGCGGGCGGCGCAAATTTCGTGCGCACGATGCTCCGCCTAATGAATGAGCGCGAAGAGCTGGGCGTCGTCTCCGACCAAGTTGGTTCGCCGACATGGGCGACCGGCTTGGCGAACACGATCTGGGGTCTGATCGAGAGGGGTGCGAGCGGGACATTCCACCATAGCGACGACGGTGAGATCAGCTGGTACGACTTTGCCGTCGCCATCGCGGAAGAAGGGCACGAGTTGGGTTTGATCAAGACGATTCCGACCATCAATCCCATTACCACCGCCGACTATCCAACCCCGGCCAAGCGTCCCGCATATTCGCTCCTCGATTGCAGCGCCACGCGTGAGGTTCTAGGAGACCAGCCGGTCCACTGGCGCACCAATCTGCGTACCATGCTCGAACAGGAAAAGGCCCTTGGCTAACATTCTCGTAACCGGTGGCGCCGGCTTTATCGGCGGCAATTTCGTGCATTACTGGAATGCGCAGCATCCCGATGACGAGGTTACAGTTCTCGACTCTCTGACCTATGCCGGGAACCGTTCGACCCTGGCCGGAGCCAACCGTACCGAATTGGTCGAAGGCGATATTCGCGATCGGGAACTGGTTGAAAACCTGCTCCGCGATCGCGGGATTACCATCATCGTCCACTTCGCAGCCGAAAGTCATGTCGATCGTTCGATCAGCGGACCGGACGCTTTCATCGACACCAACATCCTCGGCACCAACAGCCTACTGAAGGCTGCCCGCGCCGTCTGGCTCGATGGCGATGGCGAGGACCACCGCTTTCATCATATTTCGACCGACGAAGTGTTTGGCTCGCTTGGCCCCGAAGACCCGGCTTTCAGTGAGGTCACACCCTACGCGCCCAATTCACCCTATTCGGCGTCGAAAGCCGCATCTGACCACTTGGTGCGCGCCTATCACCACACCTACGGGCTCGAGGTGACGACCAGCAATTGCTCAAACAATTACGGGCCTTACCAGTACCCGGAAAAACTGATCCCGCTGTTCCTGCTTAACGCACTGTCGGGCAAGAACCTGCCGATCTATGGCGACGGAATGAATGTGCGCGACTGGCTGCATGTGGAGGACCATTGCCGCGGGATCGAAGCCTGCCTCCAGCGCGGCACGCCTGGCGAAACCTACAATATCGGCGGCGGGGCGGAGTTGCCGAACATGACCGTGATCGACACAATCTGCGCCGAGGTCGACCGTGCTTTCGAGGAAGTGGACGGACTCGCCGATCGCTATCCCGATGCGCCGGCTGCTCGCGGCGAAAAGTCCGATACGCTGAAGACTTTCGTAACCGATCGTGCCGGGCACGACCGACGTTATGCGATCGACGAGACCAAGGCGCGGGCCGAACTCGACTACACGCCGAAACGTGGCTTTGATGAGGGGCTGCGTCACACGCTGCGCTGGTATCTCGACCGCGAAGACTGGTGGCGACCGCTACTCTCGGTATGAAGCTGAACGTTCTCTCCAGCAAGATCGCGCAGCTCACTAACCGCGCAGGATTGGAACTATCGCTGCGTCGCGTTCGCCGGTCGAGGCCAGGGCGGCGCGTGGTGTACTTCCTGCATATCGGCAAAGCGGCCGGATCGCAGGTCAAGCAGATAATGGTGCAAGTGAACGCGGCGCGCTCTGACGTTTACTTCCACGCCCTGACGCACGATGTGACGCTGGCCGAACTGCCCGAACCGTCGGACTATTTCTTCTCGATCCGCGATCCGATCAGCCGTTTCCGCTCCGGCTTTTACTCGCGCAAGCGCCGCGGGCGTCCCTTGAACGACATCGCCTGGACGCCCCACGAGGAAACCGCATTTGCCAATTTCGAACATGCGGCGGATTTGGCCGAAGCTCTGTTCGCTCCCGGCGCGGAAGGACTGAAAGCGGCGGCTGCGATGAAATCGATCCGCCACACCGCGCAGGATCAGATCGACTGGTTTGCGTTGGCGGGCGACATCTTCACGGTCCGTCCGCCGGTTTGGGTACTACGCCAAGAACACCTCGAAGCGGACCTCAAAGTTCTGCTCGACCGGCTAGGCATCGATTTTACGCCCCAAGCGCGGCGAGACGCGAAAGGCGCGCATGCGAACGATTATTCAGGTGTCCCGGACCTGACTGAAGCAGGGATCGCCAATCTCAAGCGCTGGTATGCGCAGGATTTCGCCTTTTACGACGCGGTTGAAACCTGGATGGCGTCATAGCGCAGCAAGTAGTCGCCGCAGCACCAGCAATGCGCCGGCATTTCGCAGGGCCGCTCCGGTTGCAGCGGCGATTGCAGCGGCAACCATGCCGTAGGTTGGCAGCAGCCAGAGCAGCAATCCAACGCACACGATCACCGTTGCGATTTCGATTATCAGCACGGCACGTTCGCGCTTCATCATGGTGAGCGCTGCCCCTGCGGGACCGGCGGCGACATTGATAAACTGCCCGATTGCAAGAATGCGCAGAGCGTCGGCCCCACGCGCAAATTCTGCTCCGAAGAGTGACAGGATCGGTTCGGCAGCGAAGAGGATCAGCAATAGGAGGGGGGCAACGATGGCGATGCCCATTGCGCTTGATGTACGTACCGTCTTCCATGCCTCTGCCGCATCACCCTGATCGAAAGCCGTCGCCAACCGCGGCCCCGCCATGAGTGCGAAGCTGCTGTTGACCAGTGTGAACAGTAGGCAGATTTGGAAACCAACTCGGTAGATACCGGCTTCGGCGGCATCGCGAAATGCCGTGAGAAGGAACAGGCCGAGCCAGTCATTGAGCGCGACCAGCACACTAAACGCCGCGATGAACAACCCGCTGGCCAATTGGACCGAGCCAATCTCTCGCTTAGCGAAGCGCATCGCTCTCCGGACAAGCACGATTCCGGCACCCGCGACAAGAACCACGCCCACGAGGTATGCGATTGACGGAGAAAGGCCTGAAACCGCCGACCCTGACAGCAGCACAACAGCGATGACAACAATCGCCAGCGTAGTGTAGCCGACTCCATCGAGCGACTGTGAAACCAGGACGCTGCCCTTTGCTCGGAGCAGCGAACTGCACGCCTTGATCAACGGCAAGGCCACGATCGCCGGTGCCAGCAAACGCAGGTGCCAAGCAACCTCCGGTTCCTCCAGAATATGAACCGCGATCGGTTCGGAGATCAGCCATGCGGTGATCGCCAGTGGCACGCTTACAAGCAATTGCCGGTTGCGCGCATGGACAAAGAAGTTGAGCGCCGCTCCCGCTCGCTCCTTGGCAAATGTCGCGCTGGCTGTCCGCACGATCAGCCGGTCAAGTCCCTGCGTTGCAATCAGCGCCAGAATTGTCGCAGTCGCCAGGGCCAACTGGAAATGGCCAAAAGTCTCCGCACCGAACATGCGCGCGACTATCCATGTCATTGCGAAGGCGGACACGGCCCCAGCAGAGCGCATGCCCAGCCCAAGCAGCAATTCGAAGCGAAGCCCATTGGGCGAAAACCGGTCCAGCCGCTGCACTAATCGATTAGGCATGCCGTGAGATGTCCCGCTGTCCACAAGGTTAAGCCCTGCTGGGGCGTATGCGAGCCGCCCGCGCCTTGGCAAGGGCGCTGACTGTAGTAGGTGGAGGACAAGTACCAGCTACGTCGGAATGTCTTGCGATGTCAGAACCCCACTCCGGTAAAGTCTTTTGCATCGGATTCCAGAAGACGGGCACATCTTCGCTGCGCGATGCTCTGGCGCAGATCGGGTATCGGGTCTGCGGTGTGTTCGGACGGGACGTGCCTCTCGATGAACTGCGCGCAACCTTTGTCGAGCGCGGGCTTGAGATTGCAAAGGAATACGATGCAGTCGAAGACATGCCTTGGCCGCTGATGTTTCGCGAACTCGATCGGGCGTTTCCTGGCTCAAAGTTCATCCTGACGATTAGAGAGACGGATCGCTGGTATCGCTCAATTGCCAATCACTTTGGCGACAATCCCTATCATATCCAGCAGCTGACCTACGGTGACGACGCGCCAGCGCCGGTCGGTCATGAAGCGCGCTATCGCGAGGTCTACGACGCTCACAACGAAACGGTGCGCGAATATTTCGCCGACCGACCCGGCGATTTGCTCGAATTCTGGCTTGAGCGCGGCCACGGATGGAAGGAGCTCGGCGATTTCCTCAGCCGGGACGATGTTCCCGAGGGTCAATTCGTCCACACCAACTCCCAGAAGCAACGCGGCACGATTTTCAATCGGATCCGCGGACGGCTTATTCGGATGGGCGTGCCCTTGAAGTCGATGGACGGCTAGCTGGCCGCGACTGCTTCGGCGGCTAGTTGGCGTACTTCCTGCAGGGTGTTGGGGAAGGCGTTTTCCTCGATAACAGCGACCCGGCGCACAGTGGCGTTCATCGCCCCCGAACCGCGCCCTATCCGCAGCTGGTTTCGTCCCGCAAGGTCGAGGCCTTCCATAAGAATTACCACTTCGCCCGCGCCGTCTACGGCATTGTGGACTTCGCCGCGCGTCGAGCGGACTTCGCCACCGACTCTGACTGTCGCGAGATGCGCCACTCCGCTTCCGGCCTGGTATTGCACATAAGTCGTGTTTGCGTCGTCCGAAACGAATACGCCGGGGTCCGCCGGATCGTTGACCGTTACCGCCATGGCCACAGTGAAAGAACCACCTGTGATCGCCTGAAACACAAAGTCGTTATTGCCATCGAATGTAGCACCGCCGGCATCGATGCCGGGTTTGCGCGAATTGATCGCCTGCGTGTGGTCGTTGGAGTTGGCGCTGTCTTGCGATGTCCAAGGCGGGGCATCATTTGCGTTGACGTAATCGTGAAAGCTGGATTGTCCGCCTGCCGCAGTCAACAAGGCAATCAGGTCGGCTTCGGGATCGCCGCTCCCGCTTCCTACGCCGCTATCGACAAATCCCGTCGCTGATGCGGCAATTGCACCGGGGGCGGCAATCTCGGGAAATTCACCGTTGAAGGCATCAAAGGGGAGGGTCGGTGCGAATCCACTCGACATAAGGGCGCCAGCGGGAGTGAAGTCGCCTGCGGCCGGATCGACGAACAAGCTGGTTTCGTCGCCGCCAAAGGCAACCCGCGTCGCTCCTGAAGGTTTGGTTGCGGAGCCGTGCAGGTGCAGTGCATCTATAGTCAGATTGGGAAGCGTCGGCCCGGCATAGACCACGGCGCTGGCGACATTGTTGGTGAAAAGGCAATAGGGATCGGTGGTAAAGCCGGGGTTGTCCGAACGAATCAGCCAGCGTTGGTTGGCGTGTGTGTTGTGGGCAATCACGACATGGCTGGCGGTGAGATTTGTTCGCCCGAATTGCGACGAATTGGCTTCGGGATCGTAGTAGCCGTCGAGGCCGGGGCGAAGGTAGAACGCGTTGCCAAGGATCATCAGATCACGTTCGGCTGCATCGCCGCCGATCTCGGTGGGCGAAATGAAGATCAGCTGCGCCTGGACATCGACGCCGGAGTTGAAGGCAATGATCGCATTCTCCAGCGTCCCGGTCGCGTGCTGGTAGAAATCTCCATGACGGTCGAACATGGCGGCTATTGTCAACGGTTCGGATGCGACGTCTTGCGGGCCGAAACCGGCGCCCTTGGCGCCGGGAAGTGAACCGGCGCAGCAGCGAATATCGGCGAATTCGGTATCGGTAAGGGTGGCGGACCAGCCGCCGTCGAGTGCTGCGAGGTCGCCATTCACCCAGTCGACGAGATCCTGAAAAGTGTAGCCGTCGCCCGAAGTGCGAAGATAGTATTCCTCCCGGTTGCCACATTCGAAGGTCGCAATGCTTGTCCCCCAGCTGGCAGTCCATGTTGCGATCCCGGCATCGGCTGAGCCGTCGCGCTGAATTGTCGCCGAGCCTTCCGCTCCGGAATAGGAGATTTCGACGCACGGATGGTCCGTGTACCAGTATCCTCCGCGATGGTTGGTCAGGCGGTTGAATACCGCGCAGGTGACATCGCCGAAGACGTCGTAGGTCATGTTGGTAAGCACGCATCCGCGCACCAACCTGGCCTGTCCGCAAACGCCGGAAAGCTCGGATATTTCGCATTCGGTGAAGTACGGGTTGCCGTCGATCCGCCAACCGAATTGGTCCGGCGGGCCGCCGCGCAAGGTCTCGTATCGTCCGCGCGGGTCGCTTGATGTGATGCTGATCCCGTCGCACCAGAAGTTGCCGTCGAAGCTGTCGATTTCGACCACATGGCGGAAATCCAGCGTCAGGTCGGAGCCCATCAAACGGATTGGAGAGCGTGCGGGAATAATCTTGGCTTCGGCGTCGTTGCTGTAGCCTTGTTTGCCGATCGAGCAGCCCGGCACACCTGCGCTTATGTTGCACCATCCCTTTTGGTCCCAGCGGGTAGGGGTGCTCTCGCCGATGTCGTATTTGCCGGGCTCGGCAAGAGTCAGGAGGTAGTTCTCCCACGACTGAGCCTTGGCATGCTCGATTGCGGCAACGACGCTCTGGTAGCTGGCTCCTTCCACCTCCGGAGCCGTCGGTGCCACGCTCAGCTGCCCATCGAAGAGTTCGTTCTGCGGTGCAAAGAGGTAGGGTCCAATCACCCGGCTTTGCATCGTCGCATCGCGCGGAGTGGCTTCGATATACAGGTGCGCATAGCCACTTTCCTGCGGCGGTTTGCGCAAGCGAACCCACCATCCGAAATAGGTTTGCAGGCTTCCGTTCACATCGACGAAACTGTGCAGGCTCGGCCTTTCGAGGGTGACGTTATTGCCTTCAAGGTGAAACGTGACGCCGGCCAGTCCGAGACTGTCGAGCAGCGAACCGCCGTCATTGGCAGCGGCGAACACACCGACATCGAGCGTATCGGTGAAATGCTGTTTGGGCGGCGTGATGAGTCGCAGAGCCGGCTTGGCAGTCAATCGTACCGGGTCGACCGGTATCGCAGAAAACCCGCTTCCTTCGATGCCTGTCCACGATGCGGATGGGGCCAGCAACGGTGGCGTCCCATTCGCGGATACGCTTTGGAGCAGCGCAGTCGACAGATTGGAGACAACACCAAGACCTAGCCAGCTCATCAGGCGAGGCCTACCAGATCGGCAGCGGTGGTGCCACTGGACCTAACGGCTCGCAGGCGCACGGCCAGGACGGTTCCCGCAACAACATTGTGAAAGGTGACGTCTTGTTCGGATTCAACCGGGCGCGCGGTAATGTTTCCGCCAGTACCGACATAGATGGCCTTGGTGGCGCCTGCGAGGTCGGCGTTGTCATCCGGGGAAATTTCGAATGCTGTTTTGGCCGGGGCGATCAGACTGTCGCTCGAGTTTTCGAATGGATCGAATGGCATCGCTAACCTCCATCAGATGAGAATCGTCAATAGCCTAACCAAATAGGTGAATTGTAGGAAAGCTGTTTCTGGAGGGCGGCGAGTTTCCGGCGGCTCGCGAGCGAGGGAAAGCACAGTGGGGATTGCCGCCTTGATCGCTGGACTTCGCTGGACCTGCTGACCTAAGCCCAACGTCCGACCGGGAACGAGCGAAAAGCGGAGGGCACGCCATGGCGGATACCGATTTGGTGCGGAAGGACGCCCCAGTGAAATCGCGGCGCGGAATCCGGTTGCTCGCGTCCCTGCTCGATCCTCGAGCATGGCTGCATCTCGTGAAGATCGTCAACTTCTACAACTACAATCATGTCACTCCGCTGCGGAAGGTCACATTTGCGGGCGAACGCAATGTGAGCCCCGATGCGATTTTCCAGAATCCCGAGAGGATTACGATCGGACACCGCGCCCGCATCGGGTCCCGCTGTCATCTTTGGGGGGGGCCGCGTGACGGTCACATCCGTATTGGCGACGATGCGTTATTCGGCCCGGACGTGTTGGTCACGGCAGCGAGCTATCGCTACGACCTGGGCCATCCCGTGACAGATCAGCCAATGGGCGAAGCCGACATAACGATCGGCAACGACGTGTGGTTTGCGACACGCGCCGTGATCCTGCCGGGAACAACGATCGGCGACGGTTGCATCGTCGGCGCAGGGGCCGTGGTGCGAGGTGAATTTCCTCCAATGAGCATCATTGCCGGATCGCCGGCAAGGGTCGTGAGCACACGCGAAATCATGCCGACGCAGCAGGCGGACGGATAGTCCGGATACGGGCGCCAACACGCCTTGATCGACCGTGCAAACCGTTTAACGTCCGACGCCGTGGCAACCGCGCATCGTCCTCGATTTGCACCCCCTCCGGTCCGTGGACGACCGCGCGCCTTTTCGAGCGATTTGCCGATCTATCTTGCCGTCCTGCTCGGCTACATCCTGTTGCTGCCCCCGCAGCTCAACACGTCGATCATGGGATCGGTTCTGCCGCCCTATCGGTTTTTTCTCATACCGGCTGCGATCTTCGTTTTCGCCAGCGCCTTGTCGGGCAGATTCCGGTTCACATGGCCGGACCTCTTTGTCGCAGGCGCGGCGGCGTGGACAGCATTCGCACTATTCATGACGACCGAAGCGGTCGACGCGTTTACGGCAAGCGTTGCGCAAGTCACCGATACAGCACTAGCGTATTTCTTCGCCAGGGCGGCATTCCGATCATTGCGGGATGTGCGGATATTCCTGCTCCTGATGTTGCCGGGATTAGCCGTGATGGGCGGAATCCTAGTCTATGAGTCCGTCACCAAAACCCACCTCCTTCAGCCGTTTGTTGCCCAGTTTACCGGACAGGGCGTGAACACCCGGATCGATGAACGGCTAGGTTTCATGCGCGCGCGCGGGCCATTCCCTCACCCGATCCTGGCCGGGATCTTCTTCGCGAGTTTCCTTCCGCTCTACTGGCTTTCGGGCCTGCGCGGTTGGCCGTTCCTGATCGGCATCGCCGCTTCGATCAGCAGCTTCTTCACGGTCAGTTCGGCGGCGCTCCTGGCGCTCGCAGCGGGGACCGGCCTAGTCGTCTACAACTGGCTGAGCGAACAGATCGCCAACCTGTCTTGGCGAATGTTTTTCCTGGCCGGCGCGTTGGTTACTTTCGTTCTGGAATTCGGCACCAATGCCGGTGCGTTCAGCTTTGTGATGCGCTTTGCTTCGCTGAACTCCTACAGCGCATATAATCGCGTGTTGATTTGGCGCTACGGCACCGACAATGTCGAAAAGAACCCGTGGTTCGGCATTGGCTATGCCGAGTGGGAGCGGCCGAGTTGGATGAAGGGCTCGATCGACCACTACTGGTTGTTGCAGGCGATCCAGTTCGGGATCATTCCTCCATTGCTCATTGGTCTTGCCTGCGCGATCGCCATTTACACTTTGGCGCGTCGCAGCACGCATTCCACACGGGTCGACCAACGGTTCGAACGCGGCATCGCAATTGCTATGGCGGTGTTCGCTTTCGGCGTGATTTCCGTCGCAATCTGGCTGTCGGCTCAAGCCTGGTTCTTCATGCTGCTGGGCATCACCGTCAGCCTTGGCTATGCCGAACGCAAGCGGACGATGCCAAGCGGTCTTATGCCCGTTGGCGAAGTCAGGGTTCCCGACCGGCGTAGCATTTCGCATTCCCGGCAGGCAGAATCGGGACAAGGCATGCATGACGGCGAGAGCTAAGCGTTTTCACGCTTCAACTGGCTCAGCAATCCCCGATCCGGGTCGTATCCATGGACCCACAACTGCGGCCTCAGTGCGACATCGCGATAACCGCGGCCCATGGCCGCCAGTCTTGGACGCCAACCGCCGACAAGCCACCCCGCGGCGACACGCTCGAATGCAGCGAGCCAAATCAAGAAACGCGCCAAAGCCGAAGAAGGCAGTGACCAGTGGCGCCGAACGAACTCCGCCGAACCAGCCGCACGATACAGCATGCGGAGCGGTGAAAGTCCCTGCCCGTGGGCAATCGCGTGGTGCCCGCGAGCATCGGCAATACGCCAAAAAGCGAATCCGTGTCGTTTGAGCCGGTAGTACAAGTCGACTTCCTCGCAATAGAGGAAGTAACGTTCGTCGAACCCTCCAACCCGTTCCCATGCGGTCCGGTCAAACATGACAAAGCCGCCGATCAGAACGTCGACCTTGGCGTCCGTGTCGACCCCTTGCATCCGACTGTTCCCGATGATGGACCTACCCATCGCAGCGCTGGCAAATTCGGCGAGTGACGGCATGGCAATGGCGTTGCCGCTATCGGGCTTGCCAAGTGCATCGACGGTAACGCCGCCCCAGGCCGCTGCTTCGGGGTGTGTGACCGCGCCATCGAGCAAGGCATCGATCGCGCCGCGCTCCAGCTCCATATCGGGATTGAGCAGGAGGAACCTGTCGGATTGTGCATGGCGGGCCAGCCAGTTGTTGCCCGCAGCGAACCCGACATTGCCTCTGCTTTCGACAATTCGCACTTCGGGGTAATCGCGACGCACCAAGGCTTCGGTCGAACCGTCGCCATTGTCGACCAGCAGCACTTCATAGCTGTGCTGCGTGCAGGCTTGCTCTACGGAATCGAGACAGGCCCGGATGAGATCGGCGGAATCAAATGCGACGATAAGGATCGAGACCGTGGCGCCGAGGCCGTTCTCTTCTCTTGTTTCCTCGGTCTTCGACGGACTGATGGCAGGCATGGTTCAAACTTCGCGCGCGGCGAGATCGCGCTCCCAGACGATGGAGCCGCTTCGCGGTCTGACGAAGCGTCCGCGAATGCGCGCTATCGCCTTGATTGCCAAATATATCGCTACATCGACCAGCGACGCGCCGCTATTCAGAGCGGTGCGAAGATCCCCGGCCTGATTGGACCCACTGAAATGCGGGCTGGGGTGAAGCCGCAACACCTCTTCGTTGCCCAGGCGACGCCGCGTCTCGACACGAATCTGGTCGATTGCGCGACGTGGCGGAGAGACCGTGAAGAAGACCCGATTGCCGTCCGCATCGACCGAAACGTTGCGGCGCTCACTTTCGCGAAACCGGGAATGCACCCAGATATCGTCGCCCGTAATCGTTGGGAAATCGCCGATCGCTTCAAAGCCCGCCTGCGACAGACCGAAGCATCCCGAGCCCACCATGGCGCGGTTGACGTAGGGTTGAGTAAGCCACACCCGATAGTAGGCCCTTACCAGAGCGTTGGAACGGGAGAGATCCATCTCAAGGCGAGGTGACGCGGCCATTACACCGGGCATTCTCAATGTGTCTGCCAGCGCCGAAAGGCTGGCATAGTTGCAGCGCACATCCGCATCGAGATAGATGCGCGGAAAGTCCGGGGCATGTTCGTGCGCGGCATTCATCGCCTTGGTCTTCGATCCCTGGGGCAGATCCAGCACCGCAGCTTCTGGCGCTGTCTTGCGTGCAATCGCGACGGTTCGATCCGTACAGCCATTCGCAGCGACGACGATCTTTGCCCGCCCTTCGTCCGGCGCATCCGCCAGCACAGCTTCGAGGCAGCGGGCAATCACTGCCTCTTCGTTATGAGCAGGTACGATAATCGTGAACGGTGCAGGCAGGGTCATGCGACCACTCCATTCAGGCTACTTATCTTGCCCGTATTGGTAATACCCATACTGATAATCGTAGCTTTGGCCCGCCTCGAGTGCACGATACTTGGTCAGGATCACCCCGAGGATATTGCCGCCGGCTCCGCGTACGCGCTTGATCGCCGCCTTGGCCTGTCCAAAATGCACTTTGTTCGCCTCGAGCACAAAGATCGTCCCGTCGACCATGCGCGACAGGAGAGGCGCATCGGCAAGGCCCATAACCGGGCAGGTGTCAAAAATGATCAACCCGTATTCGTGGCGATTCTTCTCAATGAACTCGCGCATCTGCGGCGAGGCCAGCAATTCGGTCGGGTTGGGACTGATCGAACCTATCGGGAGGATTTCGAGGTTTTCATGCAGTCCCTTCACGACCGCGGATTGCAAGTCGGTATGGCCGAGGACGACTTCGACGAGACCAGCCTGCGGGTCTTCGATATCGAGCAACCTGGCGACCGACGGCCGCCTCAGGTCGGCATCAATAAGCAGCGTCTTTCGTCCCAAACTGGCAAACAGTTCGGCGAGGATAACGGCCGTCGTCGACTTCCCTTCGGAAGCCTGGCTACTGGTTAGCTGGATAACGTTCTGGTTGCGCGGCAAGGCAAAATCGATTGCGGAACGGATCGATGCATAGGCTTCCATCAGCGCGCTGAAGCGATTGGTCTCTTCCTTTTCCAGATCGCGCGATTCGACGAATGGCGTATGGCCCAACATCGGTAGGCCAATCTTGTCTTCGACTTCGTCGAGCGATCGGATTCGATCATCGAAAGTCTCACGCAAGACGGCAAGGCCGCCGGCAAGCGCAACCCCGAAAACGAGTGCCAGCATCAGGTTTCGGGAAAGGCTCGGAGAGTAGGCACCGCCAGGCACCGTCGCCGGATCCAGTTTGCTAAGCGTCCCCGCATCGACATTCGCAGCCGTGCTAATCGTGTTATAGCGATCGAGCAATGCCTTGAGCTGGTCGCGCAATGCCTGAGCTTCGCGTTCGAGGACGCTGTACTGAACCTGACGGTCCTGCTCGACCAGCGTCTCACCAGTCAGTGCGTTGAGTTCGCGTTCGAGTGCCTGTTCCTGATTGCGGGCGACGGTGTATTCGTTGCGGACTGTCGCTTTGATATCGGCGCTGCTGCGTTCGATCTGGCGATCGAGCGTTTCCATCTTGACGAGGATGTTCTGAATTTGCGGGAACTGGTCGTTGTAACGCTGGCGCAATTCGATCAGTTCGTTCTGCAATCCGGTCCGTTCCGAAACCAGGCCTTGCAATACTGGATTGCTTTGCACTTCGGGTAGCTGGGCGGCCGGAAGATTCTGGATCGCACGCCAGCGCTGCTCGGCGTCAATCCGCTTGGCGCGCGCTTCGGATACGCGCTGGTTGATGCTTGAAAGGTTGGCGGTCGTAAGCGTGACGATCCCGCCTTCATCGGAGCCTGCACTGGGCTGCACGATGATGCCGCTGTTTCGGGCATAGGTGTTGGAGGCTTGCTCCGCTTCTTGCAGGCGCCCGCGGATCAGCTGGATCTGCTCCTGCAGGTATTCTTGGGCATATTCGCTTTCGGCAATGCCTTCGCGCGTGTCCGACGCGACGAAAGCGTCGGCGTAAGCGTTGGCCATTTCCGCTGCCAGAACCGGATTGTCGGAGCGATATGTTATCGTCAGGATCCAGCTATCACCCGGAAGATCGGCTTCGACGGACCCCATGAGGATCGAAGCCGCCATCGCTTCCTTGCTCTTGCGCCAAGCCTCATCGTCGAGGTTCGGCGGACGGCTTTCATCAATGCCTTCGCCAAGGAGATCGTACCGCTCCCCTAGATTGAGATCGGCAGCGACCTGGGAGGCCAGATTACGGCTCTGGATGATCGCAAGCTGGGTGCCGAGAAAGTCGAACACCTGGTTGCTTGCGAGGCCCTGATCGATGTCCTGCCCCTCGACAATATAGGAACCGTAGGGCTCGACCTTCACCGTCGCCTGCGCCTGGTACATCGGCGTGGCCATCAGCGTGTAAACGAGGCCGCCAATCAGAGCGAGGCTGATGACCGCAATGAACAGCCAACGTTGCCGGAACAGGATCCCGCGGATCGCAGAAACGTCGATCAGTTTCGGCTGCGGCTGCTGATAATGCGCCAGCTGGTTCTCTGGAAGATACGGATCCAGCCACGTTCCACGACCCTCCGGTTCGGGGGTATGGATGATCGAGCGGTCGTTCATGGGTTGATCAGTTGTTGTCTATGGCCACGGTTGCAAAGACGCCCAGAGCCGGAATGGTCTTGAGCGCATCTTGCCAGAAGACGGAAAGGCCATCGGTGCCGACAACCACGCGATCGTTAGGTTCGAGCACCGGATCGAGCATCGTGCCCTGACTCACCGCGCCATAATCGAACTTCGCGACATATATTTGGTCGCCGCGGGTGCGGAACACCGCAACCTGGCTGCGCTTCGCTTCGCGCTCGGTCCCTTCCGCCATTGCGATCGCGGAAGACAGTCGTGCGCCCGGCTCGAACGGATAGACGCCCGGCGTGGTGACCGCCCCTTCGACGGTGACGAGATGCGATGCGTATTCCGCGATGTTGATGGCTACCATCGGTGACTTGAGGCCTGCCGCAGCGAGCCGGCGGGTGACATCGGCCTCGAACTGCTGCGTCGTCATTCCGGCGGCTGGGATCGATCCGAGCAAGGGAAGCGAAACATTACCCTCAACGCCGACCTGTACCGATTCCATTGAAAAGTCAGGCTCGCGGAAGACATTGACGGAGATCTTGTCTGAAGGCCTGAGCAGGTACGTCTTTGGACGCGCAACGGAGAATCCTTCCTGGCCCAAAGCGCCGACCGGCTGCGAAGCCGCAACGCCGATCACCGGTTCGGGCGTCGAAGCGCACCCGCCCAGCGAAAGCCCTGCCATCCCGGCAGCAAACAGGAAATTCCGAGCCTTCGGACGCATTAGCAAAATCCTCCAATCACTACGGGAAAAGCCTTAGACGCGCCATTGCCGCAGTGCAACAGAGACGGGAACAAAGCTGGGCATGGTCACACCTGACTGCGCTGGGCCGAGTTGCCCCGGAAAAACGGGTGTCGGACCCTGCGGCGCGATTGCGACTGTCGGCACTGATGCTATGGCCGAAAAGATCACATTTGGTGACGTGAGGTACAAGCATTCCGTATGCCATCTTCGGGGCCTTCAATTCTCAGCTTGATCGCGGCAACGCTCTATCTCGTTGTCCTGTTATCATGTCTTGCTGCGACGGCCTGCGCGCTGGTTCGGCGGCAAGTCCCTTCGCACTGGAAGAGCTGGGCGATGCTAGCCGTTCTATTCTCGGTGCTTGCCGGATTGCGATTGCTCGATCTCGAAGCGATCTGGCGCGACGAGTTGCGCGACCTCTTGGTGGCCACAGGCAGCTACGAGGGGCGTCGGGGATTTCAGGGAATATTGGTCCTCGTGATAGCCGTCCTGGCAGGTTCGGCAGGCGTGTTCTGGTTCTTCAGGGCGATGCGTGCATCGCGGGGGCGTCGCAATTTCGCTGTGCTTATTGCGCAGGCCGCTGGTTTGGCAATGGTCGCATTGGTGGCACTTCGCACCGTGTCTTTCAGTGCGCTGGACGCGCTGCTGTTCGGCCCGCTGAAGCTGAACTGGATCGCCGATATTGGCGCTTCGGTGTTGGTGGCCGCATGCGCCGCCTATTATGTCGGAGTCGTCGGCAAAAGGGCGGCAGCTAATTCGCGTGGGCCTTCGCGATGATGTCGGAAATCTGGCGGCTGGCGGTGCCGTCGCCGTAAGGGTTGTGCGCCTGCGCCATCACGGCATAGTCGGCTCGCTGATCGAGCAGGCGTGAAACTTCGCTGACGATGCGCACCGTGTTTGTGCCGACCAGCAATGCGGTTCCCGCATCCACGCCCTCCGGTCGTTCGGTCGTGTCGCGCATGACGAGCACCGGCTTTCCTAAGCTTGGGGCCTCCTCCTGGATGCCGCCGGAATCCGTCAGCACAATGTCGGCAGCCTCCATCATCGCAACGAAGTTGAGGTAGTCGAGCGGTTCTATCAACGCGACGTTATCCGTGTCCTGCAGCGCCGGGCGCATCACATCGGAAACGTTGGGGTTGGGATGCATCGGATAGATCAGCGCGGTATCGCTGCGGGCGGCCAGCTGGCGAAGGGCAGTCGCAATTTGCCGCATGCCATCGCCGAAATTCTCGCGCCTATGCGCGGTGACGGCGATGATGCGCTTGCCGACAAATCGTTGTTTGAGCGGCGCGATAGCCGGGGCGAGCGACGGGTCCGCTTTCAGCTTGGCGCGAGCGACCAGAAGCGCGTCGATCACGGTGTTGCCTGTGACGTGAATCGCGCTGTCTGGTACGTTTTCGGCGCGCAGGGCAGCGGCCGCGTTCTCGGTTGGAGCGAAGTGCAGATCCGCAACGGTGCCGGTGACCTTGCGGTTCACTTCCTCGGGCCATGGAGCGTAAATGTCTCCGCTTCGCAATCCGGCTTCGACGTGGCCGACGGGGATGCGTCGGAAGTAGCATGCCAGCGTCGCCATCATGGTAGTCAGCGTATCGCCATGGACCAGTACACGATCCGGTTGTTCGGCATCGAGCGCTTCTCCGAAGCGGGTGATGATCCGCGCAGACAAAGCGTCGAGGCTCTGCCCAGGCTGCATGAGGTCGAGGTCGATATCGGGAACGATTTCAGCCATTTCCATGACTTGATCGAGCATCTCGCGATGCTGCGCGGTGACTGCGATGCGGACATCGAACGTGCCCGTCTCGCGCAGCGCCTGCACCACCGGGAACATCTTGATCGCTTCGGGCCGGGTCCCGAACGTGACCAGTATCTTGGGTCTGCTCACCGTTTCATCATGCCGCGCGTGTCGTACACCAGCTTGCCCGCAAGGTCGGCGGGAGTGAGGTGTTTGAACGCGGTGTGATCGACCAGCACGACGACGACTTCCGCCGTTTCGAGCGCTTCGTCAAGACCGGCTAGCTGCGCGCCGGTCCCGGCAAATCCCTGCGGCAATTCCTCGGCGAAGGGTTCGACCAGCATGAGGCGCTGGCCGCGCGTCTTGGCGAGGCTGAGCGCGATCTCCATCGCCGGGCTCTCGCGGAAGTCGTCGATGTCGGGTTTGAAGGCGAGGCCGAGCAGCGCCACTTTGCCATCGGGCACTGCATCGAGCAGCGCACGAATGCGGCGCTCGGAATACACCGCCTTGAAATCGTTGACTTCGCGAGCCGTGCGGATCAGCCGCGCGACCTTGGGTGCGCTGGACACCAGGAACCATGGATCGACCGCGATGCAATGGCCGCCGACGCCAGGTCCTGGCTGCAGGATATTGACCCGCGGATGCCTGTTGGCGAGCGCGATCACGTCCCACACATTGACGCCCAGATCATCGGCTATGACGCTGAGTTCATTGGCGAAAGCGATGTTTACGTCGCGGAAGCTGTTTTCGGTGAGCTTCACGGTTTCGGCGACGCGAGCGTTGGTCGTCAGACAAT
>JASJDE010000102.1 GCA_030065195.1 Erythrobacter sp. | reverse complement strand
GGCGGAAGTGATCCGCTAATTCCGTTCGGGATGCAATCGCTTTCGCCTCAGATTACATGGTCGCGGTAGAATTCGGTCAGGCTGCCGTCGGGTGACCGGACGGCGAAGATATCGCGTGTTCCGATGCCTTCGATTTCTACTCTGTCGGCCGCATGGGGGATCGGAACCTCGAATTCGCGCAGATGGTCGCGATAGAGGCTGTGGTTCACCACTGGATAACGCACCGAAATGATCCCGAGGTTGGGCGGAGATGCGCGCTCGGACAAATCGTCGCCTTCAAAGCCATCGATTTGCATCACTTCGACGCGCCCGGTTTCCCCCGGCAATGCAGGCTGAAGCGCAGCTGCACTGCGGATGACCGAGGAGGTGAAGTTGAAAGGGATACCGAAATTGGAACGTGCGGGTTCGGCAGGCTCCGTTCCGGCATCGAACAACAGGCCGAATTGCAGCTTCTGTTCGTAGAACGCGCGGGCGGCTTGCTTGTCCCTCACCATCCGCATCGAATTGAAGCCCTGGCTGATCCGGCCGACCGGGAACGCGGTGAAATCGGGCGAAATCCGCTCGTACACGGCCAGATTGATACCGTGCGGCCCTTGCAGCACGACATTGCGCAGGTCCGAAGTGCCGAACTGGAATCGGATCGGTCGGCTTTCGGCCCACCAGCCCGATTCGATCGCTTGATCGAACAAGGCGGGAATGTCGTCCGAGCGTACCATGATCGAATAGATGCCGCCGGTGTCCCACGCGCGCGCTGCAACCCTGATCGGTTCCTGTTCGACCCCCTCGAAGCGGACGAATCGCAGGCATCCGGTTTCGGCAAGCGGCGCACACCACAATTCGAATCGACCGGAAGCCTCCACGGGGAGCTTCCAGTAGTCCAGTTCGCTGCGCGCAATCTGACCGCTCTTGCGCAACTGCCAGTTTCCCGCTTCGCGGAACAGGCGGGTGACCGGATCGAACTCGGTCACGCTGATCACCGCTTCGGTCCACGGGCCGATGCCGTACTCGCGCGCGGGCTGTGCGTGAGCAGTGCCTGCAATCGACACGATCAACGCCGCCATTGCGACTACGCCGGACCCGAAGGCCCGGCGTAGGGTGGAGAGAAGGGTCTTCATGTCAATCGAAGGTGAAGCCGACATCGATGCCGACCGTTAGCGGCGGGGCCGCGAAGACTTCGTTTCGTGAGCCGCCCGCAAAGGTGTTGGCACGGAAATACTCGCGGTCGGTCAGGTTCTTGCCCCACACCGTCACCCGCCAGCGATCGGTCCGATACCCGATCCGCGCGTCGAGCCGCAGGCCCGGCTCCTGCTTGGTGCCGGGCACGTTGGCGACGAGGCCAAACGTGTCGTCTTCCCACGCCGCATCACCGCCGAAGAATACATCGCCATTGCCGACCGGGATTTCATAATTGAAGCCGACCAGTGCTTTGAAGTCGGGCGCGTTCTTGAGGTCGAGGCCAAGCGCGCAATCGATGATCTGCGCTTCGTATTCGGGCGTACCCGGAGCCGCGGTAACGCCGGTGCAAGACGGTCCCGGCACAGTGGTCGAACTGGCCGTGAGCAGCCCCGCCTGCGAAAAATCGAGCGCACGGTATTCCGCGTCGAGGAGGCTCGCATTGGCGTAGATCGTCAACCCGTCGACTGGCTCGATCCGTCCTTCGAATTCGGCACCCTGGATGCGAGCTTCACCGGCATTGATCCGGGTGAAGCCGCCGGTTGGCAGCGTACCGCTGATCTGCAGGTCTTGGTAATCGTTGTAGAAATAGGTCGCGTTGAAGGTGACGCGTCCATCCCAGAACTGCGTGCGGATCCCGCCTTCGATGCTGTCTAGCTGCTCTTCGTTCACGGCCCGGAAGCACGCAACCGGACTGAAGCAATCTGGCGAGAAACCCGGCGATTTGAAGCCGGTCGAATAGGACGCGTAGAACAGGATATCGTCGCTTAGCGAGTAATCGACCTTGGCCGTCCACGTCACGTTGTCGGTGTCGGCTTCACCTGTGATGTTCGAACCGAAACCGGCGAGAGGACCGCCGGCATTGCCGACGAATTCGCGGTCTTCGCTGGTCCAGCGCAAGCCCCCGGTCAACGTGAGCGCATCGGTGACATCGAAAGTCGCCTGCGTGAATAGCGAGAAGCTCTCGGTCTCCACATCGTTGCCGAACGGGAAAACGAACACGTAATCGAGATCGACGGTTTCGTTGTAGTAGAACGCGCCGGCCGTGAAGTTGAACGGACCTTCGAAATCGGTGTTGAGAAGGACTTCTTGGCTGAACTGGTCCTGCTCGGTCTGCTGGAAGAACGGGAAGCTGATGAAGCTCGACAAATCGTCCTTCAAGGCGCGCAAGGCCGTGATCGACGTGACGGAAAAGGTGTCGAAGTCGCCGGTCAGCTGGATCGATGCACCATAGGCTTCGACTTCGCTGTCGAAATCCGTAACGCAACCGATGGGCTGGAAGTTGGTCGGCACAGCAGCGGAACAGACCACGCCCGCCGCCGGCTCGATGGTGAAGATGTCCTGGTCGACGTCGGTGGTGATCGCCGGATTGCTGCTGCTGGAAGCGAGCGAGGCCGGCGTCGGATCGCTGTTGTCCTTCGTGTAGTCGAAGATCGCGAGAACGCTCCAATTGTCGTTCATCTCGCCATACAGGCTGCCGCGGAAGGCAAAGACCTGCTCGTCGCCGACGGTTGTGCCAGCCTGACCAGCGAAGTCGCCATTGGGGTTGAGTGTGTGGAACCCGTCGCGCTCCTTGTAGAGCCCGGTCAGGCGAACGGCGAGCGAATCCGCCAGCCCCAGGTTTGCGGTTGCACGTCCCTGGATTCGGTCGAAATTGCCGTAACCGAAGTCGGCCGAAAGCGAGTTTTCGCCCAGTTGCGGACGGACCGAAGTGAACTTGATCGCCCCGCCATTGGTGTTGCGGCCATATAGTGTTCCTTGCGGACCGCGCAGCACTTCGACTTGTTCGATGTCGAGCAGGTCGACCAGCGAACCGACTGTCCGACCGAGATAGACGTTATCGACGTAAATTCCGACGGCCGGGTCGATTGCGCCGCGCGACTCGTCTTCTCCGACGCCGCGGAAGAAGATGCGGGCGGACGACGACGTGCCTGTGCCGGTGGTGATGACCACGCCGGGAATTTGCGATGTCAGGTCGTTGCTGTCGGCAATCTGGCGCGTTTCGAGCTGTGCGCCACTGAGCGCAGTCACCGACGCCGGCACGTCCTGAAGATCTTCGGCCCGGCGCTGGGCGGTAACGACAATGACGTTGTCATCTTCGGCGGCCGTGTCGGAAGAAATCTCCGCATCCTGCGCCAGGGTTTGCGAGGGTATCGCAGCGAGCGCGATGGCGGACGTCATGCCGGCGAGTGCCAGCTTGCTGGAACAGTGCAGGTGCATCGAAAGAGATCCTTCTCACTTATGTGTTCTGCCGGCTTTTGCCGGTCTGTGTCCCCGTCCTGCGAGGTGGATTTGTCCGGACAACCTCTTGCTTGTCAAGCGCAGAAATGCAATTTGTCCGGACAAATTGATCGAATCTGTCCCCCGATGCGGTTTTCGGGCAACAGTTTTGCGAAGGGCAATGCATGGCTTTTTCAGACTTGGCTTATCCGGCTCTGGTCTACGCGCACTTGCTGCTGTTCGTATTGTGGCTGGGTGCGGATGTCGGTGTTTTCGTGCTGGGCCAGCATTTTCGGCGGCGAGCCGAATATACGCTCGATCAGCGGATCGCCTTGCTCAAACTGCTGGTCGAAATCGACATGGTCCCACGCAGCGCGTGGGCGTTGATGGTTCCACTGTCGCTCAGCGTCGTCGACCTTGGAAATTGGTGGGACGTGCCCGCTTGGCTGTTGTGGAGCGCCTGGACGATCGGCCTGTTCTGGCTGTGGCTGGTTTGGGACTCGCATCGGCACGATCAGACGCCCAGGGCCGCTCGCAACCGCATGATCGAAGGCTGGCTCCGCTGGATTATCGGCGGTTTCTATCTCTGGCTCGGCGGCCAGAGTCTCATCGTGGGCGAGCCGCTTGTGCCGGACTGGCTGGCATGGAAGGCCCTGCTGTTCGGCTTCATTTTCGTGGCTGCAATCATGATCGACGTGACCTTCAAGCCGGTCGGTGCGCAGCTTACGGCCGTGCTCGAGCAGGGATCGAGCGACGAGACCGAGATACCGTTACGCAAGACGATGGACCGCACCCGGATCTGGGTTTGGGCGGTCTATCTGTTGCTGCTGATCACGGCGTTCCTCGGCAACACCAAACCGTTGCTTGGAGGAGTCACTTGAGCGGCAATGCACACCTTTTTCAAAATTTGTCTGGACAAATTTTCGGCGCGAGGCAGAAATAGAGGTCGGGACGAAGTACCGCCGCGAAAGGGAGCGCGGCGTGCATAGGGAGGAATACAATGAAATCAGTCATTCGCGGAGCATTGTTGGCTGCGACGATCATGACACCGGGAGCTCTTGCAGCACAGAATGTGGGCGATGGGGCCGACAGCGAAGTGGCCGAAGAGCAGAATGACAATGTCATTATCGTGACAGCGCGCAAGACCGAAGAGAGCATCCAGGACGTCCCGATCGCGGTATCCGCTTTCACCTCCGATGATCTCGTGGAGCAAGGCATCCGCGACATCGAGCAACTGTCGCGCCGCACGCCGGGCTTCGTGTTCGATACGCCGTTCGGACGTCAGTTCGACCGTCCTATCATTCGCGGGCAGGCCAACATCCTGGGCGATTCCGGCGTTTCGGTCTTCATCGACAACGTCAACGTTACCCAATCGATCCGCAGCCTGAACTTCGGTGACATCGACACCATCGAGATAATCAAGGGGCCGCAGTCGGCGCTGTTCGGACGCAACACCTATTCGGGTGCGATCAACATCACGACGCGCCAGCCGACCAACGATTTCAGCGGTGAAGTAAGCCTCGAGATCGGCGAGGACGAACTCTACGAAGTGCTCGGCAACATCCGCGGGCCGATCATCGAAGACAAGCTCTTCTTCTCGCTGTCTGCGCGCTACTACGACTTTGAAAGCGAATTCGACCGTCCAGGAAATCTCAACCCCTCGGTCGGCAACGAATCGTCGTTCAGCATCGGCGGCACGCTCGAATTCCGCCCGACGCCGGGTTGGACGAGTCGTTTGCGCATCGCCTACAACGAAGACGATGACGGCCACTTCCCGATCGGACTGTTCGGCTTTCCCAACCTCAACGTGAACGTACCCGGCGGGATCGATCTTGGCGGTGTGCAACCGTTCTTCCAGGGGGTGGTGCCGACTTCGGCTCCCAACCCCAGCGGAGCGCCGCAGATTTCCAACACGCTCGGCGAAGGCGGCGGTCTGGAGCGCGAAGAATTCTTCATCTCGCTCAACAACGAGTTCGAGCTGGGCGACTACACGCTTGTGACCACGCTCGGTTACACCCGCGAGGAATTCCGCGACGAGCTCGACAGCGACGGCCAACCGACCTCGTTCGGTACAGCATCGGTGGCGACGCCGTTCCCGGCGCCGTTCATCTTCCCCGGCGCGACCGGGGTCGTGCTGCTGCCGTTCGATTTCACCACGACGGATGACGACCTGCAGACGACCTACGTCGCCGAAGTGCGGCTCGATTCGCCGCAGGATCGTCCATTCCGCTGGCGCGTGGGCGGATACTACTTCCGCAACAATGAGCGCGACGAAAGCCTGTTGGGGGCCTTTACGCCCGAGCGGCAGGCGGCGATTACGGCGTCCGGGCAGGCCACGATCCAGCAGATCGCTGCCGCGCTTGGCGTGCCGTCCTTCACGATCATCAATTTCGGCGGCGGCTTCGATAACGGGCCGGTCGATCCCGAAGAATTGCAGATCGAGAACTTCTCAGTATTCGGTTCGATCGCCTACGATCTGACCGATCGCCTGACGGCCACCGCCGAACTGCGCTGGGCCGAGGAAACCCAGCGCCTGCGCGTGTTCGATTTCAATACCGGAGTGCTGACAACGCTGAACGACGGTTCGGCTTTCGACGTCGAAGCGACATTCGACGCGATCACGCCGCGCTTCATCATCGATTTCGAAGCAACGCCCGACAACTTGATCTATGCGAGCGCTGCACGCGGCACCAAACCGGGCGGCTTTAACGGCGCGCAGGGTTTCGAATTCGGGTTCGGCACCTTCGGCGAGGAATCGGTCTGGCAGTTCGAGCTGGGTTCGAAGAACGCGTTTGCCAATGGCGACCTGATCTTCAATGTCGCGGCGTTCTATTCGACGCTTGAAGACTACCAGCTGACCGAAAACCTCGCCGCATTGGGCGCAACCAGCACGACGGGTTCGGTTACCGCGAACCTTGGCGACGTGGATATTTACGGGATCGAGATCGACACGATCTGGACCCCGGCCGCGTTGCCGGGCGTGACTTTGGGCGGCAGCTATGCGTGGACCGATGCCGAATTCTCGTCGGGCAGCGAAGCGACGCAGGGCGCGGTGTTCGGCGATCCCGACCTCACAGGTCAGAGCCTGCCGCGTCAGGCCCGTCACCAGGCCTCGTTCTATGCCGACTATGAAGCGGTGTTGAGCGACGACTTCTCGACGCTGTTCTCGATCAACGGCAACTACCTGTCGAGTCGTTTTGCGCAGGTGCAAAACCTTGCGGAGACCGGTGATGCGTTCGAGCTCGATGCACGGGTGACGTTCAAGTATGGCGACAACATCAGCCTGGCGATTTACGGCAAGAACCTCACCAACGAAGACGCGCCCTTGGGTGTGTTGCGGTTCATCGACCCGACCGGCGGCAACGGCAGCTTCGTGGTCAATGGCACCAACATCGCGAACGGGTTCACGCTGAGTTCGGCCGGGCAATCGCGCGGCTTCCAGTTCAACAACCGCTTGAGCCGCCGGTTCGGCGCAATCCTGCGGATCCAATTCTGATTGCTACGCGGAGCTTCGGTTCCGCCCAAACCCTAGCATGACCAACTGGGCGGGGGCTTCGGCCTCCGCCCATTTTTTGGTTATCTCTTCAGGTCAATTCATCAGGATTGCGCGAGCACTCGCAATGCGGCCTCTTCCCCGCTTTCCAGCGCGCCTTCCATTCCGCTGCTGGCGACCGCAAGATGCTCGCCGGCGAAGTGGAGCAGCGAGTCGGCGTCTCGAGTGGCATTCGCCAGATCGGCGGCCATGCCGGTGCCGATATGGTGGTAGATTCCGCGAGCGTGCGGGTTGCGTTGCCAACTGTACAGCCGCAGCACTTCGAGTTGTCCCATTGCCGAAGGGCGCGCGCTTTCGATCCTGGCAATGATTTGCCGCTCCGCCTCGCGCCTGGGCAATCGATCGAGCATGTCGGCACCCGCGCCGGTGGTCCAGAGCTTGAGCATCGCCGGATCGCTTCCGAGCACGAATATCCGCCCGATCAGCGGATCGTCGGTCCACAGCGTGTCCGGATAGGGATCGCTTTCCCAGAACGGTGTCTTGGCGCGAATATAGGCGAAGCTCGCCCGCGTGTACGGCAATTGCGCTATCATCTTCGCCATGTGAGGGGACAGACGCGCTTGCATTGGGATATGGCGCATCGCCGCGAACGGGACGGTGCAGACGACTTGCCGAGCCGAGAGCGTGTAGTCGGACAAGCGCAGGATCACGCCGCCCGGCTGTTCGACAATGGCGGTCACTTTCTCACCTAGACGGACATCGGCCTTGAGCGCTGCAGCCATCGCTTCCGGCAGTCTTTGCGATCCGCCCACGATCGTCGACACCGGGCCGGGTTGGCTGCGGAAGATGGCGAAGCTGCGGGCCAGATGCAGTTGCGACATGCTGGCAAGATCGTTGCCATTGAAGTTGGTTGCAATCAGCCGCCTCGCTTCGCCGCTTGCCCCGGCGCTGCGCAGTGCCTGTTCGACAGAGATATCGAGCTCGGCTGGAGCGTCCAGCCAGGCCTGTGGTTCGGTCCAAGTAGGGAGCGCACGCGCATAACGCCTTAGCAAAGAGGCGGGTTCGGTATCGCGTTCTTCTTGCGACAAGCGGTTGGCGAGACTGTCCGACCATGAACTTGCGGTGCTGGATTTGCCGCCGATGGAATAGAGGTTGCCCGGCGTCTGGACGCGACCGGCACCCGCACCCGCATCGCCCGACAGCACCACGCCGAGTTCTCCGGCGATCGAATGCAGGCGTTTGTAGCCCGCGCCGATCTGGATGCCGCCCGCATCGGGCTTGCCGGGAAGGTCGTCGAGCGTATGAAGCCTGCCGCCGATGCGATTTTCGGCTTCCAGCACCACGACCGTCAGTCCTGCCGCCTCGCACACCCTGGCTGCATTCAGGCCGGCGAGACCCGCGCCGATGATCGCAACATCGACTTCTGTCCGACCCCACGCCATGCGCGGAGCAGCACCGGCGACGATCGCCGCCGAGCTGCCCGCCAGGAATCCGCGCCGCGTGACCATCGGGTTGGTCTTAGTGGCCTTCGCCGGTCTTTGCCTTTTCGCCTTCGGCCGCGCGGGCCGCGTCGGTCAGCTTCTTGAACTTCGTCCACGTCGTTTCGTTGCGACGCGTATCGTCCTTGGGCGGGGCCTGCTCGTAGATCGGATAATTCTCACGGATTTCGTCCTTGAGCACGTCGGGAAGCTCCTCGAACCCGCCCGGCAGTTTTCGACCCATCGCGTTGAAGACCATTTGTCCCGGACGTCCGCCCATCTCCATCCATGGCGCCCAAGCTGAAATGCGCACCCAGCTTATCATCGGATAGGCGGTCGGCTTGGAAGAATCGTACAGTTCCTCCTTCAACGCGGCGAAGTCGAAAATCTCCATCGCGTGGTAACTGTTGCCGACGAACTCCTGGTAATCGCCCGCGAGCGGGTTGGTGTAGAATAGCGGAACCTCGAACGGGATGAAGACATAGGGACCCGCTTCCTTCATCGTCGACATCCTGAATGGCGAACCGTCGCGACCGACCGGGAAGTTGGGGCGGCCATTCACCGGATCGTTGTGGATCTGCATCACCGTCACGGTCTTGCCGGTGTAAGGATTCTCCCATTCGTCGACCACTTCGCCGGTTTCGGGATCGAGCATAAGCATGATCTCGCGGCTGATCAGGCGCCAGCCCGTCCCGCGTTCCGGATCGGTCACTTCGACGCAGCGGCGGATGTTCATGCCTTCGCCCTTGAACAGCAATTTGTCGCGCTGGCCCGGGCTGCGGCCATAGATGTTGCCCGACCAGTGATAAACCGCCGGTTCGTCGGCAGAAACGCCGCATTGAAGTCGCTTGGAAATCTCAAGAGCGTCGTTGGGATCGTTGGGGTCGAGCATTTGCGCATTTGCCGGCTGGCTTGCCATCATGGTGCCCGCCGCAAGGCTTGCTGCAACGAAAAGCGACTTCATGGATTTCATCAACTCTCTCCAGCTAAGGACCCGGAACCAAAAATTTGTCCGGACATTTCGATAATTCGTCCTTGACTTTATATTTGTCCGGACAAATTGTGAAGCCACTTAATGCCTGAGATTCAGGCTTTGATCGAAGGACGTCCGAAAGTCGTGTTTTCCGCTGCCAGCTTGCTGTTTGTTCCCGGATCGCGGCCCGATCGCTTTGCCAAGGCCAAGGCGGCGGGAGCCGGTCTGACTGTGATCGACTTGGAGGATGCGGTACCGGCGGAAGAAAAGGAATCCGCCCGTCAGGCAGCGCTCAATCATATCCGTAGCGAACCGGCGATGGGTTGGGCCATCAGGATCAACGCGGTGACCACTGCCGATGGAATTCGCGATCTGGCTGCATTGACGACCAGCGAAACGATGCCTCCCTATTTGCTCGTCCCGATGGTTGAGGTTGCGGCCGAGGTGGAAATCGTCTCACGCGTTCTTGGCGATGGCTGTCCCGCGCTTATCCCTCTGATCGAAACGCCAAAGGGCCTGCGCCAGGCGCACGAAATCGCCGGTTCTCCGAAGGTCGCAGCAATGATGTTTGGTGGCGGCGATTTCTCGGCCGAGCTCGGCGTGGAACTCGCTTGGGAGCCGCTGCTCGCCGCCCGCCAACAGTTTGTGCTGGCCTGTTCCGAGCATGCCCTCCCTTCGATCGACGTACCTTACATCCAGCTCGACAACGAAGCCGGGCTGATCGAGGAATGCGCGCGGGCCGAGGCTATCGGCTTCGATGCCAAGGCAGCCATCCATCCGCGTCAGATTGCCGCGATTGAGGACGCATTCGAACCCGCCGACGAAGCGGTCAACGCTGCCAAGGAAGCGCTCCAGGCCTACGAAGAAGCGGGCGAGCGGGCGATCCGCTACAAAGGGCGGATGCTCGAAGCGCCGTTGGTCAAGAAATACCGCGCCGTCATTGCGCGCAAGGAAGGAAAACAGGATGCGTGATGGTGTCATCGAAGTCGCCCCCGGGCGTTTTCGCGAAGTGCAGGGCCGCTACTTCGAGGATTTCGAAGTCGGCCATGTTTACGAACACCGTCCCGGACGCACCATCACCGATGCCGACAATGTGTGGTTCACGCTGCTGACGATGAACACCCATCCTGCACATTTCGATTACGAACTCTCGAAAGACACTGAATTCGGCAAGCCACTGGTCGTCAGCCCACTTACGATCGCGCTGATGACCGGCATGAGCGTGTCCGACACCAGCGGCAAGGCGATCGCCAATCTCGGCTGGGACGAGGTGCGCATGACCAAACCTCTATTTGTCGGTGACACGCTCTATTGCGAAAGCGAAGTGCTCGAAAAGCGCGAAAGCAAGAGCCGCCCTGAGCAGGGCATCGTGACTTTCAAGACGATCGGCAAGAACCAGCACGGAGAAGTGGTTAGCCACTACAAGCGTTCGGTTCTGGTCTGGAAGCGCGGCTTCGGAAATCTCGACGATTAATTCCAACCCTCTAAGGACAGAAACATGGCAACCGCCGCAGCGCTCGACAATCAGATCCGCACCATCGATCCCGATGAAGAACGCGCCTTCATGGACGCGATCGATCGCTGGATGGAGCGCGAAGTCATCCCCGTGATCCAGCACCACGATCACAACGATCTGTGGCCGGAGAAGCTGGTCGAACAAATGGCCGAGATGGGCCTGTTCGGCGCGACTATCGGCCAGGAATATGGCGGGCTCGGCCTGCCTGCGACGACCTACGCCAAGATCGTGATGCGGATTTCGAGTCACTGGATGGCGATCACCGGAATCTTCAATTCGCACCTCATCATGGCCGCTGCGGTCGAACGCTTCGGAACGCCCGAGCAGAAGATGAAATGGCTGCCCAAATTCGCCACCGGCGAGATTCGTGGCGGGCTCGCGCTCACTGAGCCTAATGCAGGAACCGACCTTCAGGCGATCCGCACGGTGGCGAAGAAGGACGAGAACGGCGACTACGTGCTCAACGGCACCAAGACCTGGATATCCAACGCACTCAACGGCCAGTGCTTTGCGATGCTCGCCAAAACCGATCCCAATGCCGACCCGCGCTACAAGGGCATGAGCCTGTTCATTGCCGACAAGCGCGACGGCCTGACGACCGGCAAGAAGTTCGACAAACTCGGCTACAAGTCGATCGACAGCGCCGAGCTGATCATGGAGGACTACCGCATCCCGGCCGACCAATTGATCGGCGGCGTCGAAGGGCAGGGTTTCTTCCAGGCCACCGGTGGACTGGAATTGGGACGGATCAACGTTGCGGCGCGCGGCGTGGGTCTCGCCGAAGGTTCCCTGCGGCTCGCGACCGAATACGCGCAGCAGCGCGAAACGATGGGCAAGCCGATCGCGCAGCATCAGGCGATCCAATTGAAGCTTGGCGAAATGGTAACGCGCGCTCGCGCGGCCCGACTGCTCACGCTCGACGCTTCGGAAGCCTATGACAGGGGTGAACGCTGCGACAAGGAAGCGGGCGTCGCGAAGTACTTCGCGTCCGAAGCGGCAGTCGAAAACAGCCAGGAGGCGATGCGCATTTATGGTGGCTATTCCTATTCCAAGGAATACGACATCGAGCGTTATTATCGCGACAGCATGCTGATGTGCATCGGAGAGGGGACAAACGAAATGCAGCGGATCATCATCGCCAAGCAGCACATCAAAGAAAACCAGATCTAGGTCCGGGCGCGGATATGCACCTTCCGCTCAAGGGCTTCAGGGTCGTCAGCGCCGAGCAATACGGCGCCGGCCCCTACGGCACGATGTTCCTCGCCCAGATGGGTGCGGAGGTGATCAAGATAGAACCGCCGGGCAAGGCTGGGCCTGACGGCAAGCGCCGTGGTGCAGGAGACACCGCGCGCGCCGTCGGGCCGCACTTCCTCAGGCCGGGTGAAAGTACCTATTTCCAGAGCTTCAATC
>JASJDE010000101.1 GCA_030065195.1 Erythrobacter sp. | reverse complement strand
GCCATCGAAGGCGGAGAATTCGCGGGCAATCCGCAGCCCCAGGTCGCGACTCTGTCGGACAAGGTCGAGTAATTCGGGCACCGCGAGCACACCGGGCAACAGACCACCGCACGCTTCCTGCAGATCAGCGAGCGCATCGTCAGCAGTTAACAGATGATCCTTGTCATCGGTAACGCCGCGTGTCGCGAGAAGGGATTGTTGCCCGGTGTGCTCGCGGTGCCCGAATTACTCGACCTTGTCCGACAGAGTCGCGACCTGGGGCTGCGGATTGCCCGCGAATTCTCCGCCTTCGATGGCGATGACATGATTTCCGGATTTGCCCGCATTCGCCCGCTTGATGAAGACGAGGGTGGCGGGTGCGAGTTGCTGATCGAGAACTGGCATCGCACGCCTCAGACCCCGATCAATTCCGATGAACTTGCCGAGCGGCTCGATGCGATCGATCGGGCTGCGGCGGAGGTTGCCGCTCGGCTTGACGCTCGTCAGCATGTGCAATTCCTTACTGCAAACGGTGCGGACCTTGAGGAACTGCGCCGTGCAGTTGCGGCAAAGCCCGGCAAGGTGTGGAGCGAGTATGTCGGTCTGCAAGGCGTCTCGCATCAGCAACCGCTTCACTGGCGTCTTCTGGATGGTGCGGTGTGCTCTGTGCCCGGATCTGAGCGCTCGTGGCGCGTTCGTCTGATCCCGATTGGCCCGGCAAGTAGCGCGCCGCGTGGGTTTGAGCTCTTGCTCGTTGCCGATGCGCCTCTAATTGCCCCGCAAGAGCCATCCGAGGATGAGGACGGGCTCGGTCATTCGCGTCTGATTGGCAGCGCGCTTACACCGGTCCTTCGCCAGCCTATTGCGCGCATCATCGCCAATGCCGAGACGATCCGAACGCGGCTCGCAGGCCCGTTGCGCGAAGAATACAGCGAATATGCCGGCAATATTACATCGGCCGGTCAGCACTTGGCAGGCATGCTCGACGACCTTGCCGATCTCGAAGTGGTGGAAGCGCCTGACTTCAAGACTGCACGGGAGAAAGTCGATCTTGCCGATGCGGCAAGGCGCGCGGCCGGTATTCTTGGCGTTCGCGCTCAGGACCGCGAAATCAGCGTCGTAATCGCCAAACCGGACGACCCTATAGTTGCGATCGGGGAATTCCGGCGCGTGCTGCAGATACTTATCAACCTCATCGGCAATGCCATCGCCTATTCGCCCGAAGGTAGCACGGTAACCGTCGCCATTGGCAGCGCTGGAGATGGCACAGCCGAGGTCAGTGTTTGCGATCAGGGCCCCGGCGTCAGCCCGGAGCAGGCCGCACGCATCTTCGAAAAATTCGAGCGGCTTGGCCGTGACAGTGACGGTGGCAATGACACCGGTTCCGGCCTTGGCCTCTACATTTCGCGCAAACTCGCACTCGCAATGGATGGCGAACTCGAAGTCGTTCAGCCTGATGGCACCGAGGATGATGTCGGTGCCGAATTCAGGCTGACGCTGAAGTTGGCTGAGTAACTCTCGCCGGGCAGCTCGCCCGACTTACCGATCGCCGATCTTGACGTAATCGCGCTGCGTCGGGCCAGTGTAGAGCTGGCGCGGACGACCGATGACCTGTGCGGGATCGGAAATCATTTCGTTCCACTGCGCGACCCAGCCCACAGTGCGGGCGAGGGCGAACAGAGCGGTGAACATCGTTGTTGGGAAACCAATCGCTGATAGGATGATACCCGAGTAGAAGTCGACGTTCGGGAACAGCTTCTTTTCCTTGAAGTAATCGTCGTTGAGGGCTATTTCCTCGAGGCGAAGCGCGGTTTCGAACACCGGATCTTGCACCTTGAGAGCTTCAAACACTTCGCGCACGGTCGATTGCATGACTGTCGCACGCGGATCGTAGTTCTTGTAGACGCGGTGACCAAAGCCCATCAGGCGGAACGGATCGTTCTTGTCCTTCGCGCGCTCGATATAGTGCGGGATACGGTCGGGCGTGCCGATTTCCTGAAGCATATTGAGCGCGGCTTCGTTGGCGCCGCCATGCGCCGGACCCCACAGGCAGGCGATGCCCGCAGCGATACAGGCAAACGGGTTCGCACCCGAAGAACCGGCGAGGCGTACGGTCGAAGTCGAAGCATTCTGCTCGTGGTCGGCGTGAAGGATGAAGATCCGATCCATCGCCTTTTCGATGGCTGGATGAATCTCGTATTCCTCGGCCGGCACGCCGAAGGTCATACGCAGGAAGTTGCCGGTGTAGCTCAACGAGTTGTCGGGATACATGAATGGCTGACCTACGGCATATTTGTAAGCCATTGCCGCAATCGTCGGCATCTTGGCGATCAGGCGGTGAGACGAAATCTTGCGATGCTCGGGATCGGCGATGTCGGTGCTGTCGTGATAGAATGCGGACAGGGCGCCGACCACGCCGCACATGATCGCCATCGGGTGCGCATCCCGGCGAAACCCGCTGTAGAACGTCATCAATTGCTCGTGAAGCATGGTGTGGCGCGTTATCGTGTAGGTGAACTCGTCAAGCTCGTCCTGGCTCGGAAGTTCGCCATTGAGCAGCAGGTAGCTGACTTCCATGAAGCTGGAATTTTCTGCCAGTTGTCCGATCGGGTAACCGCGATGGAGCAGTACGCCTTCATTGCCGTCGATATAGGTTAGGGCGCTTTCGCAGCTGGCAGTCGACTTATAGCCCGGGTCGAAGGTAAAGGCGCCGGTCGCGCCATACAGCTTGCGAATATCGACAACGTCGGGCCCGGTGCTTCCTTCAAGTACGGGAAACTCGTGCGTTTCGCCTCCGAGCTCGAGTTTGGCGTGCTTGTCTGCCACAAGGGGTCTCCTGTCCTATTCTTGCCCGGTTCAGCTCGCTGCGGCCTGCGCGTCGAGCCGTGCAAGGGCTTCATCCCGTCCCAGAAGGACCAGAACATCGAAAATGCCGGGCGATGTTGTCGTCCCGGTGAGTGCTGCGCGCATCGGCTGCGCGAGCTTGCCGAGACCCAATCCCAAGTCTTCGGCGAGCGACTTCGTACTGGCTTCGAGCGCTTCAATTGTCCAGCTATTTTCCTGTCCGAAACGCTCCGAAACCAGGGCTAGACGCTTCCGCCCTTCATCATCGAGCAGTTTTGTGGCCTTTTCAGTCATTGCAAGCGGACGCTCGGCGAACAGAAACCCTGCTCCTTCAACAAGTTCCCCAAGGTTCTTGGCGCGCATTTTCAAAACTGGAAGGGCCTTCGCCAGAAGATCCGGATCGGCGCCGTGCGGGAGCTTCGGCAGCATCAATTCGACCAAAGTCTGATCGTCCGCGGCGCGGATGTAATGACCGTTCAGGTTCTCCAACTTCTTAAGGTCGAAACGCGACGGGCTCTTGCCGACCCCATCAAGGTCGAACAGTTCGATCGCCTCTTCGCGAGTGATCTCTTCGCGGTCGCCGTATCCCCAACCGAGCCGCAACAGATAATTGAAGAGCGCGTCGGGAAGGATCCCGTGTTCATCGCGATAGTCGCCAACGGCAGGTGCGCCGTGGCGCTTGGAGAATTTCGCTCCATCCGAACCATGGATCAAGGGGACGTGAGCGTATGTCGGCTCGGGCCAGTTTCCCTCGATGGCATCCATGGCGCGATAGATTGGCAATTGACGGAACGCGTTGTTGAGATGATCGTCCCCTCGAATGACATGGGTGACCCCCATGTCGTGATCGTCGACAACCACGGCGAGCATATAGGTGGGCGTTCCGTCGGCGCGCAGGATTACATAGTCGTCGATTTCCTCGTTCTTGACCGACACTTCGCCCTGGACTGCGTCTGGAATGGTCGCCTCGCCTTCGGTCGGCGTCTTTAGTCTCACGGCAAAAGGTGCACCTTCGGGCGCTTCGGACGGATCGCGATCGCGCCAGCGGCCATCATATCGCATCGGCTGCTTGTTGGCGCGTTGCTCGGCGCGCATTTCTTCCAGTTCTTCGGGGGTCGCGAAACATTTGTAGGCGTGGCCGGCTTCAAGCAGCTTGCGCGCAACTTCGGCGTGGCGCTCGGCTCGCTGCGATTGGTAGGTCGGCGGCTCATCGTAATCGAGACCGAGCCAATCGAGCCCGTCCAGTATTGCATCGATGGCGTCCTGCGTCGATCGCTTCTTGTCGGTGTCCTCGATCCGCAAAAGCGCCTTACCGCCATGATGCCTGGCATAAAGCCAATTGAACAAAGCCGTACGAGCGCCGCCGATATGGAGAAATCCGGTGGGCGAGGGGGCGAAGCGCGTAACGACCACATTTGCTTCGCTGGCCGAATTTGAGCCGCTTTCGCTTGCCATAAGCCACTAATTCCTTTTCACTTTGAGTCTGGTCCTTGTGAAGAAGGTCCAGGGGGAATCCAATGCGTGATGCGCCGATCATACCGATGGGAGAAGGGGCCGAAAACGGCTCCGACAGCGGCGGTGGTGCGGCCCGTAAATCTGCAAGGCGCGCTTGGCAATGGGGGCGAGGTCGCAGCAGCTGCGACGCAGAGGCCACCGGGCTGCTTCTCGATCGCGTGGAACGATTCCTGGCACAAGCCGGATTCGACCGCGCACCTTGGCTGGCTGCGGTCTTCGCAGGCGGAATTCTCGCCTGGTTTGCGCTGAAGACGCCGTGGCATTGGACCGCAGCGATGGCCTGCGCGACTCTCGCGGCTTTAGGAGCCCTCGCGGTTTGGCGTGGGAACGACAATCGCGTCCATGTTCGACAGGCGCTGGTCGCTTGCAGCGTTGTCTTCGCTGCGGGCATGGCGGTGATATGGGCGCGTTCGGAAATGGTAGGTGCCGAACCGATCGAGCGCCCGATGGTCGAGCGGGTCCAGGGCTATGTCCTGGAACGCGAGGACCAACCGGCGCGAGACCGGATCCGGCTTACCCTTGCCATTCGCGATGCGGAAGCCGGAGAGAGCCGCAAGATCAGGATCAATGTGCCATTGGCGGAGGTGGACCGCATCAACCGGGCACACGAAACTACGGCAAACCGCCGCGTGTTGTCCGAGGGGGCAATCGTCCGCCTACGCGCGAGGTTGATGCCCCCGGCCAGCCCGATGCTTCCGGGCTCCTACGATTTTGCACGCGCGGCGTGGTTCCAGGGATTGGCAGCGACAGGGAGTCTCATTGGTGAGATCAGGCTCGTCGAACCTCCTCCACCTCGCTCCGGCGGCATTGCAGCGATCCAACGATCGTTATCACAGCACGTCCGGGAACGCGTCGACGGTTCGCCCGGTACGATTGCCGCCGCCTTCGCCAGCGGCGATCGAGGGGCGATCGCGGAGGCGGACGAAGATGCGATGCGCGATGCCGGTCTCACGCACCTCCTTGCCATCAGCGGGTTGCACGTGAGCGCGGTCATCGCCGCAGCCTACTTCGTGACGCTCAAGCTGCTTGCGCTGATTCCCGCATTGGCCCTCAGGGTTCGCTTGCCCATTGCCGCAGCGGCAGTGGGCGCATTCGCGGGCATCGGCTACACCTTGTTGACCGGAGCCGAGGTGCCGACCGTCCGCAGCTGCGCGGCAGCGATGCTGGTTTTGATCGCCTTGGCATTGGGTCGCGACGCGCTATCGCTCAGGATGGTGGCGGTTGCAGCCATATTCGTCCTGTTGCTGTGGCCCGAAAGCGTGGTTGGGCCGAGCTTCCAGATGAGCTTTTCTGCGGTCCTCGCAATCGTTGCACTGCACACCAGCAAGCCGGTCAAGGCGTTCCTGGCACCTCGCGACGAAAGTTTGGTCGCGCGCTGGGGAAGAAGGGTGACGATGCTGTTCGTCACGGGATTGGTGATCGAAATCGCGCTGATGCCAATCGTCCTGTTTCACTTCCACCGGGCCGGTGTCTACGGCGCGTTTGCCAACGTGTTCGCCATTCCGCTGGTGACCTTCATCTCGATGCCGTTGATCGCCCTTGCGTTGGCACTCGATACGATCGGGCTGGGCGGTCCGGTTTGGTGGCTGGTCGGCGCCTCGCTCGATGCATTGCTTGGCATAGCGCATTTCACTTCGGATCAGCCCGGCGCGGTAAAGCTGATGCCGCAGATGGACCGGATCACCGTCGCGCTGTTTGCCATCGGGGGATTGTGGCTGGCGCTGTGGAACGGGCGGGCAAGACTGCTGGGCCTGATTCCCGCTGCTATCGCCACTGGGATGCTGGTCGCAACACCAATTCCCGACGTCCTGATCGGGCGCGAGGGTCGGCATGTCGGCATAACCGTCGATGACGGCGCCGGCGGCAAACGGTTGTTGTCGCTGCGCGATACCCGCTCCGCCTATGCCCGAGACAACCTCCTGGAGTTGGCCAGCGTAACGAGCGATCCAATTCCGATTGCGGACTGGCCCGGAGCCAATTGTTCCTCCGAATTCTGTCTCATGGAAATCCAAAGGGGCGGGCGCCCATGGACGCTGCTTCTCGCTCGCAATCGCGATCTGGTAGAGGAACGAGCCTTGGCCGCAGCCTGCGAGCGCGCCGACATTGTCGTTGCCGACCGCTATTTGCCGCGAAGTTGCAAGCCCCTGTGGCTAAAGGCCGACAGAAGGCTGCTGGGGCGTAGCGGCGGACTGGCACTGAATCTCGAAGACGAAACGATCGACCAGGTAGCCTCGCGGCAAGGGCGACATGGCTGGTGGCGCGGAGCGGCGGATTAGGAACGCCCCGCGCCAACCCTATCAGTGGTAGCGCCGGAGCAAGCCGGCCAGCCTGCCCTGGACCTGAACCTCGTTCGGCCCGTAAACCTGCGGATCGTAGGCCGCATTTGCCGGATCGAGCCGCACGTTGCCGCCATCCTTGTGGAGATATTTGAGCGTCGCTTCTTCGCCGCGAACCAAGGCCACGACGATTTCACCGTCGCGGGCTGTATCCGTCCGGCGAACCAGAGCGAAATCGCCGTCGAAAATCCCCGCTTCGATCATTGAATCTCCGGACACTTCGAGCGCATAATGCTCTCCGGGTCCGAGCAAGGCTGCAGGAACGGGCAAGGAATTCTGCCCTTCGAGCGCTTCGATCGGGGCACCGGCGGCGATCCGCCCGTGAAGCGGTATCTCGATGACATCGTTTGCCGGCTCGGGTGCGGGGCGAGACGATGCGGTGCCAACCGCGGCTATCGCATCTTTTGCAGCGAGCGTCGCCCGAGGTGCCGGGGTCGCATCTTCAGGCATCTTTATTACCTCGAGCGCGCGGGCGCGATTGGGCAAGCGGCGGATGAAGCCGCGTTCCTCAAGCGCCGAGATCAGGCGGTGGACCCCCGACTTGCTCTTCAAGTCGAGCGCATCCTTCATTTCCTCGAAGCTGGGGGAAATGCCGGTCTCCTCCAACCTGTGCTGGATAAAACGGATCAATTCGTGCTGCTTGGCTGTCAGCATAGAAACCTCCCTCGGGCGAAAGGACTTGCGAATGTATCTCCGCAGCTCCCGTCACACAGGATCAAATCAGACGTGCTGCAAGAGGCACCGCGTCAGCGGGAACGAGGTGCATAGCTCGCACTGTTTCGCCCGCCAATATGGTGAACGAATGAAGAACAAGTAGGCAACTCGTTTCGTCAAGTCAAGGCAGTGAGGACAGCGAAGTCCCGGAATTCAGCCGTTCTGGAGGTTGTAGACAGCCACTTTCTTCCCAGCACGTACCGACGGTGCCCCAGTGGGCCGGTCTATCAGGGAGTTTGCCGAGGCCAGCGCTTCAAGCGCGCTTGAATCTTGAGATGCCGCAAGCCTCACTTTGCGACCGTCGCTGACAGCGCGCAGGAATTCGCGGCGTCGCCCCACTTCTGGCAGGTCGTGTGTCACTTCCAGCATCTGCGATTGGGGCAGGGGATTAGGGTCGCCCATGGCCGCACGCACCAAAGGCAGGCCGAAGAGGAAGCAGGTAACAAAGCTCGATACGGGGTTGCCGGGGAGGCCGAGTATTACCTGCCGCCCCAGCTCGCTTTCCCTTGTCGCGACCAACAACGGTTTCCCAGGTTTGATCGCCACTTTCCAGAAGTCGATCTTGGCCCCGCATTCCGTGAGCGCCTTTTGGACGAGATCGTGGTCGCCGACCGATGCGCCGCCGGACGTGATCAGGATATCGCTGCCTTTGGCCTTTTCGAGCGCGGCTGCAAGCGATTCCAGATCGTCGGGCACAGGTCCGAGGGCACCCACCCTACCGACATAGGGATGAAGCATGGCGCCGATCATGGGACCGTTGCTCGCCGGAATCTGGTGAAGTCCACACGGCTGCCCCGGCGCTACGAGTTCATCCCCGCTGTCGAGGACTGCGACCGAGGGTGGCTCGACAATCGGAAGGCTTTGCTGCCCCGAAGAGATGGCGAGCGCGACAACGGCCGGGGTAACCAGCGTACCCTTCGTCAGAACCATATCGCCGCACGCGAAATCGAAACCGGCCCTACGGATATGCCGCCCGGCCGGTGGGAGCTCAGACGCCGCAATTGAAGCGCCCGAGACCTGCGCATTCTCCTGGATCAGCACGCGATCGGCGCCGCTCGGAATATGGGCACCGGTTGATATCCTTACGCACTGACCGGGTCCCAATTGCGCGGCGAAAGGGCTCCCGGCGCGACTCTCCCCGACCAAGTGCCATGGACCCTCGCCGGGCGCGATCGCATATCCATCCATCGCAGAGAGATCCGCTGGCGGTTGGGTACGCTTGGCGACAACGTCCTCCGCGAGATAGCGATGCGGAGCCGAAGATCCCAAACTCATCCTGCTGGTCGGACGTTTGGGGGCCAACGCCAACAGTCGTTCCTGAGCCTCTTCGAGGCCGAGCATCCGGCTCATGCAGGCGCTTTCCAATGGCCCGACTTGCCGCCGCGTTTCTCGATCAAGCGCACGTCGCCAATGACCATGGCTTTATCGATAGCCTTGGCCATGTCGTAGATTGTGAGCAAGGCTGTTGAGGCTGCGACCATGGCTTCCATCTCGACCCCCGTTTTGCCAGTCAGCGACGCGGTCGCGGTGGCGCGAACGGCGTCCGGCTCGAATGAGAATTCTATGGTGATCGATTCGAGCCCAAGCGGATGGCATAGCGGGATCAGCTCGCCTGTGCGCTTGGCAGCCATGATTCCGGCAATCCGCGCTGTGCCCAGAACATCGCCCTTCGGCGCATCGCCGGCCCTGATTGCGTCAATACAGGCTGTGCTCATCGTGATCCGGCCCGAAGCGACAGCCACCCGCTCGGTCTCGGCCTTGCCGCCGACATCCACCATACGCGCGGTCCCGTCTTCGCCGATATGCGTCAAATCGTTCATTTCCAGACCTTTAGTCGAGACATGGACCGCTTGTTACACGGTCCTGGCGCAAAAATCCCGGTGTCACATGAATCGGGCGACAAGCGAAGCGGTATTCTGAACTGCCGTCTGAACGTCATGCATGTGTGTTGCCACACGATCGGCCTGTAGGACAGGTTTCTATCCTGCCAGGAGTGTGCGCGTCGCCTGAGCAACATCGGTAGCGCGCATCAGGCTTTCTCCCACCAGAAACGCCCTGACGCCCGAACGTGCGAGGCGGCGACAATCGGCATATGTGGCAATACCACTTTCACCGACCAGCAGAGCGTCTTCCGGTGCCAATGGGGCAAGGCGTTCGGTCGTGGATAGCGAAGTGGTGAAAGTCTTGAGGTCGCGATTGTTTACTCCGATCAAGCGCGACTTCAGGTGTTTCGCCGCCCGTTCGAGTTCTACCTCGTCGTGAACCTCGACCAGAACGTCCATTGATTGCCCTATCGCCGCGGCTTCAATGTCCTTCATGGCATCGTCTTCAAGCGCTGCGACAATGATCAGGATCGCGTCGGCACCGATCGCGCGCGCTTCGAGGCATTGCCAAGGGTCCACCATGAAATCCTTCCTCAGGACCGGCAGGGCGCAGGCGGCGCGGGCTTCGACGAGGTACTGCTCATGCCCTTGAAAGTAAGGTGCATCGGTCAGCACGGAGAGGCACGTCGCTCCGCCCGCTTCGTAGTCGCGTGCGTGATCGGCGGGACGAAAGTCGACGCGAATCAATCCCTTGGAGGGACTTGCCCTCTTGATTTCGGCGATCAGGCCGAAACCGCTCTCACTCGCTTGGCGAAGTGCCCGTTCGAACCCGCGTGGCTGCGACTGCTCTAGCGCGAGCTCCGTCAACGCGCTGACGCTGGTTGCGCCCTTGCGCATTGCCACTTCTTCGCGCTTGTTGGCACAGATTTCTTCGAGCTTGTTCATCGCTTCAGACCGACATCTCGATCCATTTTTCCAGCAATTGCCTGGCGCGCCCGGAATCGATTGCTTCACCGGCCATGGCTGCCCGCTCGGGCCATTCGGTGCCCTTGTCCGCAACGGCAAGCGCACCCGCCGAATTGAACAGAACGGCATCGCGATAGGGACCGGGAGCACCCATTAGAAGCGCTTTCAGTGCAGCAGCATTGTGCGTAGCATCGTCCCCGCGAATGGCTTCGATCGGAGCAATGGGTATTTCCGCGTCGAAAGGATGCAGGCGATGCATTTCAAAGGTGTTGCCGGTTACCAACGCTGTTTCGTTGCCGCCTGCCAGGCTCAGCTCGTCCAGCCCTTCGTCTCCCGACACAATCAGCGATCGTCCGGTTCCCAGCTTGGCCATCGCTCCTGCATAGATCGGCACGTAAGCCGGTCGCGCAATGCCGATCAGCTGGCTTCTCACTCCTGCAGGGTTGGACAGCGGACCCATCAGATTGAAAATGGTCCGCCGGCCGATCCGTTTGCGAATGGGCTGGATGCGACCCATCGCCGGATGGTGGTTCTTCGCGAACAGGAAGCATATTCCAAGCTCGTCCAACGTCCTTTCCGCCGTGCGACCGGCTGCATCCATGTCGAGCCCCAGCGCTTCCAGCGTGTCGGCTGCGCCGGCCTTGGAGGAAGCGGCGCGGTTCCCGTGCTTGGCGACGGGCACCCCGCACGCTGCGACGACGAGGCTCACAGCTGTCGAGACGTTGAGCGTATGGTGGCCATCGCCACCCGTCCCGCAAACGTCGATCGAGTCGTCCGGTGCCGAAATCGGGATCAAGCGAGCCCGCAGCGCCCGTGCTGCCCCGGCAATCTCTTCGGAAGTCTCGCCGCGATCGGATAGCGCTACGAGAAACCGTTCGATTTCTTCCTCGCTGGTCTCGCCATCGAGCAGGGCTCCAAACGCGGTTTCGGCTTCGGTTTCGCCCAGCGGCGTAGCGACGTCGGGAAGAGTGGTCATGCCGTCAGCCTTTCGGGCAGTTGCGCATCGATGCCGCAGATTCGGAGGAAGTTGGCAAGCAGGGCGTGACCATGCTCGGTGGCGATGCTTTCCGGATGGAATTGCACTCCATGGAGGGGAAGGCTCACGTGGCGATATCCCATGACGCTGGGATGATCGCTGCCGGGCGTTTCCGCATGAGCGTTGGCGAGCAGGCTTTGCGGCGCATTTACCACTTCGAGACTGTGATAACGCGTCGCCGTAAAGGGGGAAGGCAGGTCGGCGAAAACTCCGGTCCCATCGTGAGATACCGGCGACGTCTTGCCATGCATCAATCCGCCGCGAACGACCGTTCCGCCGAAATGCTGGCCGATCGCTTGATGTCCCAGACAGACGCCGAGCAGCGGCTTTTCTGCATCGGCGCATGCCGCCACGAGGTCTAGGCTGATCCCGGCTTCGTTCGGGGTGCAGGGTCCGGGCGAGATCAGGAAACCCGCAGCATTGCTGGCCACTGCCTCGCTGGCTGTGAGCGCATCGTTCCGTTCGACCCGCACTTCGACGCCCAGCTCCATCAGGTAATGGACCAGGTTGAACGTGAAGCTGTCGTAATTGTCGATAACGAGGATCATCCGCCGGCGCTTTCCCGATTTGTCACGACGATCATCGGACCGATCAGGCCGCGGTCGAGCCGATCGGTCGCCGGGTCCCACAGCGACGAGACATTTCCGTCCAGGAACAGCGCATCCTTGACCTTCAGTTCGTCCCGATAGAACCGCGCGATCTGCCCGAACGACAGTGCTGCGTTCGAGATGACGAAATGGGCCTTGCCGGCATCGTCCACCCCGACGGCGTTCCTTACGGTGCGCGACGGTCCGTTATCCTGGATGTCGGGGTGCAGCTCTCCGTTGATCACCAGCATCGGCCCCGACTGGGTCCCGAATCTCGGTCGGTCGCGAACCGTGGAATAGAAGCGGTCTGCCGTAAGCACACGCCAGGTGCCGTCCGAGCCGAAGAAGACGCCGTTGGGTTTCATGTGGAAATTGCCCGGACCGTCGCGCACCGTAAGGAACGCCGTCGGGGTGGACGATGCCGGCAAGGCCCATTTCGTCATCTCGAACGCAGCACTGTCGTTCGGG
>JASJDE010000100.1 GCA_030065195.1 Erythrobacter sp. | reverse complement strand
AGCCGGTCGAGGCACGGTACGGCTACCGGGTGGATTTTCGCGCACGCTGATTGGGAAGGGCGGTGGCTCCGCTCTGGCATTGCTGACTCGCGCTGCTAAAGGGCTAGGTCATGAGTGAACCCCGCCCAATCCACCCGGTCATCCTGTGCGGCGGCAGCGGAACCCGCTTGTGGCCGGTCAGTCGCAAGTCCCGGCCCAAGCCGTTCCTGCCCCTGATCGGCGAGGTAACCCTGTTTGAACAAGCGATCGGTCGCGTTGCAGGCGACGCACGATTTGCCGCTCCGATCGTGGTGGCGGGCGCGCAGCACATCGACCTTATCGAGGAGCAGCTCGGGGCAGATCGCGAGCATCTGCTGGTGATCGAGCCGATGGCGCGAAACACCGCACCAGCTATCGCGCTGGCCGCGGCGCTGCTTCCCGAAGACGCGATCATGCTGGTGTGTCCGAGCGATCACCACATCGCCGACGAGGCGGCATTCCGGGCCGCAGCGATCGCCGCAGCGCAGCTTGCAAGCGAGGAATGGATGGTCTCGTTCGGGATCTCGCCGACGCATCCGGAAACGGGCTACGGATACCTCCACCGGGGCGAGGAACTGTCGGGCGGCTTCAGGATCGCGAAATTCGTCGAGAAGCCCGACTTGGAGCGCGCCAAGGCCTATATGGCAAGCGGAGAATATAGCTGGAATGGAGGCATTTTCGCGTTTCGTGCGGGAACACTGCTGGAAGAACTCAAGACGCATCGACCTGAAATGGCCGATCTTGTCGCACGCGCCGCAACCGAGGGCCGGCGCGAAAACTCGCGTTTCCACCCGGCACCGGAGCCTTTCGCTGCCATCGAAGGGGACTCGATCGACTACGCGGTCATGGAAAACACATCGCGTGCCGCCATGGTTCCAGCCGATATGGGCTGGTCGGATATTGGCAATTGGGCTGCCTTGCAGGACGCCCTGCCGCAAGATTCGACCGGCAGTTTCGTGAACGGACAGGCCGATCTTGTCGATTGCCGCAATGTCATGGCCATGAGTGACGGACCACGGATTTCCGCAATCGGGCTGGAGGATATCTCGATCGTCGTTTCGGGCGGCGAAGTGCTCGTCACCACGCGGGACGGCGCACAGAAAGTTGGCAAGCTGCCAGGTGCGGTCAATCAATGAGCGACGTGCGCCAGTTGCCGACCCGGCTGGTCGAGAAGGTCTGGGGACGCGACGTCCTGCCCGCGCCCTTCGCTGCACCGGAGGGCAAGCGCATCGGGGAGATCTGGTTCGAGCCTCCGCCCGAACAATCGGACTTGCTCGTCAAATACCTGTTCACCAGCGAAAAGCTGTCGGTGCAGGTCCATCCGTCCAGCGCCAACGCGGTTGCGGGTGAAGATGGCAAGGAAGAATGCTGGCTGGTGCTCGATGCCGAACCGGGCGCACAACTGGCGATCGGCTTTAACCAGGCCGTCGATGCCGATACGATCGAAGCCGCCGCCCGCGACGGTTCTATCGAGCAATTGCTGACGTGGCACGACGTGGCACCGGGCGACATTTTCTACCTGCCTGCGGGGACGGTTCACGCGATCGGTCCTGGCCTGTCACTGGTCGAGGTCCAGCAGAACAGCAACACGACCTTCCGCCTTTACGATTATGGCCGTCCGCGCGAATTGCATCTCGAACGCGCAATTGCCGTGGCGCAGGGCGCCCCTTACGAAGCCGAATATCGCGGCTCGGCGGCCGAACGCGGCCGGGTGCTGATCGACGCGGCGCATTTCAGGCTCGACCGGGTCGAAGGCCAGCCCGACGATGCGGTGGGCTCCGCCTATCCCGGCGGGTTGCTGGTGCTGCCGCTTGAAGGCGAGGTGAGCGCGCATGACGGATCGGCGAAAGCGGGGGCGGGGGAATGCCTGTTCGCCGCGTCCATCGGGGCGCTCGATTTCTCCGCTGCCGAGGTGACGTTGCTCACGCGTTCGGCTTGATTGCCCCTTGGCGTCAACCGGCCAGCAATTCTTCGATCTCGCTGCGACCGTACGGCTTGCGCAAGAGGCTTTGCGCTCCAAGCTCCTCCACCTGGTCTCCAAGCTCGGCATATCCGGTTGCAAGCACGAACGGGACACCGCGATCGCACAGCTCCTGAGTGACCGGCTCGCTCGACTCATCGCCGAGATTGTAATCGACTATGGCGAAATCCGGGATACGGTCCTCGATCGTATCCAGCGCCATTGTGACGCTGCTGGCGACCGCCACCGACTGCACGCCCAACCGTTTGAGACTCTCTTCCGTATCGAGCGCGATTATCATGCTGTCTTCGACGACGAGCACATGTGGCGGAATGTGCGGACTTGATGGAGAATGCAGTTTCGTGCCGTCCGGACCGGTTTCGACGTCTCCTGCGCCGGTCGCTTCGCTCGAGGCGACCGGCACGATGTAGCGATCGGGTACGACGAAATCGGCCTCGAGGCCGGTCAGCTTGAAGCGAAGATTGGCCTCGCCCTTTAGCTCGTAGGGGATCGAACGCTCGATAATGGTCGACCCGAAACCGCGGCGTTTGGGCGGTTTGACCGGCGGTCCACCGCGCTCGCGCCACTCGATCTGCAAATCGCCCTCGCGGTTGCGTTCGATTGCAACCGAAAGCGACCCGTGCCGATCGCACAGGCTCCCATATTTGGCCGAATTGGTAACCAGTTCGTGCACCACGAGCGCCAGGACCGTGTAGGCTTCAGGCTTAACCAGCACCTCTTCCCCGCTAAAGACGAAGCGGTCGCGCTTTTCGTTGACGTAGGCCGAAAGCTCTGTCTCGAACAGCGATGACAGCGGCGCAGGCGCCCAGTGCTCGCGCGTGATGTTGTCGTGCGCCGAAGCCAAGGCAGCAATCCGTCCGCCGATGATCGAGGCAAAGCCTTCAACGTTCACTGCGCCGTGCTGCGACTGGGCGACGAGGCTGCGGATCAGGTTGAGAATGTTGCGAACCCGATGATTGAGTTCGGCGATCAGCAGTTCCTGCTTTTCCCGCGCCCGCGAACGCTCGCGCGCAACTTCGGCGGTCATCCGCAGGATCACTTCGAGGAGAGTGACCCTCAGGCTTTCCGCGATCTGCAGCTCGTCTTCGGTCCAATTTTCGGCGCGGTCTCGAACCGTTTCTTCCCAGGCTGCAAAACTCCCTCGCGGCTGGAGCCTTTCGCCGGGTGGCGCAATCGCCTTTTCGGGATCGCCCGCCCAGACGACCGTTTGCGTCAGCGGCTTGCGCCACAGGGCGAGGAAATCGCGCGGCGAGCGGGAAATGGGGATGATCAGCGCTCCGGGTGCGATATCGGCAAACGTATGGGCCGACGGGATTTGTTCGCGCAGGGATCCGCTGGCTATGATCGTGCTGACAGGTGCTCCGGCGAGCGGCTGCACCAAGTTGGAAAACTGCTCGGCCGAGGGCCCGATCCCCCGCAATCGGTATTCTCCATCGATCAGGAACGACACACCGTCATGCGGGATGGTGTCCTGCAGCAGCTCGTCCAGCATCGGAAGGCTGCTCGTCAGCGACGTCCCGCCGGCCAGGCGCTGCATCAGCAAGTCGTGCAGATGCCTGCCGCGATTATGCAACCTTTCCGATCGGTCGATCAGCAGGCGATCGAGCATCATGGAGAAGATCTGGCTGAACATCTCCGCAACCGTGCGTAGCGAATAGGGCGGCGTCAGCGGCGAATAATGGTGACACGAAATCATCCCCCACAATTCTCCGTGGCGGACGATCGCGATGGCGAGGGACGCGCCAACACCCATATTCTTCATGTATTGCACATGCATCTCGGAATGCGCGCGCAAGACGCTCATCGACAGGTCCAGCGGCTCGCCATCGACGGAAATGGCGGGCTCGACCGGCACCGACTCCGCCAGCATGTCGCCGATCACCCGCACCTTGTTGCGGCGGAACAAGTCGCGCGCTTGCTGCGGTATGTCGGCCCTTGGATAGCGCAATCCGAGATAGGGCTCGAGTTCCTCTCGGCGGTCTTCGGCCACAACCTCACCGCTTCCGTCGTCGTGAAAGCGATAGATCATCACGCGGTCGTAGCCGAGCATCTGGCGCACCAGAATGGCGGCCTCGTCGCACAATGGCTCCAATTGCCGGATCGGTTCGAGCCTCGCGAGCGCGGGTCCGATCATAGACAGGTGATCGGAATACTCCGAAGCGGCATGGGGTTCGAATTCGATCACGACCTTGGCGCCTGAAGTATGAATCGCACAATCGAACAACTCGCCATTGGCAACCAGACGAAGCCCGAATATCCGTTCCACACAATCGTCGCGGTCGAGCGATTGTAGCGCTTCGCGCAGGGTCTCCACGGCCCGTGGCTGGAACAGGTCGGTCAATGGAGACCCGGGATCGGGATTGTCTTCCAGACCGAGGATTGCGCCGACATTGGTCGATCGATGGGCGATCGCCCAGTCGCCGTTGACTGCGATCAGGGCGCCGATCGGCTGGACCGCGGCAATCAGGTGGATCGCCTCGCGATCGCATTCGGTCAGGTCGGACTTGGCGGGCTGGAGGTTCATTGCGTCGGTTCCGAGCGATGATCCGTCGCGTCCGATTCCCCGGCGAAGCGCAAGAAGTGGTCGAATACCGCGGCCGCCGCGGCGCTTGCGGCTTCGACTTCGGCGACTTTGGCGGGCCGTTCGATCCGACGACGCAGGCCTTGCCAATAGGTTAGCATGTGATCGTCGCCCAGGAATGCATGCGGCCACTCGACATGGCCGGCTCTTCGCAGTTCCTTCAGGATCGAGCGATTGCCGAGCGAGGACCCTGCGAGGACCCAGGCTGCACCCAGGGCATGGCTTTGCCGATATTCATCGATGTGCAGGGAGAAAGGAGCGGCCATAGGCGGGACGGAGTGCCCAAGATCCGCGAGATCGTTGGCGATCAGCGGGCATTGAGCGGGCGGCACCAGGTCTTGGGGCGCGGTTTCGGCCAGCCAATCTTCAACGGGAGCACGCGCCGCGTGCTGCAACGCCAGAAAATCGGCATAATCGTCGAGCGACGACCAACCGCTTGCCGCGCGCATCGACGCGTCCAGCAGGTCGTGTGCGCTGGCGGTCGCTCCGCGCAGGCACATTCGCAAGTTGTCGGTGCTGCCCGTGACGCCGATGGCCTGCACTCCTCATTACTGTAAGTCGTGCTGTACACATCGACTGTCCATTCAGAATGACAGATCGATAGCGCCGATGCAATGCAGGATGATTCCGGGCGATTCCATGTTTGTCCTTGGGGTCCCGCCGAAATACGGCGCTTCGGACACATGTGCGACGCGGTCGCCCGCAATCAGCTCTTTTCGAGCAGTTTGCCCCCGTGCCGACGCACTGCGCGTTCGAGTGTTCCGCGCAAGAATCCGAGGATTGCGGGCAGGTCCATGTCGATAATGACCTGTTCTTCGTACACTTCGATACGGCCGTCGATCCGCTGCCCCGCAGCGGTAATCAGCAAGTCCATCTGGTCTTCGTGGGGCCAGCGGGTCTCCACCGTCGCCATGCCGGGAGGAAAGTAGCTGCCGATCTCGTGACCGTGTTCGTGCATCCGGCGACGCACTTCCTCGCGTCCGAGTGTGTGGGGTAGGGTCACACGCATCGCTGCGGAGCCTAGTCTTTCGACCCGGAGGATTGGCGCATTTCCTCCAGCAATTCATCGCCGCCATAGCGATATTCGAGGTACCGGTCCTTGATTGCCAGATCGTCCAGCGCGCCTTCCGCGATCCGCCGAGTCACGCGGTCGATCTCGCCCGACAGCTTGCCGAGGCTGTCGGTCAGGCGTTCGTCGGCGCTCTTTCCGGCATGTTCTTCGGCGCGCAGATGTTCGGGTATCTTGCGGTAATTGTCGATCGTTTCCGGAATGTATTCACCCACCAGCTCGCGCACTTCGCGAACCGATGGGTGATCCGCATCGACCGTTTCGAGCTGCATTCCCAGCGCGTCGAGCTGGACGCCGAGATCCTCGACGATCTTTGCGGCAGGTGGCGGCAAAGCGGGGCGCTGCGCTTCGAGCCACAGTTCCGTGCGGGCCACCATCTGCTTGGGATTGCCTTGCTTGAGATCGGCGCGCTTGGGTATCTTCACCTTTGGAAAATTCATGAAGATTCCCGCGGCGATGACGACCGCGAGGAACGTCATCACGACGCCCCAGAACCCGATGCCGCCGATGATCCAGCCTGCCACCGACATGGCGGTGAGGATCGCAAACACCGCCAGGCCGAAATAGCCCGCGCGCTTGAGCATGGTCTTGAATCTGACGCCGGCCGAACCCTTGCCGATCGACGGACCGGGCCGGTGCGTCCCGCCCTGCCTCTGGACCTGCAACGACTGATTCGCCGCGCTCAGGATCTGGTCGGAGTGTTTCGTGCTGTCTGTCACTCGAAGTCCTGTCAGCTATCGAGCGCCAGCAGCGATGGTTCGGATGCGACCTTGGCCTGCGCCTGGGCCTGGCCCTCGGCCCGGGCAATATAGCCTTTCGACTTCTCGACCTCGTCGCTCAGGACGGTGACGGTCTGCTTCATGCTGTCGAGCGCCCGGACCTTGAACTGATCGACTTCGTCCATCGTGTCGTAGATGTTCTGGAATGCACGCTGCAGCGTTTCGAGCGGGATCGTCGAGGCGGCCGCCTGCTCGTGGATCTGGCCGGTCTGCTCGCGCAGCAGGGTGCTGGTGGAATCGATGATGTCGCTGGTGGTCTGGTTCAGGGACGTGATCTGTTGCAGCACCAGTTTCTGGTTTGTCATGGCCTGCGCCACGGTGACAGCGGTGCGTAGCGCGCCGACCGTCGTGGTGCTGGCGCGGTCGACACCCTTGACCAGTTCGACATTGTTCTTCTTGACCAGGTCAAGCGCGAGATATCCCTGTACGCTGACCGCCATCTGGGTCAGCAGGTCCTGGGTGCGCTGGCGGACGTAGAACAGCGCGCTTTCGCGCAGCGCCTTTGCCTTTTCCGGGTCGGAGCTGTCGAGTTCGAGCGCCTTGGCTTCGAGTCGTTCGTCCAGCGTCTTGGCGATGTGGATCATCTGCTCCAGCTCGCCCATCGCTTCCCACAGCTTCTGCCGCTCGGTGTCGATCGCCGCGTTGTCGAGATGCAGCTCCTTCTTTCCCGAATCGAGCCGTTCGAGGATCGCCTGGATATGACCCTGGGCGCTGGTGTAGCTGTCGAAATAATTCTTCAGCTTGTTGCCAAACGGAATGATCCCGAACAGCTTGCGCGGCGCGAGCAGTTTGTTCTTGCGGCCCGGATCGAGGTCTTCGACTGTGCGTCGCAATTCGGCAAGGTCGGTGCCGACGCTGCTTTCGGAGTTCATCGCGCGCACCGGCCGATCGAGGAAACGGTTTGACATCGCCGCCGCGGCACGAATCTGTTCCTGGCCCATGCGGGTGATCTGGTCGACCTTTTCGCCGAACGCCGGCGAATTGGCATCTTCGGCAACCAGTTCGGCGACAAATCCGTCGACCTTGCTGTCGAGTTTCGTCTTCTTTTCGTCGTCGACGGGCACTAGCCCGGCAGCCTTCTCCGGTGCGACGGCTGGCACCGGATCGGGCGGTGTCAGCTCGAAATCGGTCGCGGTCTTTGTCGCGGTTGCGATATTCACTTCGGGCTTGGTCTCGGTGCTCATTCGGTCTGTCTGCTCCCTCGTCCGCGTGCAAGTGGCTTCGCCCTCACAGCGCGGCCCTGACTGGCTCTTACTGTATTAGTAATCTAAAACACGAGTTTCAAGATTGCCCGTTTCCGGCGAGCCAGTCCAATCATTTGCGTACGCGCTTTTTTTTGCCTGCGATTCCGCGTAGATCGCCCCGGTGAGCGAACAAACCGATCCCGACGTTGTGTCTTCGGATTCCGCCGAACCCCGGCGCCAGGCTTCGTCGGCGTCGAGCGCGCGCGCGGACGAAACGCCGTCCGGGCGGGTCATCAAGAGCATCCAGCGCTGGTGGCAACAGGAGGTCTTCGGTTCGGTCGACCAGGCCGAAGTCATCGAGAAACACCGCGAAGACTGTGCGCTCTCGGAACGCTATGTCTTCATGACGGCGATGAGCGGCGGGATTGCGGTGCTCGGTCTCCTGCTTCCTTCAACCGCGGTCGTGATCGGGGCAATGCTGCTTTCGCCCTTAATGGGCCCGATTATGGGTCTGGGTTTTGCACTGGCGATCGGTGACTACCAATGGCTGAAGCAATCGGCTCGCAGCCTGGCCTGGGGCAGCGTGATTGCCATCGGATTGTGCGCGGTGCTGGTGTTCCTTTCGCCGATCCAGACGATAACCACCGAGATCGCCTCGCGAACCCAGCCCAACCTGTTCGACTTGCTGGTTGCGCTCTTTTCGGGGATGGCCGGTGCCTATGCGACCATCCGCGGCAGGGCGGGCGCAATCGTCGGGGTGGCCATTGCGACGGCGCTCATGCCGCCGCTCGCCGTAATCGGATTCGGGCTGGCGACACTCAATTGGACGGTCTTTTCGGGCGCGCTGCTGCTTTACGTCACCAACTTCATCACGATCGCGCTCACCGCATGGGCGATGGCGCGCCTCTACGGCTTCCGGACTTCGCTTAGCGAGCGGCAATCGCAGGCGCAGAATTTCGCGGTCGTGGTGGTGTTTATCGGGCTGGCGGTCCCGCTGGCATTCTCGCTCCAGCAGATCGCGTTCCAGACCAATTCCCAGCGCGTCATTCGCGACGAAATCAGCGAAGCGTTCGTGCGGGATTCGGAGATCTCCAGGCTCGATGTCGATTTCAGGTCGGACCCGATCACGGTCGGCGCCACCATCTACACGCCGCAAACCAGGCCGGACGCCGAAGTGGATATCGAACGGGCATTGGCTGCACGGCTGGGTCAGCCGATGGAACTGAACCTCGTGCAATACCAGGTCGGAACCAGCGCGAGTGCGGCGGAGCAGGCACAGCTTTCCGCTGCGCGCGCCAGCGAAGAAGCGGCAGAACTGGCCCGTGCGGAAGCGCTGGCTTTGCGGTTGTCGCTGGTTGCTGGAGTGGCGAAAGAGGATGTGGTGATCGACCGCACACGCCGCCGCGCGATGGTGCGGGCGAGACGACTCGAAGGCGCGACGCTCGCCGCCTATCGTGCGCTGGAGCAGCGGATCGTGGCGACCGAGCCCGACTGGACCATCGAGCTGCTTCCTCCGGTCGGCGAGTTGCCCGATGCCATTCCGTTCCAGGACGATGGACCGACGATCGAAGGGGCCCGCGCCTTGAGCACCATCGAGTGGGCATCGAGGCGAATCGACTTGCCGATCGTCCTGATCGGCGACCCCGAAGAGGGCACTCAGGCGGCCGAGATACTGGCCATGCGCGGCGTCAGCGTGCGGGTTGAGCCGGGCGCGGGGGCGCTACGCGCGGATTGGGCCGGCGCAGGCGAGTAGGGCCCGGACTACGCCGCCAGTTTGAGCGGAACGATCTCGCCTGCCAGATACAGCTTCTTCGCCTTGGCGCGGCTGAGCTTGCCCGAACTGGTGCGGGGCAGGGTTCGCGGCGGGACCAGTTCGACCACGCAGCTCATGCCGGTGACCGAGCGGACCTTGTCCGAGATCTGTTCGCGCAGCTTGACGCGCTCTACGGGGTCGGAGACGCGGCAATGGACCAGCACTGCCGGGGCTTCCTCGCCGTTGTCGGTCTCGACAGCGAAGGCGGCGATATCGCCGTGGTTGAAGCCGGGCAGTTGTTCGACCGCCCATTCGATATCCTGCGGCCAGTGGTTCTTGCCGTTGATGATGATCATGTCTTTCGCCCGGCCGACGATGAACAGGTAGCCGTCGGCGGTGTAGCCCATGTCGCCGGTGTCGAGCCAGCCATCGACGAGGCAGTCGTCGGTGGCTTCCTGGTTGCGGAAATAAGAGTGCATGACGCTCGGCCCGCGGCACCAGACCTTGCCGATCTGGTGATCGCCGCGGGAATGGCCTTCCCCATTGCCTTCCGGGCCGCGGATCTGCACTTCCATGTCGGGCAATGCCTTGCCGCAATTGACGATGGCCCGGTATCGCGCCGGTCGCGACAGGTCGCGCGGCGTGCCCGAAAGGCGCTCTTCCTCGACCAGTTCGACCCGGATGCCTTCGCCCGGCGGCATCACCGTAACGGCGAGCACCGCTTCTGCCAGGCCGTAAGACGGAGTGAACGCACTGGCCTTGAATCCGGCTTCCGCGAACGCATTGACAAAGCTTTGCATGACATCAGGCCGGATCATGTCGGCGCCGTTGCCGGCAACGCGCCAGCGCGAAAGGTCGAAGCGCTCGGCGACATGGCTCTGACTGGAGATGCGACGCGCGCAGATGTCGTAGCCGAAAGTCGGCGAGTAGGAGAGCGTGTTGCCTTCGTTGCGGCTGATCATGTCGAGCCATGCCAGCGGGCGCCGGGCAAAAGCATCGGGCTTGAGATAATCGCCGGAAACCTGGTTCGCGATCAACGACAGAAAACAGCCGACCAGGCCCATGTCGTGATACCAGGGCAGCCAGCTGACGCAGCGATCGTTTTCACCGAGATGCATCGTCGTCGAGTGGCCATAGAGATTGTGCAGCAATGCTTCGTGCGTAACCGCTACGCCGGTCGGGAAGCGCGTGGAACCCGATGAGTACTGAAGATAGCAAATGTCATCCGGTTTTGCTTCGGGAAGCTCGCATTCGGGCACGTCGCGTGTCGCGAAGTGCTGCCAGTTTTCGCTCGCACAGCCCTGTTTGACGGCGGCGGCATCGGCCATTTCGGCGATCTCTTCGGGATAGAGCAGCAGTTTCGGATCGGAGCTTTGCAGCTGCACGGCCAGCTGGTCGATGAAGCTTTCCTTGCCCCCGAATGTCGTCGGCAGCGGCAGAGGAACCGGCCACGCGCCGACATACACGCAAGCGCAGAACAGAGCGGCGAAATCCGGGCCGGTTTCGGCGATCAGCGCGACACGGTCTTCCTTGCCGATGCCCGCTCCGACCAGTCGGCGGGCCATGATCAGCGCGTCAGAGCGCATCTCGGAAAACGGATAGACCCGGGAAAGTTGTCCACGCATATCGTGGAAATTGAGCCCCTTTTCGCTGCGCGCGGCGTAATCGATGGCTTCGTTGAAGGTTGCAAATTGCGCACGAATGCGAGGCAAATCGCAATCGTTCGGCGTCGGCGTCAAAACGGCGTCGGTCATATTTATTCGCGATACCCGTGGTTTGCGGCGCAGCCCGGTGCGTCCTATCATGTCCCGTATTGCAGCCCGCTAGGGGTCGAACTGCATCCCAAGTCTTTCCCATTTGATAAGGACTGTGGCACGAATAAGGCGAAATGGTTTCACGCGATACGAATTTGTCATCGTCCCGCAGTCGAGCCGGCGGGCGCAAACGGCGCAATACGCGACCTCTCGATGAGGTTTCCCTGCGGGATCTCGCACTGCATTACGCGGCCCGCTATGCGACGACCGGGGCAAAACTCGAGACCTATCTCGCTCGCAAGATCCGCGAGCGCGGCGTCGCGGAGGACGATGAGGGTCGAGTCCGCGAACTCGACGTCTCCGGCCTCGTCACCCGCTTGATCGAGCTCGGCTACGTCGATGACGACGCCTATGCGCGTATGCGGAGCCGCGATTTGACCGCGCGCGGCTATGGCAAACGGCGCGTGGAGCAAGCGCTCCGGGCGGCGGGCGTCGAAGAGCAGGTCCGCGAAGCGCACAGGCCCGGAGAAACGGAGAGCCGGCGCGCGGCGATGCTATATGCTCGGAAGCGGCGGTTTGGCCCGTTCGGCAATCGGATCGATCGCGACGCAAGCGCCGACGTGCGACACGCCGCGAAAGAGAAACAGATTGCCGCGATGCTGCGCGCAGGCCATGATTTCGACCACGTGCGGTTCATTGTCGATGCAGCCGAAACAGTCGATATCGAGGAATGGCTGGCGCAAGCCCAGGAAGATGACGTCGAGGGGCGACGGGAAGGCGGACTATGATAAGAATCTTTGCATTGGCAGCCGCTGCCCTTTTGGCGGCGTGCTCGCCTTCGGATTCGGGGACGGCGCTGGCCCAGGCGCCCGAAGGCGAGGCGTCCGAAGCCGGAACCGAACGCCATCCGGTTTCGGGTCTCGAAATCATCGAAGTTGCGGTGGTGCGCGGAGACAACCGGATCGTGTTCAGGACCGAGCTCGCCAACACGCCCGAAGCGCAGGCCAGGGGCCTGATGTTCCGCACCGAGCTCGGTCCTGAACACGATCCGGTTGTCTCCGCGCACCACCGCAACTTCGATGATTTCGAGACCCGAAACCGGATGGCGTTCGGTTCCGGCTTCG
>JASJDE010000099.1 GCA_030065195.1 Erythrobacter sp. | reverse complement strand
ATTTCGAGCCATTCGGTGTGGCAGTGCAACTGGACGTCCTGCCCCGCTTCGACAATCTGCTGAACGAGTACGAACAGAAAGCCGTCTTCTTTGTCGACCCCATGCCTGCTCTGGTCTGGGGGGTGGCTGCCATCGAAGACGTCGTCCAGCCGATTGTCGAAGCGGGGCAGGACGTCCAGTTGCACTGCCACACCGAATGGCTCGAAATTGCAGGTCGTGCCAATCCGCTCGGATCCGGCCGGACCGGCAACAACATCGCGGACTTCCCGTTCGAAGAGCAATGCGAACTGCTCTCGCTCGCGCGCGCCTTCCTGATTTCGGCAGGAGCACCGCCGCCCGTGGCGTTCCGGGCCGGCAATTACGGAGCAAACGACGAGACTCTGGAAGCGCTGGCCGCGATCGGCCTGCGCTTCGACACCAGCCATTGTCCTGCGCTTCCCGAAGGCGCGAGCCGGTTTAGCCTTGGCCCCGAAGATCGCGACCCAATGTTGTTCAAAAGCATGATCGAAGTGCCCGTTGGCACAATCGGCACGCTCGGAGGCGGACAACGGCACGCCCAGATCACCGCGCTGACGCTGGATGAGATGCGCGCCGCGATCCGCCATGCCCGCGATACCGGTCGAACCGCATTCACACTGGTCAGTCATTCGTTCGAACTGATCAATCGCCGCAAACTGGCGGTGAACCGGATCGTTCGCCGAAGGTTCGAAGGTCTGTGCCGGAGCCTGCGCGACATGAGAGGGGTCGAGACCGCCAACTACCGGGACTCTGCGCCTTTGTTTGGCGGAAGGGAAACGGGCAGCGAACCGCTTCCGCCGAGCCCCTTGCGCACCGGAATGCGCTATGCCGAACAGTTCGTCTCGAACACACTCTACGGTGCACTGTAGGACGCCTTCCCGATGCCTTCCGTCACCAATGTATCCATCGATTTCACGGTTGGGTCGCGGCGTCTGCTCGCCGTCGAACGGCAATTGGCGAACTGGTCCTTCTCGCTCGAGGACGTGCTTTCAAGCGATCCCGATCTGTCGCCCCCACGGCCCGGCCCCGACGGGCTGCGCGTGCTTTCGGCACCGGTCGCTGCGCTGCCCATGATCGTCGCGACCTTCCCGCATCACTTGATCGGCGGACGGCACCTCTATCGACGGCATTACATCGACATGGCCGGCAGCTTCGAAGACTATCTGGCGCGCTTTTCGGGCAAGACCCGCTCGACCCTCCGCCGCAAGGCGCGCAAGCTCGCGAAGGAGGTGGGCGAAGCGTTTAGTATCAGCGAGCACCGCACGCCCGCTGAAATCGAACGCTTCCTCGACGCCGCCGTTCCGCTCTCTTCGAAGACCTATCAGGCCCGCCTGCTCGATGCCGGTTTGCCGGACACGGAGCACGCCCGCAGCGCCATGCTCGAAGCCGCCGAGGCCGACAGCATGCGCGGGTTCCTGCTCCATGCCGACAACGGTCCGATCGCCTACCTCTCCCTTCCGATTTCGAACTCCACCCTCGTCTATGCCCACCTCGGCTACGACCCGGACTGGGCGCGCCTATCACCTGGCACCGTGCTGCAGATGGAAGCGCTGGAGCGGCTGTTTGCCGAACGGCGCTATCGCTACTTCGATTTCACCGAAGGCGAAGGAGCGCACAAGGCCATGTTCGGAACCGACAGTGTGACGTGTTCCAGTTTCGTCATGCTCGAGCCGACGATCGCGAACCGCGCCTTGCTCGGCGCACGAGCCGGGTTCGATGCGACGATCGGGCAAGCCAAGTCTCTCGCCCAACGCTCCGGGGCGCTAGCCCGCATTCGGTCCGCGCTCCGCGCCTAGCTCTTTCACCCGCGCCTTCCGGCGATTGCGGGCAAGCTGCGAGAATCGCTCGAACATTGCAGCACGTTCGGACCTGGGCGCGTCGGTATCGGATGCGAGCCACATGCTGATCCACAGGTAGATGGCGCCCAAAGCCAGCAACAATATTCCGGCCGCCATGCCGAGCCGCAGGTCGTAATTGGCGATCAGGGCCACGGCGCTCAAAGCAAAGCCGATTACGAACCATTTGGGGTCGAACATAGATTCTCCGTCGGGGCGGAACACGGGATGGTTGGGAAAGCGTTCCGAGAGTGCTTGCAACGACATGTGTACTCCTGAAGCGACGGCAAGGTTCCGAGTGAACCCGCGTCCAGTCACATGGCCTGTTCGTCGAGTGCCGCGTCCAAGTTACGCAATTGCCAACAAAAAGGGCCGGACGATCGCTCGTCCAGCCCCTCTTTGATCAAAGCCTTCCAAGTAGGAAAGCGATTTCCAATCCGGTCCCGCCAGGGACCGCAAGGCCGACCGGCCGTCGCGCCTACTGGCGCGGAAGCCAAGGGGCCGGATGGCCCCGTCGGCGCTTGAGGCGCAAAAAACTACGCTCCCTCAACCTCCGCCACGTCGATCTTCAGGCCCGGGCCCATGGTCGAAGTCAGCGAGACCTTCTTCACATACTTGCCCTTGGCACCCGACGGCTTGGCCTTCACGACTGCCTGGGTCAGTGCCTCGAAGTTGGCCTTCAGGTCGGCATCTTTGAACGACAGCTTGCCGATGCCGGTGTGGATGATTCCCATCTTCTCGACGCGGAATTCGACCTGGCCGCCCTTGGCGTCCTTGACGGCCTGCTCCACGTTCGGGGTCACCGTGCCGAGCTTCGGGTTCGGCATCAGGCCCTTGGGACCCAGCACCTTGCCGAGGCGACCGACCACGCCCATCATGTCTGGCGTGGCGATCACGCGGTCGTAATCGAGATTGCCGTTCTGCATGTCTTCCATCAGGTCTTCGGCGCCAACCTTGTCGGCACCTGCTGCGGTCGCCTTGTCGGCGTTATCGCCGCGCGCAAACACCGCGACCTTCACGTCCTTGCCGGTTCCGCTCGGTAGTGAGACCATGCCGCGGACCATCTGGTCGGCGTGGCGCGGATCGACGCCGAGGTTTATCGCCAGCTCGACGGTCTCGTCGAACTTCGCCTTGTGCTCGCGCAGGGTCGCGATCGCTTCGTCGACCGTGTAGAGCTTTTCGCTGTCGAGTTCGGCGACGGCTTTTTGCTTCTTTGTCAGTTTTGCCATTGGATCAGCCCTCCACCACTTCGAGGCCCATCGAACGCGCGGAGCCTTCGATGATGCGCATGGCCATGTCGATGTCGTTCGCGTTGAGGTCCTTCATCTTGGCCTCGGCGATTTCCTTGACCTGGCTTTGTTTGATGGTGCCGGCGGTTTCCTTGCCCGGTTCCTTTGCACCCGACTTCAGCTTGGCCGCTTTCTTGAGCATGTAGCTCGCCGGCGGGCTCTTGAAGGTGAAGGTGAACGAACGGTCGGCATAGACCGTGATCGTGGTGGGGATCGGAGCGTTCTTTTCGAGGTCCTGCGTCGCGGCGTTGAACGCCTTGCAGAATTCCATGATGTTGACGCCGCGTTGACCCAGCGCCGGGCCGATCGGCGGCGAAGGGTTTGCGGTGCCCGCAGGCACCTGCAGCTTGATATAGCCTTCGATTTTCTTGGCCATGAGGCCTTTCCTTTCGCACTGTCGAGCGCACCGGCGGATCGCCGATCGAATACGCTCTCATGTTAAGCGGTCGAGCAGCCAGCTTGTCAGTCTCCTGACTTCGGCCTCCCGCATGGAGTTCCCGTCGATGTGATGGGAGTGGCGCACATAGCGTTTTTTGTTGCGGATGCAAGCGATTCGGCGACCGGCAGAGCCTCCACACGGGTAGACATGGACCGCATGTTACACGGTCCGGCAAAGGAAAGTGCGGCGGCCACGACGACCCTTGCGTCGAGCGCGTCCTTTGCACCGGAAAAGAGTTTCGTTTCGGCATGAAGGCTGGAGTGGCACAAAGGGTACGGGTAGGAAAACTGCTGCTCGGGCGAGGTGTATTAGTGGCACTAGACACCTCAGTTCCCGCCCCCTAGACGGGACGCAAAGCAAAGAGGGGCCTAATATGCCGTCACCAGAACAGATTTTCGGTTGGGCCGGTCAAGCCGCAATGCTGGGATGGCTGATCCTGATCTTCCTTCCCCGCCGCTGGCTGCTGCTCACAGCGGTGCCGCGATACGTCATCCCTTTCGGGCTATCGCTGCTCTATTCGGGTCTGGCGATGTCGCACATACTTACGGTCGAAGGCGGCGGCTTCGGGTCTTTCGCCGAAGTGAAGACACTGCTCTCCAACGATTGGGCGCTGCTTGCCGGCTGGATTCACTACCTCGCATTCGACCTGTTCATTGGCGGCTGGATCGCAGTGCAAGCCGACAAGGTAGGCATTTCGCGGCTGGTGCAGGCCCCGATCCTGCTTGCAACCTTCATGGCCGGGCCGCTGGGCTTGGCGTTGTTCCTTGCCATGCGTGCGGGCTACGTTCGGATAACTGCAAGCGCCGATGAATTGCCTGCGGCGGGAGCAACGGCATGACCACCACTGTCCAACCACAACGGGTCTGGACCCCTCTTGCGATGCAGGTCGAAAACGACCGCCTGACCCGCCTCTTGCTGACCTACGCTCTCTTCATGGCGGCAGCATTCCTCGTCTTCATTCCCGCGTGGGTGATGGATGCACGCCTGCTCGACAGCGCGGCGATCTGGACCAAGCCGCAAAAGTTCAACCTGTCCTTCGTGGTTCATTTCATCACACTGGCGATGCTCGCGCAGCAGGTCCCGCGCGAAACCCGGCGTGGACCGGTTCTGATGACCTTCGGCTATCTCGCCGGGATCGCGCTGGTCTTCGAGTTCGTCTATCTGAACACGCAGGCCGCTCGCGGCGTTCGGTCGCATTTCAACCTGGACGGTCCGTTCGAGCAGGCGATGTACGCCCTTATGGGCCTCGGCGCAGTCCTGTTGCTGACCATAGCTGTCGCTATTGCCGTCCAGGTGTGGCGCAAGGCCGACCGTTCGCGGCAGGGCCTGTGGCTGGGAACGATCATCGGCTGCATCGGTGCGTTCGTCACCACCGTCATTTTCGGTTTCTATATGTCGAGCGTGGGCCGCTATGTCGGCGCGCCGTTGACAGGTGGAGGTGAGGTTATCCCGTTTTTCGGCTGGAGCCGCGAATATGGCGATTTGCGCCCGGCGCATTTCGTCAGCATGCATATGCTCCAGACCATCCCCTTGATCGGTTGGCTGGCCGACCGACAAGGCTGGAACGGCAAGGTCGTGGTTGTCGTCGCGGCGCTCGCCCAAGTGGCGCTGGCGACCTTCCTGTTTATGCAGGCTCGCTCCGGGCAGCCGATGTGGCCGGTTTAGCCAAGCTCAATACTGCGGCAATGCCCGCTTCGGGTTCATTCCGTCGACATAGCCCATGAACGGTGCGTGGATACTGTAGCCGAGCAGCTCCTGCACCCGTTCGGGAAGCTCGGCGGCTTTTTCCGGAGGCACCGCGATCAATTGCTGTTCGAGCGGACGGCACCAGCCCTTGCAGAATTGCGGAGTGACGATCAGGCGGCGATCGTCCGATCGATTGGCCCCGCCGCGATGCCAGAGCGTGCCCTTGGCAATCATCAGCGAGCCCGGCGGCATGGTCGCCTTGATCGCTTCGGGCAGGTCTCCGTCGCCATCCTGCTTGTCGGTCTTGCCGGTCAGGAAATCGCCCGGTCCCGACGCGCCTTCGGGCCGTTCGTCTCCCCACAGATGGCTGCCCGGAATTATCTCGGTCGCGCCGTTTCGGTCGGTCGTTTCGGTCAGCGACCAGAAGGTCGACATGCTGAGCGGAGCGCGCGGCCGCGCCAAGTCGCAATGGCTGTCGTCGAAATGCCAGGGCTGCGCGGTCTCGCCCGGCAGCAGGTTGATCGCGAGGCAGGCGTAGAGCAGCATCGAGCTACCGAGTTCGCGCTCGCCGAACGCGAGTTGCAGCGGGTGCGAAACAAGGTCGGCAAACACCGGATCCTTGGCCAGCATCGCGTAGATGCGGTTCGAATCCGCCCCTTCGAAATTGTTGCGCCCGCGCACATCCTTGCCAAGCCACACTTCGAGCGCGTCGATCTGGCGCTGGATCGCGGCTTCGTCGAGCACACCTTCGAAGATGATGTAGCCCTTTGTGTCGAGCTCTTCGCACCAGGAATCAAACGATCGGCCGGCCAGGTATGGCTGGACCGCATCGGCGCTGGCCACTTCAGGCGTTTCCCCGATCAGTGCATTCATAGTCGATCCCTCGCTTGCCTCCGGTCGAATCAATCGATAGTCTCTTCCTAAATTGAATTCAATTCAAAAATGAGATTGGCATGGAAACGACGACCAAACCCGCCCCGAGCAAGAAGGAGATGCGCCGCGCCGCGATCCTCGATGCGGCGGAGCGCCTGGTCATCGAAACCGGGGGCGAGTTTGAAATCAGCCAGCTGGCACAGGCTGCCGAGATCTCGAACGGCCTCGCCTACCACTATTTCGGATCGAAGGACGGCGTCGTGGAAGCGGTGATCGATCGCTTCTACGAACGCTACTCAGCCGTAATGGACAAGAAGGCCGATCCCGAGATCAGCTGGCCGGTGCGCGAGCGCGCGCGCCTGCTGGAGACGATTGCGTTCCTCTATTCCGATCCCTTCGCGCCGGTTGCCTTCGGCGCGCTCGGCCACCCGCGGGCGATCCAGAAAGAGCATGAAGTCCAGCGCGAGATGATGGAAAACGCCGCGCACAATGTCCGCTCAGGCCAGCGCCGAGGTCAGATCCCGACCGAGATCGACAGCGCGCTCGCGGGCGCGGCGATAATCGGCGCGATCCGCTCGACTATGATGATGGCAATGCGCATGAATCCGCGCCCCGACCCGGACAAGGTCGCAGACCAGATCTGGCAGCTGATCGAAGGCGCGGTAAGTCTTCGTTCTTGAATCGGTCGCACTAGCGACCGCAAGGGCGACCGCCCGCCCGCAGCGGAGTCGAAGACGGCGCGAAGCGCCACCCGGCCCTTAGGCCGTGTGAGCGAGGGAGTCGAAGACGGCCAGCGGCCCATTCGCACGCCGGATGGCGTGCGCAAAGCAAGAAATCTACTTGACCAGCTCGACCTGTTCAAAGTCGAGCTCGACCGGGGTCGCGCGGCCGAAGATCGAGACGCTGACCTTGACCTTGCCCTTGTCGAAATCGAGTTCCTCGACCACGCCGTTGAAGCTCGCGAACGGGCCGTCGAGCACCTTGATCTGGTCGCCGATCTCGTAATCGACGCTGACCTGCTGCTTGGGCGCGGCCTTGGCTTCCTCGACTCCGCCGAAATAGCGTGCAGCCTCTTTTTCGCTGATCGGTTGCGGCTTGTTGCCCGATCCCAGGAAACCGGTGACTTTCGGGGTGTTCTTGACGAGGTGGTAGACGTCGTCGGTCATGTTGAGCTTGGCCAGCACATAGCCGGGCATGAACTTGCGCTCGACCTGCACCTTCTTGCCGCGCTTGACTTCGGTCACGGTCTCGGTCGGGACTTCGACTTCCTCGACACCTTCGGACAGGCCCAACCGCTCGGCTTCGGACAGGATCGCTTCCTTGACCTTGTTTTCGAAGCCCGAATAGGCGTGGATGATGTACCAGCGAGCCATGGATTATCCCTGAAAAATCAAATGGGTGAAGCGTCGCCGGTCAGACCAGCGCCAGCAGGAAATTGACGACCGCATTGAACGCGCTGTCGATACCGAGGAAGAACAGCGACATGATCACCATCATGATGAAGACGAAGATCGCGGTGCGGATCGTCTCTTCGCGCGTCGGCCATACGACCTTGCTGGTCTCGGTACGGACCTGGTTCACGAATTCGGGAACCGATGTCTTGCGCTTTTTTTCCTCGGCCATGAGAGCAGCCATTTCCTTCAATGCGAGTGTGCCTTCGCTTTCAGGTAAGTCTCCGCGCCGCCCCGGACAAGGTCCGGGAGGGGCTCAGATTGCTACCGATGTCGGAAGACGCCGCCGCCATTACGCCGAGTGTTGCACAAAATCAAGCGCACTGGCAGCTGATCCAGAGCCACCCGCTCCCTCCACCCTTCCGCCTGGAGCTTACCGGGACACTGTTCGGGTGGAAGGGTGGAGGGAGCGGGTGGCTCCGGCACAACTCAAGACCACACTCGGAACGACAGGTTCCGATGGGGGCTAGCCTTTGCCGCCCGGCGCGGTTAGCGTAGCGCTCCATGAAACAAGCCGCCAACCCGGCGACAGCATTCAGGGGATTTCTCACACATGGCAGCCAATGAAGCGGGCGCGGTCAGCCTGATCGATCGCGTAACCAACATTTCGGACTTCATCTGGGGCGGAACGTGGAACGGTGAATTGGTGCCGTGGCTATCGGTTGGCGGTCAGCCCATCCCACCGATGGTCATCATCCTGCTCGGCGCCGGCCTCTACATCATGGCCGGCCTCAAATTCTATCCGATCCGCCAGCTCGGCAGCGCCTTCAAGGGATTGTTCGCCGGGCGCAAAGGCGAAGGCGACGGCGAGATTTCTCCGTTCGCGGCGCTTTCCACCGCCCTGTCCGGGCAGGTGGGCACCGGCAACCTTGCCGGCGTGGCCACCGCCATCGCGCTCGGCGGGCCGGGCGCGATCTTCTGGATGTGGATCACGGCGCTGATCGGCATGGCGCTGGCCTTCGCCGAAGGATCGCTGGCGATCCGCTATCGGGAGAAGACGTCCGACGGAGTCTATCGCGGCGGTCCGATGAGCTACATCATGATGGGCCTGGGACCGAAATGGACCTGGCTTGCGATCCTGTTCTGCATCGGCACCCTGTTTTCGGCGATGGTCACGGGCAACTCGATCCAGGCCAATGCGGTGGCGGACGGGCTCAACGAACTGTTCGGGATTGAGGAATGGCTCGGCGGCGCGATCGTCGCGGTCGCGGTGTTCGTGGTCATCATCGGCGGGATCAAATCGATCGGCAGCGTTGCCGAGAAGGTCATTCCGTTCATGGCGGCGGCCTATATCGTGATGGCCATCATCGCGCTGATCATCAACATTCAGGACATCCCGGCGACTTTCGGCCTGATCTTTCACGGCGCGTTCAATCCGCAGGCGGCGACCGGCGGCTTCGTCGGGGCGGCGATCGCGCTGGCGATCCGTGCCGGTGTCGCGCGAGGCCTGTTTTCGAACGAAAGCGGGCAGGGTTCGACCCCGATCGCACACGCCGTCGCGCAGACCAACGATCCGCAGCAACAGGGCCGCATGGCGATGCTCGGCTGCTTCATCGACACGATCATCATCTGCACCATGACCGCGTTGGTGATCCTGACCGTTCAAGGCGATTTCACCGGCGGCGGCCAACCGGTCGCGCATGCGTGGAATTCGGACCTCGAAGGCTTCGCGATGACGAGCGGCGCGTTTGCCGCGGCCTTCCCGTTCGAGATCGCCACGATCCCGCTCGGGACCCTGATCGCCTCGACCGCGCTGATCCTGTTCGTGTTCACCACACTGCTGACGTGGAGCTACTACGGCGAGCGCGCGATCACGTTCATCTACGATCGCATCCCCGGTTCGACCCGCGGCGGCGAAAAGATCCTGCATATCATCTGGCGGGTGCTTTGGTGCGTCGTGATCTTTGTCGGGTCGACGCAGGATCTCACGCTGGTCTGGCGCCTCGGCGACATTTCCAACGCCGCGATGGCGCTGCCCAACCTGGTGGCGCTGTTGCTGTTGTCGGGAGTGGTCTTCAAGCTCGCCCAGGGCGACAAGTTCGCAGGCAAGACCTACGGTCGCGAGACGCCCGAAGAGCCTGAAGAATACTGAAGGATAAGGGGCGCTCCAAAGACCACGAAGAGCGCCCCCGCCCCACTCAGAATCGTCCAAGCAGCCTTTCGAGCCAGCTGGGTTCGTGCATCGGGCGCACCGGACCGTAGGCGATGGCGCGCAGGTAAGGGTCGCGGGTGGGGCGCGGGCTGCTCCAGGCATCGGGCCCCGAAGTGCGGAAGCTGTACTGGGTCATGATCGTCCTCGTGCTTTGAGCCATTCGCTCGGTTCGACGATGGAGTGCCACGATTCGTCTGGCGCGAAGCTGAAAGCGCGCGTTAGCCAACATTCATCTATGTCTCATTTTGTATGAACAGCCACTTTGGCATCGCTTCCGGGAATGGAGGGGCGTAGGGCAGGTGAGCGCCTGAAAAGGGTGCCTCGGTTCTTCCCGGAACGGGGTTGAACCAATCGCTGCATCGGCGGGAGCGGCCGGTTTGCCATTCGATCGGATCAGCGTTCTGGCCGGTCGAAACTACTGCAACTCGTAGATCGGTTGGAGAACGGTGATGACAAAATCCAGAATGATGACGCCCGCCCTTGTCTGTGCAGGAGGGGCCCTGGCGCTCGTGACTGTCGCCCCGCACGTTATGGCGCAGCGCAGCGACAATGGTCGCGGGGGCCCACCCGCCGAAGCGGTGCATGCGTGCTCGGGCTTGCAGACGAACGACACTTGCTCCTTCGCCACTCCGCACGGGGAATTGTCCGGGAGCTGCTTTGCACCGGGAGGTCGCGGCGGCCTCGCTTGCCGACCGGCGCGCCATTCGGCACAGGGACGTCCGCGCAGCCGGGGGAGCGGCGGACCGCCACCGCTGCGTCGCCACACGGTCACGCAAAGCAGCGGCGCTGCCGTGCTGGTCCCGGCTACAGAGCAGCCCATCGCCCAGAATATCGTGACGGACGAGCTGGGCCAACGATGGCGGGAGCTCCGCGCCAACGGGATCGCCGCCCACCTGACCGGGCAATTCCCGAATTCGGGCAATCCCCATCGGATCGAAGAGCAGCGCTACGATTATCGCGTGCCGGCCGCCCCCAGCTTGACCGGCACCACGCAAAGCGCCCTTGGGCAGGTATTCGGTATTGCAGTGAACGGCGTGGTTTTCGACCCCGGAGCGAATGAATTCTATCGCGGCGATCGCGGCTCGGGATGGCAGTACGAGCCGCTCCGCAACGCACTCGATATGGGCCTCGATGAAAATCACGCTCACGTCCAGCCCAACGGGGCCTATCACTACCACGGCCTGCCAAGTCTGTTGCTCGACGAATTGGAAGTTCGAGCAGGCGCACACTCGCCCTTGATCGGTTGGGCTGCCGACGGCTTCCCTATCTATGCGCTTTATGGCTCCGGTAATGATGGCGAAATCAGGGAGTTTGCTTCAAGCTACCGCGTCAAGCCGGGCACCCGACCGAGCGGCGATGGCAATCCCGGTGGAACCTATGATGGAACATTCACCAAAGATTACGAATATGTCGCGGGCTTGGGCGATCTCGACGAATGCAACGGTCGATGGGCAAAGACGCCGGATTTTCCTGCAGGCACCTACACCTACTTCCTGACGCGGCAATGGCCAGTTGTGCCGCGCTGCTATAAGGGTTCTCCAAGCTCGGACTTCGTTCGGCGCCGCCGCTGAAGCGATAGTCGCGCAGGCAAAGCAAGACTTGGGGGGAACGAAACATGCGAATTCCAACGATCATACCGACCGCCATGGTCTCTGCCGGTTTGGCGCTAACCCTTGGCCAAGGCACGCTTATGGCGCAGGCTCCTGCTTCGGGAACACTCGAACTCAAGAGCTGCGAACAGGCGAATGTCGGCCTCCGGGACCTTGCAATCAACAGCCGCGGCAGTGGTGCGCGCAGCTTTTACGAAGGCAACGTCCTGCTGCTCGAGATCGATCAGGTCGAACCCGCAGCCGCGTCCGCCGGGCTGGTGGTGCTGATGCTCGATCCCGAGAGCACCATGGGCGATCGCCATTGCTATGCCTTCACCGGCTTCAACGGTCTCGATCTCGATCGCGCCAGGTCGAGTTATTCAGCCTCCACCGGGCTGCGGGTGAGTATCGCGACGTCGCGCTACGACCACGATACCGGCACCAGCAAGCCCGGGCGTCCGCTGGTGCTCCGCATCAATGCAAGCGCCGGCACGGTCGCGGCATCGCGCTGACAAGGATCCGCAACGGTCAAAGACTTGGGAAAATGGCAGGGGTGACAGGATTCGAACCCGTGGCCCTCGGTTTTGGAGACCGATGCTCTACCA
>JASJDE010000098.1 GCA_030065195.1 Erythrobacter sp. | reverse complement strand
CATGATGGGATTCCAGCTGACAACCAGCCGCGCGTTCAACAATATGTCCATCGACCACCTGCCGAACCTGAAGGCCTACCTGCAAAGGATCGGCGCGCGCGAAGCCTATCAGCGCGCAATGGCAAAGGCCGAGCCGGGCTTCCCCCCGAAGCTGGACTAGGACTCCGACGGGCGTTGGTCGAACGCGACGGCAACTACGTGGAAATTTGAGTATTTCTTTCGCGATATTGCCATAAGCTTGGCATACCAGCCCGCATAAGAAACCGTGTCGCAACCTCTCCAAGGAACGGAATGACCTCTCAGAGCCAAAGCAATCCCGCGCTCGATCCCAAGCAGTTGATGCGCGATCTGAGTGCGTTCAGAGATCCATCGGTGGGCCGCAGCATCTGGGAATTGGCGATCACGGCGGTCCTGTTCGTTGCTGTCGTCGCCGCGATGCTGTTTGGCGTCCAGGCGGGCTACTTCATCACGTTGGCGCTTCTACCGCTTGCTGGGCTGTTGCTGCTTCGGCTGTTCATCATCCAGCACGATTGCGGGCATGCCGCTTTCTTTCCCAGCAAGCGCGGCAATGATTGGGTCGGCAGGGCGCTCGGAGTGCTGACGTTCACACCGTATGATTGCTGGCAGCTTTCCCATGCGCGTCATCACGCGCGCACGGGCAATCTGGACAAACGCGGCTTTGGAGATGTCGATACCCTAACGGTGAAAGAGTATCGGGAGGGCACGCGCCTGCAACGCTTCGGATACCGGCTTTACCGCCATCCACTGGTGCTGTTCGGGTTCGGTCCTGCCTATCTCTTCTTCCTGCGGCACAGACTGCCCGTGGGCTTGATGCGCGAAGGATCGCTTTACTGGATCAGTGCGATGGGCACCAACGCGGTGCTTGCCGCGGTCCTCGCTGGCCTCGGTTTCACATTTGGCTGGGGTGTTACGGCGTTGGTCGTCGTGCCGACTGTGCTGATCGCAGGGTCGACCGGCGTGTGGCTGTTCTACATCCAGCACCAGTACGAAGACGCGCATTGGGACTGGCAGGACAATTGGTCCTTTCAGGAAGCGGCGCTGTTGGGCAGTTCCTATCTCGCCCTGCCCCTGCCGCTGCGCTGGTTCACTGGCAATATCGGCATCCACCATGTCCACCATCTGGCGAGCACCATCCCGTTCTATCGCCTGCCCGAAGTGCTGAAGGCGTATCCAAGCCTGACCGAATTCAATCGCTACGCTGCACGGCAGACGATCCGTCCGCTGTTCCTGACGCTGTGGGACGAAGACCGACGCAAACTCGTTAGCTTTCGCGAGGCGAAGCGGATCGCTGTCTAACTCCCGAACGCCGCCCTTGCGGCTTCCGTCACTCCTGCCATCGCCGTGCGCCACGGCGCGCCGCCGTAGCTGATCCTCGCGACGCCGAGCTTCGCCAGCTCGGAATTGCCGACCATCTCGGGTAAGCGCATCACGTTGACCGGCATCGCGACAGCATCGCACACCTGCGCAATCAGGTCGGGATCGCTCAGACCGGGGATGAAGAAGCACCCCGCCCCTGCCGCACGATAGGCCGCAGCGCGCTCTATCGCGGCGTGGACCAGTTCGATCTGGTTGGGGTCCTCGCCAGCCATCAGCGGGGCCAGAAAGGTGTCGGTGCGGGCGTTGACGAACAGCCCTTCGCCATCAACCGCAGCGATGCGTTCGGCTTGCTCTTCGATCGAGCGCAATCCTCCCGCCCGGATCAGGCGATCTTCGAGATTGCACCCGATTGCCCCGGCATGCATCATCGCATCGGCATTGCGTTCAAGATCGGCCAAGTTGGTCGCATAGCCCGCTTCCATGTCTACCGTGATCGGCAGGTCGACAGCATCGGCGATCTGCCGAGCGGTCTCGACCAGCCGGGCAATGGGAATGTGCTCGCCGTCGTCATAGCCCTGCGCGCCGGCGAGCGAATGGCTGCCGGTGGCTATGGCTTTCGCCCCGGCTTCAGCGACTGCAACGGCGCTGCCTGCATCCCATACATTGTAGAGCACCAGCGGATCGCCGCTGCGATGAAGCGCGGCAAACTCGTTCTTCGTCATGTTAGAACAGCTCCTTTTCGCCGACGCCTTCGCGCTTCAGCAATTCGGCCTTGATTTCCGCGCCGTAGGCGTAGCCGCCCACCCCTCCGCTCGCAGGCACCACCCGGTGGCACGGGATCAGCACCGCGATGTTGTTCGCACCGTTAGCACTGCCCACGGCCCGGCTCGCCTTGGGATTGCCGAGCATCGCGGCCTGCTCGCCATAGCTGCGAGTCTCACCCGCGGGAATCTCGCGCAATGCCTGCCAGCAGCGTTGCTGGAATGCGGTGCCTTTGACGTCGAGCGGAATGTGCGAATTGTCGAGATCCGGCTGCTCGACCGCTGCGACTACCTGCTTGAGGAGCGTGGACAATTCCTCGCCGCCTTCCAACAATTGGGCATTGGGAAATCGCGCGCGCAACTCCTCGACGCCTTCATTGAAACTGAGGCAGCACACGCCTTTCTCTGTGGCTGCCACGAGCATTTCCCCTAGCGATGTCGAAACGACGCTCCAATGCACCGTTCGGCCCTTCCCACCGTCGCGCCAGTCGCTTGCCTGCATGCCGAGCTTTCCTTTCGTATCTGCATAGAACCGCGAGGGTGCCGAATAGCCTGCCTGGTAAAGCGCGTCCGTCACCGACGCACCGCTCTCCAAGGCCTCTCGTACACGTTCTTCGCGAAGAGCCCTGGCAAATGCGGCCGGAGACAAACCGATTGTCCGTTTGAACAGCCGCTGGAAATGCGTCGGCGAATAGCCGGTCAGGTCGGACAATTGATCAAGCGTCATCGCGCCGCCGGTGCGGATTGCGGCGATCGCAGCGAGGACGCAGGCTTCTTCGGCGCTTTGTGTGTTGGGCGAACAACGCTTGCAGGCACGGAGCCCGGCCGCCTCAGCGTCTTCGGGATTGGCGTAAAACCGCACGTTCTTTCTTAGCGGCATACGCGCAGGACAGCTTGGACGACAGTAGATGCCGGTCGAGTGCACGCCCGTGACAAACGCCCCGTCGAATGCGCGATCCTTGCGCTGCACCGCTTCCCAAGCGTCTGCGTCGGAAATCATGCCATCACCTCATAGCGTTCGATGCGCGCGGCAAAACAGCCGTGCATCGCATTATGTGCATCAATATAGGCAATATCGGGGTCATCGAAGAGGGAACGCACCAGCGTGTCGACATCGTCCGAAAGCGAAATGGCAGCGCGGTGGAGATTGCCGTCCCGATCGTAGCATCGCAGCGCAATGGGCCGGGCGCGAAGGATCGGCGGGAGGGTATCGACAAATTCCGCCGCTTGGTCCGCACTCTTGCGGACATAAATAGCGAACGCGTTGCGGTAGGGAGAATCGACGGTGTGGTTCGTGAAATGGGTCAGCAACAGTTCCTCACCCCGCTCCGCATCTTCGAGACTGACCCTGCAGGGGTACCGCCCGTCAACAGCGATCTCCCGACGCGCAAGATGACTCGCCCGTTCGGCTTCGCCAGCGCCGAACAGATGGGCGAATTGCTCTGGATCCAGTCCGCGTATCCGATAAGTCATGCGTGCGTCTCCTCGTTAGGCATGCCCCTCAATTGCAGGATAACCGGCAAAGCTGCATCCCGGAGCTTGCGGTCAATGTAATTGGGGGCCAACAAAGCGCGATGAACCGTTTCGTCCTGACAATCTTGACGGTGTTGGCGCTTGCCGTGCCCACCGGCGGATTCGCCGACCCGGGCGATATCGACGCCGCCGCGCGCGGCGTCGTCCGGGTTGTCATAATTGGTCAGGATGGCGAGGAACTCGAACCGGTCAGCCACGGTAGCGGCTTTGCGGTCACACCGACCCGGATCGTCACCAATGCGCATGTGATCCGCGAAGCCTTGCAGGACGACACGCTGAGGATTGGGATCGTTCCGAGCGAAGGATCGGACGCAGCATTCGCAAAGCCAGTTGCCGTGAGCCCTCGCAACGACCTGGCTTTGATCGAATTCTCCGAAGCAGGCGTGCGATTGCCGCCGCTGACTATCGCGGGAGGCGTCAGCGGTGACATGGGCGAGGTATCCGCGGTCGGATATCCGATGAACGTCGATCTCGCTCAGGGGCTGGAAATCAGTGACATTTTCGAGGCCCAGCCTCCGGTCAAGAGCCGCGGATTCCTGTCGGGCGAGCGACCCAGCCGGCAATTCGATACGATCCTTCACACCGCGCCGATTGCGCGCGGCAACTCCGGAGGGCCGTTGCTCGATGGCTGCGGGCGCGTGCTCGGCGTCAATTCGTTCGGTGCGGATTCGGATGGGTCGGATGCGGAATTCTATTTCGCGGTGTCGTTGCGCGAACTCCTGCCGTTCCTGCGTGCCAACGATGTTGAGCCGCGCACCAACGCCCTGCCTTGCCGCTCCATCGAAGAGCTGAACGCGGCCGAACGAGACCGGTTTGAGCAGCAGCGCGCCGAAGCACGCCAACGGCTCGAAGCCCGCGAGGCTGATTTGCGCGACAAGCGCGCCGCAGCCATGCTCCAGGCGCAGATGGAGGTTCTGGAAGCGCGCGAAAACGCGATGGCGCTGGCAATGGTGCTGCTGCTAGTCGCCATCGGCTGCGGCTACGGAGCGCTCCAACTGCGCCAGTCCGAGGCGACGCGAACCCGCGCGATGCTGATCGCCGGTATCGGAGGAGCCGCCTTTATCGGAGCCCTCCTGGCCTGGCTCACGCGACCCAGCTTCGCCGAGATCGAGGAACGCGTCGAGGCTGCGATGGCGGAAGATGGCGAGCCGGAAGGAGAAACCGGGACCACATCCCTGGCTGGCGACGGCACGTTGATCTGCACGTTGGTACCCGAACGCAGCCGCATTACCGGCGCGCGCACCGACGATGTCGAATTCGACTGGTCCGCCGATGGATGCGTCAATGACCGGACGCAATACGGCATGAGCGGCGGCACTTGGTCGCGTGTGTTCGTGCCGAACGACGAACAGGCGGTTTCGGTCAATCGCTACGATCCCCAAACCCGGATTTTCCAGACCGATCGGTATCTGCTTCGCCAGTCCGGGATGACGGAGGCGCGCACCGCGCGCGGAGAGTACACGCCGCCGGCCTGCGGTGTAAGCGATGCAGCCCGGCTGCTGGGCGAACAGCAGTCCAAAGTCATCTCGCTCTTGCCCGAACGCCCGAACGAACGCCTCGTCTACACATGTGAAACCAAGAGCGCTGTCGGCAGCGGGGGCGAGGAATAGCCACGTTGTCCGTTGAACCATCGTATCGGGCAGTGGCATATGGCCCGACAATCGACAGGGGGAGTATCGCGGTGACTTTCATGACCAGATTGATGCTGGTTTTCGCTCTGGCAGCTGCCGCCCTCTGCTCCGCTCCGGCTTTCGCCGATCAAAAGGACATCGACGTTGCTGCACGCGGTGTGGTGCGCGTGGTTATCGTCGAAATCACGCCTTCAGGCGCGCGCTATCTCACCCATGGCAGCGGTTTTGCGGTCTCGGAAAAGCAGGTCGTGACCAACGAGCACGTCATTCGCGAGGTCGCGCAGCAGGACGATGTCTTTGCCGTCGTCGTGCCTTCCGAAGGGGACGATTTTGCCCCCGCAACGATCGTCCGCGCCGAGCCGCGACGCGATCTCGCGCTTCTTGAGATAACCGGCGATCTGCGCCTCCCGCCGCTGGTCATGCTGACCAATTTCATACCCGACGAGGACGAAGTCGTGGCGATGGGCTATCCCGGCGTGGTGGACCTCGCCACGTCGGACTCGGTCAACGACCTGATCCAGGGCCAGGCCCCGATCTCCACGCGCGGCACCGTTTCGGGAGAACGAGATCGCAACGGGGTGAAACTGTTCCTGCACCAGGCCGATATTGCCGGGGGCAATTCGGGCGGGCCGCTGGTCGACGATTGCGGGCGGGTGCTTGGCGTCAACAATGCCGTGACGCTATCGGGGCAAGGCGAAGGCGAATTCTATTTCGCGATCCAGAACCGCGAACTCCTTCCCTTCCTCCGCGCCGCCGATGTCGCGCCCAAAACAACCGACCTACCATGTCGTTCGCTCGCCGATCTCGAACGCGAAGAAGATGCCAAACGAGCCGAGATCGAAGCGGCCGAACGCGCGGCGGCTCGGGAACGCGCAGCGGCCCTCGCCGCAGAGCGCGAGCGGGTCGAGACCGAAGTACGCGAAGAGCGCGAGAACATGATGGCTATCGCTGCGGTGTTGTTGGTCGTGGCGGCTGGGGTGGGTGTCTTCGCGGCGACGAACCTGCAGAACGATCACAGCCGCCCTCGTGGCCTGATCCTGGGCGGGATCGCGGTGGTTTCGGCGGCCGGCGCAGCGATGGTGTGGATTGCGCGTCCCGGGGATTCCGATATCGAAGAACGGGTTGCGGCTGGCGCACCAGAGGATACGCGCGGCGGGCAATCGAACGGTCCTGCCTTCGCGGCCGGTCCGGTGATCTGTACGCTCGACCTTGATCGCAGCCGCATTACCGGCGCGCCCGCGCGCGAGCACGAATTCGAATGGAGCGACGCCGGCTGCCACGGCACCACACAGTATGAACAGCGCAGCGGTTCCTGGCAGCGGATCTTTGTCCCGCAGGAAGACTACATGGTCCGCACTGCGAGCATCGATCCGGAGTCCGGTGAGTACCGCGTCGAACGCTACCTGTTGCCGCGCAGCCAATGGCAGATCGCCCGCGACACGCGGATGAGCTACGATCCGCCGAGTTGCGGTTCCGCCAATGGATCGGCACGACTAGGCGAGTTGCAGAGCAGCGTTTTCGAACTGCTTCCCAACGAACCGGACGAGCGCCTGATCTATGCCTGCGTGAATAAATAGGAAATCATGGAACAAGCTCTCGTTCTGGCATCGATAGTGCTTGGCGTTGCGATAGCGTTCGAGCTCGAGCACCTCAATGGCGTCCTGCGCGCCAAGAACGTAAAGTGGCACTGGGCCCAGCCGCTATTTGCGTTGTTCGTATTGTTGACGATTATCGCATTCTGGTGGGGCGCTGTGAACTGGTCGGAGAACGCGAGCGATTCCGACGAGCCGTTTTCTCTCGGCCGCTTCCTGCCAATGATGTTTCAGCTCGTGTTGTTGGCGCTGCTGGCGGCCGCGTCCTTTCCCGACAAGATCGGCGAAGACGGGTTGGACCTTGCCCAATACTACCAGGAAAACCGCCGCTACCAGTGGACGCTGATGGCGCTCTATTTCTGGGCAGTGTACGTCGGATTTGTCTCGCACGTCTTGCAGACTTCCGAGAGCGTCGGCGAGGTCGTCAACGCGATCGCGTTCGACACGATCTACGCCATCGCGCTCACCAGTATGATCTTTCTGCGCCGTTGGTGGCAGGTAGCGATTGGTTTCGCCATCGCAGCTATAGCACCGGCGGTCTGGTTCACGCGAACGCTGGGCTAGCCTTCACTAACCTCAAACTGTCCAATCCTACGCCGCCAGCGCTTCTCCGCTCAGCGTGATGCGATGCATTTCGCGGCGGTGACCTTGATAGTCGTTCATCGCGTTGTGCCAGGTCGTGCGGTTGTCCCAGATCGCGACTGTGCCCGGCTTCCATTGCAGGCGACATTGGTTCTCGGATGTCAGGGCAGCGTCCAGCAGCTTTTGCAGCAGCGGCAGGCTCTCTTCGCGGGTCTGGCCCACGAAGTGGATCGTGAAGCCGCCATTGACATAGAGCAGTTTGCGCCCGGTCTGGGGGTGGCGGATCACCACTGGATGGATCGCGCCGGTCTTTAGGTCCTGCCCGCGCAGGTTCTTGCCCATGTCGGTTTGCGCATAGAGGCCATCGGCTTTGTAGACGTGATCGGCAGTGTGGAACGCCTCAAGACCTTCGATCTGTTCCTTGATGTCGTCCGGCAGCGCATCGTAGGCCGCGCCCATATGCGCCCATTCGGTGTCGCCTCCGCTCGGCGGAAGATCGCGTGCGACCAGGATGGATCCCATCGCCGGAATCTGGTCATAGGAATGGTCGGTGTGCCAAGCGCCGCCGATATTGGTGACCTCGTCAGCTTCCTTCTTGACCAGCGCAATCTCCGGATAGGCATCGTTCAGGGGGAAGTAGTTGTTGATATCGATCCCGCCCCAGCGCTTGGCGAAGCCAATGTGATCTTCGGGCGAGAATTCCTGGTCGCGAAACACCGCCACGCCATGGTCGTAGATCGCATTCTTGATGTTCTGCATCTCGGCATCGCTGCATGTGGCCAGCGAAACTCCGGAGATTTCCACTCCACATTTGGGAGCCATTGGTGTCAATTGCATATTCCCTCTCCTCACGCGCCCTTTCGCGCAAATTAAGCGCCATTCCAATCCGAGCGCAAGCGATCTGCCCACTGATACCCTGCCGGTTGCACCGGTAGCGGCTTGGCTCGCCGCTCCACAAACGGTAGCGGTCACATCACCGGTCATGAGGAGACCCGCATGCGAACGGTGGCAAACATTCTTGTCGGCATGGTTGCGGCGTTGCACGTCTACATCGCCTGGTTCGAGATGTTTGCCTGGGTCGAGCGCGGACCCAGGGTCTTTCCGTCCTTCCCGCCAGACCTGTTTGCGCAAACGGTCACGCTAGCGGCCAATCAGGGTTTGTATAACGGATTCCTCGCGGCCGGGCTGATTTGGTCATTGCTGATTGGCGACAAGCTCTGGCGCGCAAGGATCGCGTTCTTCTTCCTTGTCTGTGTGGCGGTAGCCGGCGTCGTCGGCGCGCTCACTGCTTCGCCGCGAATTGTATTTGTGCAAACCGTGCCCGCAATGGCGGCAATGCTGTTTGTATTTCTCGCGCATCGCAAGGCAGCCTGATCGACACAGAGTGAACCAGTGCGGCGGAGGGTTGCACTGCGGACAATGGCCGTGCGGCAAAACGCCATGGACACGGCTTGCACTCTCCAAGGTGCGGTGCTAGGCGCGCGCCAGCTTCGCCGGGAGGCCCTTTTCGCATGCCCGGAAATCCGAGGCGCAACACAAGTTTTCTCCGGATCCAAAAGGACCAAAAGCGCGTGGATATTTCCGCCGGTATTCAGGCTAGCCTGGCAGGGCGTTACGCCTCGGCATTGTTCGAACTTGCCAGCGAGAATGGCACCGTGACCGCGGTCGAATCCGACCTCGAGGCCCTCGGTGCCGCACTGAGCGAGTCGGACGATTTTGCCGTAGCCACCTCCAACCCGCAGCTTTCACGCGGCGAACAGGGGCAGGCCGTCGCCGCCGTCGCTTCGCATCTTCAGCTGTCCGCGCTGACGACCAATTTTCTCGGCGTCCTCGCCGGCAACCGTCGCCTTTCGAAGCTTCCCGACATGATCGGCGCGTTCAAGATGATCGCCACCGCCCAGCGCGGCGAAGTCTCCGCAACCGTCACCAGCGCTCACCCGCTCTCGGATGAGCAGCTGAGCACGCTCAAGAACAAACTGACCGCCCGCGAAGGCCGGACCGTGATGCTCGAATCGAGCGTCGATCCGGACCTGCTCGGCGGTCTTGTCGTCACCATTGGATCGCAGCGCATCGATGCCTCGATCCGCACCCGTCTCAACTCGCTCTCCCAGGCCATGAAGGCTTAAAGGACTACAATCATGGAAATCCGCGCCGCAGAAATCTCCAAGGTCATCAAGGACCAGATCGCCAATTTCGGCACCGAAGCCGAAGTCAGCGAAGTTGGCTCCGTGCTGAGTGTGGGTGACGGGATCGCCCGCATCCACGGTCTCGACAAGGTGCAGGCCGGTGAAATGGTCGAATTCGCCAACGGCGTTCAGGGCATGGCGCTGAACCTCGAAGCCGATAATGTCGGCGTCGTGATCTTCGGCTCGGACGCCGAGATCAAGGAAGGCGACACCGTCAAGCGGACTGGGACGATTGTGGACGTTCCGGTCGACAAGGGTCTGCTCGGGCGCGTCGTCGACGCTCTTGGTAACCCGATCGACGGCAAGGGTCCGATCGAAGGCAGCGAGCGTCGCCGCGTCGAAGTGAAAGCTCCGGGCATCATTCCGCGCGAATCGGTCAGCGAGCCGGTGCAGTCGGGCCTCAAGGCGATCGACGCTCTGGTTCCGGTTGGTCGTGGTCAGCGCGAGCTGATCATCGGTGACCGTCAGACCGGCAAGACTGCGGTCGCGATCGACACCTTCATCAACCAGAAGACGGTCAACGAAAGCGACGATGAGGGCAAGAAGCTCTACTGCGTCTATGTCGCGGTCGGCCAGAAGCGTTCGACCGTTGCCCAGATCGTGAAGCAGCTCGAAGAAAACGGCGCGATGGAATATTCCATCGTGATCGCCGCAACCGCTTCGGAGCCCGCCCCGCTGCAGTACCTCGCGCCCTACACCGGCTGCGCGATGGGTGAATTCTTCCGCGACAACGGCATGCACGCCGTGATCGTCTACGACGACCTCTCGAAGCAGGCTGTCGCCTATCGTCAGATGTCGCTGCTGCTGCGTCGTCCTCCGGGTCGTGAAGCCTATCCGGGCGATGTGTTCTACCTTCACAGCCGCCTGCTGGAGCGCGCGGCGAAGATGAACCCGGATAACGGCGCTGGCTCGCTTACCGCGCTGCCGATCATCGAAACGCAGGCGGGCGACGTGTCGGCCTATATTCCGACCAACGTGATCTCGATCACCGACGGCCAGATCTTCCTCGAAACCGACCTGTTCTACCAGGGCATCCGCCCGGCAATTAACGTCGGTCTTTCGGTTTCCCGTGTGGGCGGCGCTGCCCAGACCAAGGCGATGAAGAAGGTTTCGGGTTCGATGAAGCTCGACCTCGCCCAGTATCGCGAAATGGCCGCGTTTGCGCAGTTCGGCTCGGACCTCGATGCCGCGACGCAGAAGCTGCTCAACCGCGGTGCACGCCTGACCGAACTGCTGAAGCAGCCGCAATTCTCGCCGATGCCGTTCGAAGAGCAGACCGTATCGATCTTCGCCGGCACCAACGGCTTCATCGACGATGTGCCGGTCGAACGGGTCAACGAGTATGAGGAGCAAATGCTGGTGCATTTCCGCGCCGAGCATGCCGACATCCTCGCCGATATCCGCGAAAGCAAGAAGTTCGAAGGCGACGTCAAGGACCGCACGGTCGCGGCGCTCGAAGCCTTCGCCAAGCAGTTCGCCTAAGGGAGCCTTAAGTGCCCTCACTCAAGGAACTCAAGGATCGGATCGGGTCGGTCAAGTCGACCCAGAAGATCACCAAGGCCAAACAGATGGTCGCAGCGGCGAAGCTTCGCCGTGCACAGGCCGCTGCCGAAGCCGGACGCCCCTATGCCGAGCGTCTGGGTGCCGTCATGGCGTCGCTCGCCGGCAAGGTCTCCGGCGACAGCGCACCAAAGCTCCTGGCTGGTACCGGATCGGACCAGCGCCATCTCCTCGTTGTGGTCAACACCGACAAGGGATTGTGCGGCGGCCTCAACTCCAACCTTGTCAAGGCCGCCAAAGCCAAGGCGAAGGACCTGATCGACGCGGGCAAGTCGGTAGAGTTCTACTTGGTCGGCAAGAAAGGCCGCGCCCCGCTCAAGCGCGATTACGAGAAGGAAATCACGGGCGGCTTCGACACATCCACTGTCAAGACACCGGGCTTCGACGAAGCCGACGGGATTGCAAGCGAATTGATCGCCCTGTTCGACGAAGGTAAGTTCGACGTCGCGCACCTGGTTTTCCCGACCTTCAAGTCGGCACTGGCGCAGGATCCTACCGTCAATCAGCTTATCCCGGTCCCATCGCCGGATAGCGCCGACGACGGCGGCGCCGTTGTCGAGTACGAGCCGGGCGAAGAGGAAATCCTCGAAGAATTGCTGCCGCGCTATGTGAAGACCCAGTTGTTCGGCGCTCTGCTTGAACGCGAGGCATCGGAGCAAGGCGCTTCGATGACTGCAATGGACAACGCCACGCGCAACGCAGGCGACCTGATCAACAAGCTGACGATCCAGTACAACCGCAGCCGCCAGGCCGCGATCACTACCGAACTTATTGAAATTATTGCTGGCGCTGAAGCGCTGTAATCAAGGCTAAGGAACCGAAAATGGCCACCGCACCTGTCCTCAACCAGACCACCAACGGCACGATTGCCCAGGTCATCGGCGCTGTCGTCGACGTGCAGTTCGAAGGTGAACTGCCCGCGATCCTCACCGCGCTCGAAACCAAGAACGGCGACAACACGCTCGTTCTCGAAGTCGCCCAGCACCTTGGCGAAAACACGGTCCGCACCATCGCAATGGACGGAACCGACGGCCTCGTGCGCGGTCAGGAAGTGATCAACACCGGAGCGCAGATCTCAGTCCCGGTTGGACCAAAGACCCTCGGACGCATCATGAATGTCGTGGGCGAGGCGATCGACGAACGCGGCCCGATCGGCGCCGACAGTTCCGCTCCGATCCACGCCGAAGCCCCGCCCTTCGTCGATCAGTCGACCGATGCGGCGATCCTGGTCACCGGGATCAAAGTTATCGACCTGCTCGCTCCCTATGCGAAGGGCGGCAAGATCGGCCTGTTCGGCGGCGCCGGTGTGGGCAAGACCGTTCTGATCCAGGAGCTCATCAACAACATCGCGAAGGGCCACGGCGGCGTTTCGGTCTTCGCAGGTGTCGGTGAACGGACCCGTGAAGGCAACGACCTCTACCACGAATTCCTCGACGCTGGCGTTATCGCCAAAGACGAAGACGGCAATGCGATCTCCGACGGATCGAAAGTGGCGCTCGTGTTCGGCCAGATGAACGAGCCCCCGGGCGCGCGTGCCCGTGTCGCTCTGTCGGGCCTGACCATGGCGGAATACTTCCGCGACCAGGAAGGCCAGGACGTGCTGTTCTTCGTCGACAACATCTTCCGCTTCACCCAGGCGGGTTCGGAAGTGTCGGCGCTGCTCGGCCGTATTCC
>JASJDE010000097.1 GCA_030065195.1 Erythrobacter sp. | reverse complement strand
TGGCACGTTCTCATGATCGTATGGGCAGTGCCTGCATGCGGAGCCGCAGCATGTTCCGCGGTCGAGATGCGCAAGTCGTGTGAAAACCAGGTATCCCGTTTCTGGATCGATGTAGCTGAGCTCGCCTCGCTCACAGGCCGATTCATGCACGTCAAGGTAGGGCGGCGTTGGCACGGCTACGCCATAGGATATGTGGGTGAAGAGCGGAACCTAAACCGTTCCCGCCACCACCAAATTCTGCCCCGTCACCCATTCGCCCGAATTGCCCACGAGATAGAGCACACAGGCGGCGATATCGCGCGGGGTGCCGAGCCTTCCGGCGGGCAGATTCAGCTGCTCCAGCAGCGGTCCGAAATCCTCGTCCTTCATATCGAGCGCCTTCTTCACCGTGTCGGTCGGGACGAATCCGGGCAGGATCGCGTTGACGCGAATCTTTTGCGGGCCGAGTTCGAGCGCCAGGGTCTTGGTCAGCATGCTCACGCCCGCTTTCGCCGCGCTGTAGTGACCGCTTCCGGGAAACGGATCGCGGCCCGCCATGCTCGACGTGTTCACGATCGAACCGCCGTTCGTCATATGCTTCACCGCCGCGCGTACGCCGTAGAATACCGATGAAAGGTTGACGGCGAGCGTCTTGTCCCATTCCGCCGGATCGAGCTTGACCAGCGGTGCGGAAACGAGCGAACCGCCGGCGTTGTTGATCCAGATGTCGAGGCGGCCGAACTCGTCGACGGCGCGCTGCGCGAGCGCTTCCATGTCTTCCTCGCGTGAAACGTCGGTGGCCTGCGCGATTGCGCGTCCGCTGGAGTTGCTGGCATTGATCGCTTCGGAGACGCGTGCGATCTGATCCGCCGAGCGCGCCGCGCACACCACATTCGCGCCCGCTTCGGCCAGGAGGTGCGCAATCCCTTCCCCGATACCGCGCCCAGCCCCGGTAATGACGGCGGTTTGCCCAGTAAGGTCGAACAGGTCCTGCATTGCTTACGCTCCTTGATGTGCCGGAGCCAGCTACGCAGGGCGACGGCCGGCCGTCCACTAGCGCTTATGGTTGCCCGAGCACCTTCCCGGCGAGCGCGAGTCCCGACAGGAACGCCCCTTCGACCCGCGGCGAATGGAGGTAGTCACCCGCGATTCCGACGCACCTTTCGGCGTCGTAGCGTGCCGGTTCACCTTCGACCGATCCGGGCATGGCATAGAGCCAGCGATGCGCTGCCAGATGAATTGGCGCCACCGGAGGCACACCCGCTTGCGCAAAGAAATCCGAGAGCAGCAAGGATGCAACCTTGTCCTTGGCAAGCTCGAGCATTTCTCGACTTCGCTTGGGAGAGGCGTGAAGGACCCAGCATTCCGCAGCCAAACGCCCCGGCTTTGCAGAATTGCGGGCCGCCCAGGAAATTGCCGCTTCGGGATCGCGAATCGCGTCGCCGGAGATCTCCAGTGGCGCGTCGAATGCGACCATTGCCGCCCAGCACGGCTCCGATTGGACCGAAGCAGCGATCGAAGCGAAGTCCGGCGCTGAAACCTGCAGCAATTCACGAGCTTGTTCGGCAGGAATGGCAACCAGCACCGTGGACGTGCAGAAGGTCTCTTCGCCGGCCTCGACATGCCAAATGCCGTCGCCACGAACAATGTGCTGGGCGCGGACATTCCAGCGCACGTCGAGCGGTTCAGCCATCGCACGGACCGGGCCGTTCATACCGGGCACACCGACCCACGCATCGTTCCCGGCGGCCGGCCAGTGCGCGACGAAGCTATGGCTTTCCCAATCCGCCAGCCTCTTTTGGAAGGCTGGATCGCGCGCAGTGAAGTATTGCGCGCCGTGATCGAACGACACAACTTCTCCGGCAATCTCGGTTCGGCGTGCGGCCATGCGACCGCCGGGTCCGCGTCCCTTGTCGAGCACGGCGACCGAGCGCCCCGCTTCTGCCAAGGCGGTCGCGCAAGTCAGCCCGGCCATGCCGGCGCCGACAATCAGGATATCGAAATGCTGTCCGTCCATGGCGGCCAAACGCGTCAAAACGCGCGCGGTTTCAAGGGGCCGAACGCGGCGGCTTCGCTTCGGCAAGAATCAGGGAAAATCGTCCCTTACCGTCGAGCCATCTCGCACGCGGCTCCCAGCCGCCGGCGAGCAGCAGCATATTCGACGTCCGGCGGTTGAACTTGTGACTGTTCTCGGTGTGGAGCGTGTCGCCGGCCTGCATCGAGAAACGTCGACCATCTACGGAGAATTCCGCGGCTTCGCCCGCCACCAGATGCATTTCGACCCGCGCATAGTCATCATTCCAGCGCGCCTCGTGGCTCAGCACTTCAAGCGGGATGTCGCCGTCCAACTCACGGTTGATCCGGCGGATGAGGTTGTAGTTGAACTCCGCAGTTACGCCGGCTGCATCGTCATAGGCTGCGATCAGGACATCCTCATCCTTGATGAGATCCATTCCGATCAACAATTGCGCGCCCACTCCCAGCGTCTCTCGCATCGAGCGCAGCAAATCGACGGCCGTGCGCGCGACCATATTGCCGATCGTCGATCCCGGAAAAAAGCCGAGCTTGCGCACTCCGGACACTTCAGCGGGAAGTTCGACCTCTCGCATGAAATCCGCTTCGACCGGGTGAACGGGCAGGCCCGGGAACTTTGCCGCCAAATCGGCAGCCGCTGCGCGGAGGAAATCGCCCGATATATCGAGTGGGACGTAGGCGCTCGGATCGATCGAGGAGAGCAGCAAGGGCGTCTTGACCGAGGATCCGGAACCGAATTCGACCACCGCACGACCTCGCCCGATCAGCTCTGCAAATTCGTTTCCACGTTCCTGCAGAATCTCGGTCTCCGCACGGGTGGGGTAGTATTCGGGCAACTGGGTAATATCTTCGAACAGCTGCGATCCGGCATCGTCGTACAACCAACGCGCCGGGATCGCCTTTTGCTCTTGCGACAATCCGTCCAGAACATCGGCGCGAAAGGCAGTGTCGATCCCGGCCTCGTCGCGGTCGACGAGCTTGAGGCCCTTCTTGGTGGTCATCAAACGTCCTTTGCCAGCCTGACGCCAGTGAACTGCCAGCGCTGATGCGGGTAGAAGAAATTGCGATAGGAAGCGCGCGAATGGCCGCGCACCGTGGCGCAGCTTGCGCCTTTGAGCACGAACTGTCCGCTCATGAACTTGCCGTTGTATTCGCCCACCGCGCCGGCGGCGGGCTTGAAGCGCGGATAGGGGAGATAGGCCGAGCGGGTGAATTGCCAGCAGTCGCCGAACAGGCTCTCGCCTCCTTGCGGCATCGGAGCCAATGCTCCATCGAGTTGATTGCCACCGGCGGGATTGTGAGCCTGCGCGTGCCCTTCCTGACCGCGGGCAATCGCTTCCCATTCGAATTCGGTCGGTAGCCTCGCACCGGCCCAGGAGGCATAGGCGTCGGCTTCGAAATACGAGATATGCGTGACCGGGCAATCAGGATCCCGCACCTGCCACCCTTGGTGCGTGAAACCTTGCTCCCCGCGCCAATACAGCGGCGCAGTTACCGCATTCCCCTTCACCCAGGCCCAGCCATCGGACAACCAGAGCGACGCGGTTTCATAGCCGCCGTCGGCGATGAATTCCTCCCACTGGCGATTGCTCACGAGCCTGCGCGAAAGAGCAAACGGTTCGAGCAAAACCCGGTGGCGCGGTCCTTCATTGTCGAAGGCGAAGGTGTGCCCGTCCGCGCCGACCAGCGCCACTCCGCCGGGATGCTCATGCCAGCCTGAATCGCCCGGCCCTGCGGACATTGCCGCTTCGGGCGAGCCGCCGAACATGGCCGGGCCCAACGGGTTCTGGAACAAAGCGTGTTTGATATCGGTCAGCAGCAGTTCGATGTGTTGCTGCTCGTGCGCGACCCCCAGGGCAACGAGGTCCGCGAGACGAGGATCGACGAGCAGTGGCTCCATCGCACCGTCGACATGCGCGCGCCAATCGAGGATCTCCGGGATTGTCGGGCGCGACAACATGCCGCGCGAAAAACGCGCGATCCGTTCCCCCTCGGCTTCGTAATAGGAGTTGAAGCAGAACGGCCATTCCTCGTTGTAGAGGCTGTATCCGGGAGCCGACTCCCGCAGAAGGAACGTCTCCCAGAACCAGGTCGTATGCGCCAGGTGCCATTTGGCCGGCGATGCGTCCTCCATCGACTGGATGGTGGCGTCCGCATCGGACAATTGTGCGACCAATTCTTCGGTCAGCGCCCGAGTCGAACCATAGCGCTCGCGCAGGTCGATTGCGGATGCGGTTTCGCCGCTCGGCATTGATCGGGGCACGCTCGCCTCCCGTGCTTGCCTGGCCATTGGGCCGTTCCGAAGGAAAGGCATGCCTCAAAGGCGTGACAATTGAAAGGCATAGGCTGCGAAGACGCGTCGCGCTTGCCCGAAAGACCTCAATTTGGCGTCATGCCGCCATTCGTACTCGATTTCGCCCGGACTCCTTTGCTTCGTAGAGCGCCTTGTCGGCTCGCGCGAACAGGGTTAGCCCGGTATCGTCCTGCATCAATTCTGCAAATCCGACGCTGGCCGTTACCGCGGGACTGTCTCCGACTGCGCTGCCACTTGCGATCGCCTGCCGCAGCCGCTCGGCCATTATGCGCGTGAAATTCTCATCGGCACCGGGCACGATCCAGACGAACTCCTCGCCCCCGACACGACCGACCAGATCGCTTTCGCGCACTTGGGCCAGAGCTATCTCGGCAAGCCTTCGCAGCACCCTGTCGCCTACCAGATGGCCGAACGTGTCGTTGACCGCTTTGAAATGATCGATATCGAAGGCGATGAGCGAGAGCGGTTGCGAATGACGCCGCGCCTGTACGATCGCTTTATCGAGCGCAACCATCACCCGTCTGCGGTTTGCAAGGCCCGTGAGCGGATCGGTCGCTGCAAGCTGGCGCGCGCGTTGGGCTTCGGACAGCGCGACCTCGCGCGAATGTTCGAGCCTTCGCTCGCGCTGGACCTGATTGGTCACGTCGCGCAGAACCGCCACCACCCGGCTGACCCCGCCACTGCGGTTGGGAAGGTTGCAGGCCTGAACCGAGATCGAACGGGCGATTCCGTCGCAGCCGAGCACATCGAAATCCATCTCGAAGGGTTCGCGAGTATTGCGATGTTCGGTGACCCGGTCGATCAGGCCCATTTCGCTGGCGAGCAACAGCGTTTCCGCGTCGCCATCGACGAAGGGATCGTCGTGATCGATCCCGAACAATGACCGCATGCCTTTCGACCATTGCTGCCTGCCACTGGCAGGATCGTATTGCCAAACGCCCAGTTCGGCGATGCTTTCCGCCATGCGCACCGTTCGCAACAGCTCGCTCATCCCATGGGTTCTCGAGCGGGCAATGCGCGCGGCAAGTCGTGTCTCTCGCCGCGCCATCACAACGCCGATGACAGCCACCACCGCCACGAGGCCTAGCAACAGGCAAACACCGACGAGCGCGTTGGGCCCGAGTATGTTCTCGAGGACCGCCGCTCCGGACGGATCCGCGTTGGCAAGGCCTTGCGAATTTTGCACTCCGCGCATGAAGTTCGCCCCCGATCGAAGCGAATGCGGTAGGCGCGATCCATCAAGGACAGACGCAATTGTCCCTCTGGAATTCTACGTATCTGCCAAAGTGTCAGGCCGCGTTGGCCTGCCGCTCGTTGACCTCGCTGTTGAGCGTTTCCGCAATCAGGAACGCCAATTCGAGCGATTGCTCGGCATTCAGGCGCGGGTCGCAATGCGTGTGATAGCGATCGCCGAGACGTTCGTCGGTGATCGCGACCGCCCCGCCCACGCACTCGGTCACGTCCTGCCCGGTCATTTCGATGTGAATGCCGCCCGGATGCGTACCTTCGGCCCGGTGGACTGCAAAGAACCCCTTCACTTCCGTCAGGATCCGGTCGAACGGTCTGGTCTTGTAGCCGCTGTCGGACTTGATGACGTTGCCGTGCATGGGGTCGCAACTCCAGACAACCGGGTGTCCTTCGCGCTCGACCGCGCGAACCAGCTTGGGCAAACCTTCTTCGACCTTGTCGTGGCCGAAACGGCTGATCAGCGTGATCCGACCCGGCTCGCGCGCAGGATTTAGCATATCGAGCAATTCGAGCAGCGCGTCAGGCTCCAGCGATGGCCCGCACTTCATGCCGAGCGGATTGCCGATCCCACGCGCGAATTCGATGTGCGCGCTTCCGGGAAAGCGCGTGCGGTCGCCGATCCAGAGCATGTGCGCACTCGTCGCGTACCAATCGCCCGTCAGCGAATCTTGGCGGGTCAGGGCCTGCTCGTAAGGCAGCAACAAGCCTTCGTGGCTGGTGTAGAAGCTGGTGCCCTGCAATTGCGGGACGGTGGCCGGATCGACCCCGCAGGCTTCCATGAAATCCAGCGCTTCGCCGATCCGGTCCGCGGTCTCGGCAAACTTGTCGGTCCAAGGCGTGCGGCCCATGAAATCGAGCGTCCACTGGTGAACCTGGCGGAGGTTGGCATAGCCCCCGCCAGCGAATGCGCGCAGCAGGTTGAGCGTCGATGCAGCCTGCGAATAGGCTCTCACCATCCGGCCTGGGTCGTTGCGGCGCTGTTCGGGGTCGAACTCAATCCCGTTGATGTTGTCCCCGAAATAACTCGGCAGGGTCACGTCGCCCTTGGTCTCGGTCGGAGCCGAGCGCGGCTTGGCGAACTGCCCGGCCATGCGTCCCACTTTAACCACTGGACATTTGCTCGCAAACGTCATCACAACCGCCATTTGGAGCAGCACGCGGAATGTGTCGCGAATGTTGTTAGGGTGGAATTCGGCAAAGCTTTCGGCGCAGTCGCCGCCCTGCAACAGGAATGCATGGCCGTTCGCGACGTCGGCGAGGTCGGCCTTCAGCGCGCGCGCTTCGCCTGCGAACACGAGCGGCGGGTAGGCCTGCAGCGTCGCTTCGGCCTGCGCCAGTTCGGCGGCATCTTCATAGTGCGGCAAGTGCCGCGCTTCGTGGGCTTTCCAGCCGTCGGGGGTCCAATTCTGAGCCACGTCTCTTCTCGTGTCGGTTCGTAAGTGCGCCGCGCCGCTACGCACGCGCGTTCGATTTGTAAAGCAGGTTGGGCATTGGCAACAACATTATTTCGCGTGCTGAGTGATCGCTCGGATCGATCAACGCCCGACGAAATCGTTCGCCGGCGGCCCGACCGTGACCGGTTGGGCGGCACCGGTCGACACATTTCCATAGATTCCGGCCGCAAGTGTCTGACCTTCCGGGATCACGGCGAGACGCATGGGCGAGCGCTGCCCGAAATACCTATCCGCTAGGAACTGCATGATCTGCGGACTTGTGCGCGAATAGTCTGCGAGCAAGCTGCGCAACAGCGAAACGCGGCGCGGGTCCGTGGTCGAACCTTCGAGGTTGTACAGCCAGAATGTGTTGCCGGTCGAAGCGCGCCGAACAAGCTGGGCGAGCGGCTCGGTCACGCGGTCGAGCTCGTCGGCGGTTGGAGGATTCGCTGCCAGATCCCTGGCGATCCTGTCGGCCTCGGCAAAGAAGATCGGAACGAATTCTGGCTCTAGCTGGGCAAGCGCCGTAATCGTCCCGCCGCTTTCGATGTCGGTCGGCCAGTTGGAAAACACTTGCGGAGCGTAGCTGGCGCCCGCGCGCTCGCGCAGGGCCTCGAGCAGGCGGTTGTTGAACAGCTGGGTAAGGATTTCGAGCTGACGCGATTCGCGAATGCTTGTCACGCCGCCGCCGCTGGGCCATGCGATCACGGCAGCAGCCTGGTTGCCGTCCCCACGGTGCGTCAGGACCGTCGGCTGCGGCGAAGGAGCAGCAAACGCCGGGACGCGGGCTGCGATCTCCGCCGGAATCGGCTCGCGCACAGGCAACGCACCAAACGTCTCGCTCAACTTGTTGACGATTGCATCGCGATCGAACTCGCCGAAAACGAGGACCTCGATAGGACCCTGCTTGAGCAGCGGCTCCCACACAGACCGAAACCCTTCAGGCGTTACCAATTGCAGCGCTTCGGGTGTGGGTGTGGCGAACCGCGGATCGCGGTCTGTCACCAGATATTCGAGGTCGCGATTGATCATGCCGGCCGGGCTGGTCGAAAAGGTATTGTAGGCCAATTCAGCCGCGGCCTTAGCCCTTATAACCGGATCGGCATCCCAACGCGGCATGCCGAGCTTGGCCGCAAACAGGTATAGCTGGTCGGCAACGTCGTCCGAACGGGTTTGCGCCGTGAAGGTGAAAACGCCGTCATCGACTTCGAACTCGAAGCCAAGCTTGCGACCGGTTGCCAGCCGATCGATCTCGTTCTGGCCCAGTTCTCCGATCCCGGATCCGACCAAAGCCATCTCGCCCAGCGGCGCATAGACTGCGCTGTCGGCGTCGAAAGCCCGGTAACCCGCACCGAAACGCACGCGTACGGTGACGCGACCCGGCTCGGCATTGTTCGACCACAACAGCGCCTTCACGCCATTGGTGAAGTTGACCTGTTCCACCTCCAGGATACCGAGAGGCGCCGTGCTTTCGATGTCTCCCGGCGGGCCGACCGGCGGCAATTCGTCGAACGAGATGCTCTGCGCCGCGACCCGCGCGGTGGTGTCTACGACCGCTTCGCTGGCAAGGGCCAACTGCAGCGCGGAATCAGTCGCTTCCTCGGTTTGCGGAGTCACGTAAACCGATCGCACGACATCGCCTTCGAACAGCATCCTGGTCCGGGCGAACACTTCATCGGGTGTGAAGCGCTGGCTCATCCCGCGCCATACGGCGAGCACCGTTTCGGGCGACGCGACGGTCTCGCGGATATCGACGGCATTGACGATATTGTCCGCCAGATCGGAACCGGATTGCACGCTGCTCTGTTCGACCTGGTTGGCGAAGATCACGTCGAATTCGGCGACTTCGCGGTCGATCTCTTCCTGAGTAGGCGGCGTCGTCAGCGCATCGGCGATCACGCTGCGGACATTGGCCAGCGCTGTCTCCCAATCGGAGGTGAGCGGCGCGAAGCTTACGAAGGTCGCGTCGGTCGAACGCGAAATGTCGTCTTGCTGGACCTGCGCGTAGAGGAAGCTGCCCCCTGCCCGCGCCCGCACTTCGAGCCGGCGATTGATGATCGCTTGCGACAGCGCGTCGAGCAGCAGGCCTTCATTGTAGACGATCGTATCGTCGACCTTCCGCCACGGGCGCATTACGGCATAGGTCAGGTTGCGCGGCAAGTCGGGCTCGACCACCACCCCGATTTCACCGAGCGGTAAGCCTGAACCAGCGGCCAATGTCGCTCCTGCAGGCGCAACCGGGTCGCCGAAATCGGGCGCTTGCCCGGCCGGTCCAGTGCCTTGCCAATCGCCAAACCACTGTTCGACGAGCCCGGCAAGAACCTCCGCCGGTGCGTCGCCAGCGACGACGATCACGGTGTTTTCAGGCCGATACCAGCGGTCGTAGAATGCCTTGACAGCCGGGCCTGTCGCACCGTTGAGCGTTTCGACGGTGCCGATCGGATTGCGCGTGGCAAGGCGCTGCCCGGCGAAAAATGTGCGGCGGGTGAAATCGCTGACCCGCTCCGCCGCGCCGCCACGCTCGCGCTTTTCCGCCAGCACGATCGGGCGCTCGGCAGCGACATTCGCCTCGCTGAGCACCGGCGCCTTGATCATACCGGACAGCAGTTTGAAGCTTTCCGAAAGCTTCGCGCGGTCAATATTGGGAATGTCGAGCTTATAGGCAGTGTGGGTCGGGCTCGTTTCGGCGTTGGCGTCGCTTCCGAAGGTGGCTCCCAGCCGCTGCCATGCCGCAATCGCCTCGGCCTGGCCGAGATACTCGCTTTCCCGGAACAGCAAGTGTTCGAGCAGGTGGGCAAAGCCCTGCTCTTCGTCGCGCTCGTGCAAAGAACCGGCATCGACCCGCACCCGGATCGAGACTTGACCGGGCGGGACGCCATTTCGACGCACCGCATAGCGCAGACCATTGTCCATCTTCCCGAACAGCCATTCGCGATCGACCGGGACATTGCTGCCTTCGTACAGCCACGGCACTTCATCGCCGGTCTGGAGCGCCTGCGGTGCCGGAATCGACGGTTCGGCTGCGGTCTCTTGAGCAACGACTGGGAAAGTCAGCGCGGCGGGCGCCGCGATAAAGAGTAAGGCGCAAAGCGTACGGGAGAGAAAGTTCATGGCATCATCTATAGGCGGTCAGGGTGTGAAGGGATAGTGAATGCTTTTCTGGCGCATTCGCCAGTTGTCGACGGCGTGTGTGCTTCCTAAATATGCATGATGTTCATCGAGACAGAAACAACGCCAAACCCGGCGAGCCTTAAGTTCCTTCCGGGACAACCCGTGATGCAGTCGGGGACCCGCGAATTCCCCTCGCCCGAAGCCGCCGAAGCAAGCCCGCTCGCGCAGGCGATTTTCGACACCGGGGAAGTCGTCAACGTCTTCTACGGCTGGGACTTCGTCACTGTTACTGCCGCGCCCGGAAGCGATTGGGGCACGCTGAAACCGCAGGTCGTCGCCATCCTGCTCGACCATTTCGTTTCCGAAGCTCCGCTTTTCGCCGGCGGATCGGCCGACGGCATCTCCGTGCCCGGCGAAGACGACGCGCCAGTCGTCGAAGACAAGGAAGAGGATGCCGAGACCATCGCGGCGATCAACGAACTCCTCGAAACGCGCGTTCGGCCTGCCGTCGCAAGCGATGGCGGCGATATTGCCTATCGCGGGTTTTCCGAAGGCGTGGTCTACCTGTCTCTCCAGGGCGCATGTTCGGGTTGCCCTTCCAGCACCGCAACCCTCAAGCACGGGATCGAAAGCCTGCTGAAACACTATGTCCCCGAAGTCCTTGAAGTCCGGGCCGCATAAGAAAAACAGAAACACAATCGGGACGTCCATGACAAAACAATTCCACGACGTCGTCCTGTCGGACGAAGCTCTCGCACAACTCTTCAACGAAGCTCGCAGTTACAATGGCTGGCTTGACCGGCCGATCAGTGATCAGCAACTCGAAGCGATCTGGGACTTGGCCAAGATGGCGCCGACCTCGGCCAACATGCAGCCGGTGCGGATCGTGTGGGTCAAATCGCCCGAACGGAAGGAAAAGTTGGCCGAGTGCGTGATGGAAGGCAACAAGGCCAAGGTCCTTGCAGCGCCGGTCACGGCGGTGATCGGATACGACATAGATTTCCATGAGGAGCTGCCGTGGCTGTTTCCTCACACCGACGCAAAGAGCTGGTTCGAAGGCGACGAAGTGGGACGCCAGGAAGGCGCGTTTCGCAATTCGACGCTGCAAGGCGCTTACCTCATGCTTGCCGCCCGCGCACTGGGGCTCGATTGCGGTCCAATGTCGGGCTTCGATCCGGACGCCGTGACCGCCGCGTTCCTTGCGGACGAGCCGCGCCATCGGGTCAATTTCATCTGCTCGATCGGCTATGGCGATCCCGACAGTGTTTTCGAACGCAGCCCGCGCCCGGACTTCGATCGTTTCAACCGGATAGTCTGAGCCTTTTGAGAGCTTGCGAGCATGGCCCGCGTCGGGCAGGGCAGCCGCAATGAGAACGCTTGCCATCGAAACGGCGACCGAAGCCTGTTCAATCGCCCTGTTTTCGGGCGAGGAACTGTTGGCGCACGATCACCGTCTCATCGGGCGCGGTCATGCAGAGCAGCTGGTACCAATGATTGCCCGACTCCCCGAAAAGGGTCGGGCCGATCGGATCCTCGTGTCGTTGGGACCTGGCAGCTTCACCGGGGTGCGGATCGGGATAGCGACCGGACGTGCGCTGGGATTCGCCTGGTCGGCCGAGCTCACCGGCTATCCTACGCTCGCTCTCGTGGCGGCCATGGCACAATTGGAGCACCCGGAACCGGTGACGGTGTGCATGAATGGCGGGCATGGCGAATGGTTCGTCCAACACTTCGATCGCAACGGCCAGCCAGACGGGGATGCAGTATCGCAATCGCCCGAATCGACTCGCGACGATACCCATTATTCCTTTGTTGCTGGCAACAAAGCTGAAGAACTCGCAACAATAGGTAGTTATGACTACTTGGTTTCTTCTGTTGGTTTACCAAACGCTAAGAACGCCTTGCACATCTCGCATTCCAACCTGACACGATCGCTGACTCCGGCGTACGGTCGCACCCCCGATGCCAAACCCCAAGCGCCCTTTACTCCTATAGCCTTGAAAAATAGTGGCTATTCCAGATGAGGCTGCGAACCACACTCGTCGACAGCATTATGCATGTCATGGATTCTGCCTTCGATCCCACCTTTGGCGAGGCTTGGAATCGCAGACAAATCGGCGACGCGCTTTCAATGCCCAACACACATGCGTTGGTGGTCGATGTGGATGGACGGCTGGTCGAAAATTCGGGAGGCGACGCGGTTGGCTTCGTGCTCACCAGACACGCGCCTGGCGAAGAGGAATTGTTGCTCATCGCGGTCTCTCCCCAGCACCGTGGAAAGGGCCTGGCGCAGGCTCTGATCGATCGGCTTTTCGAAGCGGCTCGCGGCCGCGGCGCGGCGCGTATCTATTTGGAAATGCGGCGAGGAAACCCTGCGATCCATCTCTATGAGAAGGTCGGTTTCGAGCCCATCGGAATGCGGCCGAACTATTACCGCACAGCTAATGGCGAACGGATAGATGCGATTACTTTCGGTCGTTCAATCTAATCGTTAAGGAAACATCATTTATCTACAGACCGACCGATGGCCCGCTTGCATTCACTGCGCGGTTGGTTCATGGGCGACTAATCGGAGACGCTCCGAGAAGACAAGAACAATTGTGAGGGACTCATGCAGGACTTGGAAAACGAGATGAAGGAAACACTGATAACGCTGACCAGCGATATCGTGGCAGCGCATGTCAGCAACAATGACGTAACCGTTGAAGATGTTCCGTCGCTGATCACCAGCGTGTTCG
>JASJDE010000096.1 GCA_030065195.1 Erythrobacter sp. | reverse complement strand
CTGATCGAGATACTGTTTCACGACCTCGCCGAGTTCGGCGAGGTCGACGCCGCAAGCCGCCATGACTTGCGCTGCATCCTCATCGTCGATGAGCGCGAGCAGCAAGTGTTCGAGCGTCGCATATTCGTGACGGCGCTCCGAAGCGTTGGCGAGAGCGTTGTGCAGCGTTCTTTCAAGATTCTGGGCAAAACTGGGCATGAAAGGCCTCTAGGAGGGGGCGAAACGGGCTCCGCGATGCGGAGCGGTGGAGAGGAGGTTAACGGTATATGGTGCCGAAACGCACAATTGCGAATCCGAATTAAGGAAGTCCAACCGCGTCACGACGTAGGCTTCCCGAACAGCGCATCGGCGGCCGCTCGATGCGCCGATGCCTTGTCGCGATGTGCCTTAACCCGCTGAATTTCCGCTTCGAGCAGCTGAATGCGTTCGCTTAACTCGTCCTGGGAATAGGGTGAAAGATCTTCTTTCGCGAGCTGGCTCGCGGCGTCTCCCTTGGGGCGGGGAAGATCGAGGTCGTCCATTGGCGGGAGCATCGCAAGAGAGGCCGCTTGCTGTCAATGTATCGGGACGGTATTCGCGCTTGCGGGAAACGAGTGGTTGCCGATCGGCGACACCTTCTACGCAACAGGGGCAAGTGGGGCACCAAATGGGCGGTACAGTGATTCCCGAAATAATGGACGCAGTGGATTTCGCCGAACCCGGCGGACCGGAGGTTCTGGCCCTGGGCGAGGCGCCCGTCCCCGACGTCGGGTCGCACGACGTCCTGATCAAGGTCGCCTATGCCGGAGTGAACCGGCCCGACTGTATCCAACGTGCCGGGCACTATCCACCGCCTCCGGGGGCGTCGCCCATTCTCGGTCTGGAAGTCGCGGGAGAGGTCGTCGCTGCTGGAAGCGAAGTTCCGTCCGAGATGATCGGCGCGCGCGTCGCCGCGCTGACGCCGGGCGGCGGCTATGCCGGGTATTGCGCCGCGCCCTGGCAGCATTGCCTGCCGGTTCCTGGGGAAATGGGCCTCAAGATGGCAGCCGCGCTGCCTGAAACGCTCTTCACGGTCTGGCACAACGTCTTCGAACGGGGAATGGCGCGCGATGGCGAGCGCTTGCTTGTGCACGGCGGGACCAGTGGGATTGGCACCATGGCAATCATGCTGGCCAAAGCCTTCGACATCGAAGCGATCGTGACGTGCGGCGATGAAGCCAAATGCGAAGCGGCGTGCAGGATCGGTGCGGACCTGGCGATCAACTACAAGGAACGGGATTTCGTCGAAGCGGTGAAGGAGCATACCGGCGGCGAGGGCGTGAACGTTGTGCTCGACATGGTTTCCGGCGACTATGTACCGCGCAATCTCCAATGCCTTGCCGAAGATGGGCGCCATGTGACCATCGCGGTGCTGGGCGGCGCGAAGGCGGAATTGTTCATGCCGATGGTTATGATGCGCCGCCTTACACTAACCGGTTCCACTCTGCGGCCGCGCTCGGACGCGTTCAAGGCGGCGCTGGCTGATGAGATCACGCAAAACGCCTGGCCGTTGTTCACGACCGGCGAACTCGCGCCGATCATGGACGAGACGTTTGCGCTCGCCGAAGCGGCGGCCGCCCACGCGCGGATGGAAGCCGGAGAGCACATCGGAAAGATCGTGCTAGAGGTCGGCGGTGAGTGAAGCCCTTCTCCTCCATGAGGATCCTCGAAGCGGCAATTGCTACAAGATCAAGCTGACGGCAGCGCTGCTCGGAATGGAGCTCGGAACGCGCCAATACGATATCCTAAAAGATGAAACGCGGTCGCCGGAATTCTTGGGCCGGGTAAATGCGCATGGGCGCATTCCGGTGTTGCAGGTCGGCGATCGGTTCCTGCCGGAAAGCAATGCAGCCTGCTGGTATCTCGCCGAAGGCTCGCATCTTATACCGGGAGATGCCTTCGAGCGCGCGCAAATGCTACGCTGGATGTTCTTCGAGCAATACAGTCACGAGCCCAACATAGCCACGCTGCGGTTTTGGACCAGGTTCGTGGGCCTCGACAATCTCAACGACGACCAGCGAGGGCAGCTGGGTGCGAAGAGGCTTGCCGGCTACGATGCCCTGGCCACGATGGAAGACCATCTCGAAGAACGTGAGTGGTTTGCCGGCTCGGCGGCGTCGCTCGCGGATATCGCGCTGTTCGCCTACACGCATGTCGCCGATGACGGTGGATTCAATCTGGCGAAGTATCCTGCGGTGCGGAAGTGGATCGGACGAATTCCGCAACTCCCTGGCTTCATCGCGATGAACTGAGTGCTCGTTCGCCGATCGACCTCGCGGCAATGCGGCGAAACGCAGGTGTCACACAGCTGCGGATTTTCGCAAAACCGTCATCCGGCTGTGAATCGTCTGTAACAATCCTCTGCCATTGGCTCGCGGGAGCAAAACGCAAAGTCCAGGAATTCTCCATGACCGACTTTATGCTTTCCGGCCGCCCCGATTCAGATGATCCGAACGAAGGCGGCCTGCTCGGCAATGTCGCCAACCTGCCGCTTTCCGAACCCAGGATCCCGGAGCCGGAATCCCCCGAAAAGGGCGGGCCAGAAAGGCGCAGGTATCGCACGATCTGGATCAGCGACGTCCATCTCGGAACCAAGGGCTGCAACGCCGAGATGCTGATCGATTTCCTCGACCACACCGACAGCGACGTGATGTACTTGGTCGGGGACATTATCGATGGCTGGCGCTTGAAGAAGAAATTCTACTGGCCGGCGTCGCACAACGATGTGGTCTGGCGGATCATGAAACGGGCCAAACGCGGCACGAAGATCGTTTATATTCCAGGCAATCATGACGAGATGTTTCGCCAGTTCACTGGCCTGAACTTCGGTGGCGTCGAAATCCGCCGGGCGGCCTTTCACGATACCGCGGACGGGCGGCGATTGATGGTCCTGCACGGCGATGAATTCGACGCGGTGATGCTATCCCAGCGGTGGCTCGCCTTTGTCGGAGACTGGGCATACATCAGCGTCATGAAGCTCAACGTGCTGGTAAACGCCTTTCGCAAGGCGATGGGCAAGCCTTATTGGTCGCTGTCGAAGGCCGCCAAGCACAAGGTCAAAAACGCAGTCCAGTTCATTTCCAAGTATGAGGAAGTCGTCGCCAAGTCGGCAGGCGAACGCGGCGTCGACGGCGTCGTCTGCGGGCACATCCACACAGCCGAGTTTCGCGAGTTCGAATTTGGCGGCAAGTCGGTGGAATACTGGAACGATGGCGACTGGGTTGAAGGCTGCAACGCGCTGGTCGAGCATCTCGATGGCAGTATGGAAATCCTCAACTGGCCCGAAGAGATGGGGCGCCGCGAAGATCGGGCCGCTGCTCAACAACAGCCGCCAATGCGTGCTATGGAAGCCGCATGAACCAATTACGCCGCGTCCATGCCGACCTCCAGCGTGTGAACGGAATTGATCCCAGCGCATTACCGCTATCGATCGCGATAGTGACGGATGCCTGGCACCCCCAGGTCAATGGCGTGGTGCGCACCCTCGCGACTACCTGCGATGTGCTGCGTGACCGTGGCCACAAGGTCACCGTTGTTTCGCCGGAGAAATACCATTCGTTTCCGGCACCAACCTATCCCGAAATCCGGTTGGCGTTGACTTGGCCCGGCGCCGTCGGCCGGGAACTGGCGAAGACGGCACCCGATGCCGTGCATATCGCCACCGAAGGCCCGCTGGGATTTGCAGCGCGGCGCTATTGCCTGGGGCGCAACGTGCCGTTCACAACCGCCTATCACACCCAGTTCCCCGACTACATTGCGCGTCGGACCGGTCTTTCGCCGAACATTTTCTGGCCGTATATCCGCTGGTTTCACCGGCCCGCGCAGCGGATCATGGTCGCCACTGAGACGATCCGAAAGCAGCTGCGCGAACATGGGCTGACGAAGCTCCATCACTGGAGCCGGGGGGTCGACCTCTCCTGCTTCTCCCCCGACGCTCCTCCACCGTCCGAATATGCCGATCTCGAAGGGCCTATCCTTCTCTATGTCGGGCGAGTGGCGATCGAGAAGAACATCGAGGCCTTCCTGTCTTGCGATTATCCGGGTGCCAAGGTGGTGGTCGGTGACGGGCCGGCGCGGACTTCTCTCGAATCGAAATTCCCGAACGCCCTTTTCCTTGGGAAGCGCACCGGGACCGATCTCGCCGGATGCTACGCCGGGGCGGACGTGTTCGTGTTTCCGAGCAAGACCGACACGTTCGGCCTGGTTATGATCGAAGCACTGGCTTGCGGAACTCCAGTGGCCGCTTATCCGGTGTCTGGGCCGCTCGACATCTTGAAGAGCAATGTCGGCGCGATGTCGGAAGACATTGCCCGCGCGATCGACGCTGCCCGCTATTGCGACTCCGCCGATTGTGCTGCGTTTGCCGCGAGCTACAGCTGGGAAGCGGCGACCGAGCAATTCCTCACGGGACTCGTCGCTCTGGAAGAGCAGGAATGCGTGTCGTTGCAGGCGGCGCCAGCGCATTAAGCGGGGCGCGTAACGCGCGACCCCTTTTTCTTGCTGTTTGCCCTGCATTCGCCTATCTAGCTTCTCGCAACGGCCGCTCCGAAAGGGGCGGCCCTTCTATTTTTAGCTGGAGTTTCCCAATGGCCAAGAGCCAGCCCACCCCACTGATGCCACATGCGACCGCCACGTGGCTGGTCGATCATACGGGCCTTTCGTTCGAGCAGATCGCCGAATTCTGCGGCTTGCACATTCTCGAAGTACAGGCGATGGCCGACGATCTCGCGGGCAGCAAATACACGGGTCGCGACCCTGTCCATGCCGGCGAATTGACTCTCGAAGAGATTGAAAAGGGTCAGTCCGACCCTGCTTATTCGCTCAAGATGCACAAGGCCCCAGTCGAAGTGACGCGCACCAAGGGTCCACGTTACACGCCGGTCTCGAAGCGTCAGGACAAGCCAGACGGCATCGCCTGGATTTTGCGAAACCACCCGGAAGTCTCCGATGCGCAGATTTCCAAGCTGATCGGCACCACGCGCAACACGATCGGCGCGATCCGTGAACGGACCCACTGGAACATCCAGAACATCCAGCCCAAGGATCCGGTGACTCTGGGACTGTGCTCGCAGCGCGAGCTCGATGCGGTGGTCGCCAAGGCGGCGAAACGCGCGGGGATCGAGGAGGAGGCGGTGGCTGTCGACGTCGATTCCCGATCCGAAAAGGACAAGCTGATCGAAGAGTTGCAGGCGGAGCGCGAAGCCAACGCCAAGGCTGCTGCCGAGGCGGCCCAGGAAGCCGAAGCCGAAGCCTGGCTCGCCGCAAAGCGTGCAGCCGAAGAGGCCGGCGAAGAGGCTGCTGAAGCCCCCGATCCATTGGCCACCGAAGGCGAGACGCCCTCCGAGTAAGCGCTTTCGCGGACACTCCTTTGCGGCGCGGCACTCCTTACGGGAACTGCTCCGAATAGGTCGTGCAAAATTTCGCGAAATCCCCCATCACGGGCGCGTCTTGCGCTTGTGATGGGAGTGGTGTTCGGCCATGGTTACTGACATGAATGTCAATAACGCCACGTACCATCACCCGACCCCTTGGGATACTCGGTTCGACTGCATATCGCTGCCGGAACTGTTCGAGCGCGCCGTTCGGCACGATCCTTCTGCGCCATTCCTGCATTTCCTTGGTCGCACCTATTCGTATCGCGAAATCTTCACCGAAGCGCAGCGCTTTGCAGTCGGACTGCAGGAGATGGGAATCAAGAAGGGCGATCGCGTCGGCCTGTTCCTGCCGAATGTGCCGATCTACGCTTCGGCCTATTACGGGGCGATGATGGCGGGTGCCATCGTGGTCAATTTCTCACCGCTCTACTCGGTCGAAGAGCTCGCATGGCAGGTTGGCGACAGCGGGACGCGCGCCCTGGTGACGCTCGACGTCCCGGAGCTTTACGACACCGCCGCCAATGTGCTCGCCGCATCAAATCTCGAACGCCTGGTGGTCGGCTCGCTCGCGGGAATGCTGCCATGGTATAAGGGGGCGGCGCTCAAGTTGCTGAAACGCGGCCAGATTGCCGATGTCGCCTTCGGCACCGAAATCCGCGGCTGGGCCGACATGCTCGGCGAATGGGACTGGACGGACTGGGAATCCGGGAAGACGAAGCCACAGGCTTCGATCGATCCGGCCAAGGATCTGGCGCTCCTGCAATACACCGGCGGCACGACTGGCAGGCCCAAGGGTGCGATGCTCGGCCACAGCCAACTGGTCATCAACGCGCAGCAGGTGGCCGCGATCAATCCGTTCGACAATCCACGCGCGGAAGTGATGATGGGCGCGCTGCCATTCTTTCACGTGTTCGCCAACACCAGCCTGCTCAACCACGCCGTTGCGGCTGGCGCTGCGATTGCGATGGTGCCGCGTTTCGAGGCCAAGCAGGTCTTGCAGACCATCGAGAAATATCGCGCAACCGGTTTCCCCGGTGTACCGACGATGTTCCAGGCATTGCTCGATCACCCGGATTTGGCCAAGACCGATCTCAGTTCGCTCAAAGTCTGCATTTCTGGAGGGGCTCCGATGCCCGGCCCGGTGCATGAAAGGTTCGAAGCGACTACCGGCATTCGCCTCGTGGAGGGCTACGGCTTAACGGAAAGCGCCGGGGTGGTTTCCGTCAATCCCTATGTCGGCGCTCGCAAGCGCGGTACGATCGGGCAAGTCGTCGCGGGCACTGAAGTGATCCTGCTGGATAAGGAGGACCCTACCAAGCTTGCAGCGGATGGCGAACCAGGCGAATTGGCAATCCACGGACCGCAGGTCATGCGGGGCTACTGGAACCGTCCGGAAGCCGCAGCCGACGCTTTCGTCGAGCGCGATGGCAAGAGATATCTGCGCACCGGCGATGTTGCCGTGATCGACGAAGACGGCTTCCTGTCGATTGTCGACCGCATAAAGGACATGATTGCCGTCGGCGGCTTCAAAGTGTTTCCGAGCGTCGTCGAGGACGTCATCCTCGAACACGATGCGGTAAAGGAAGCGCTCGTGATCGGCGTGCCCGACGACTACAAGGGCGAGGTGCCGCGTGCCTATGTCACACTGGAAGACGGAGCCACGGAATCAGACGTCGAGCTGCGCGACTGGCTGAATGGCAAGATCGGTAAACACGAGCGCGTCGATGAAGTGGTGATCCGCCAGGAACTGCCGAAGACCATCATCGGCAAGCTTGATCGCAAGGCCCTGCGCGCCGAAGTGCTCTGAGGTCGTCCAGCAAGAAAGCGAGCCCAACTGCCGTGACGACCTGTGGAGGCCGTCTTCCGCTAGGTCGCGATCTTCAGCTGTGCCTGGTCCGGCTGCTCTGCCTTGGGCTTTTCTACCGGCTCGGCAGGCTTTGCTGCTGCCTTGGCCGACTGCCGCTGCGAATTCGGCGCAAACCGACCGTCAACCTGCGCGCCCTGCTCGATCGTCAGGGCGTCATAATGGACGTCGCCCTGAATCTCGGCGGTCTTCAGGATCACCAGCTCGCGCGCCGTGATCGATCCGTTGACGCGTCCCGAAAAGCGGGCGGTCTCCGCCATAACCCCGCCCATTATCTGGCTGCTCTCACCCTGCACGAGCGATGAACATTTGATGTCGCCTTCAATCGTGCCGTCGACATGCAAATCGGCGGATGCGCTGATGTCGCCTTTGATCTTTACGTCCGAGCCGATCACGGAAAAAGTCGAATTCGAGCCACTGGCCATAGGTTTCTTACTCTGCGGTCGTTGCGGGGGTGCGGGCCGTTCCGGCTCCGCGGATTTCTTTGAGAACATTTGGAGCGATCTCCAGGAACTTGCGCGGATTTACCGGGCGATCATTGATACGCACTTCGAAGTGCAGGTGTGGACCTGTGGAGCGACCGGTACTGCCTATGCCCCCGATGGTCGTGCCGGCGGCCACAGACTGCCCGACGGTCGCACCCACGCGGGACATGTGTGCATAGCGGGTCATCATGCCGTTGCCATGTTCGATTTCGACGGTCTTCCCGTAGCCGGATTTCCAGCCGGCAAAGCTGACGACGCCCTTGGCTGCGGCGTAGATCGGCGATCCGACCGGACCTTTGAAATCGATGCCGTTGTGCATCGCGCCTCCGCCGGTGAACGGATCGCGACGATAACCGAAGCCGGAAGAAATGGCCTGACCGGCCGGGACGACCTGAGGGATGCCTTCGAGCGCGCGTTCCAAAGCGGCCATCCGGGCAAGGCTGAGGCCGAGGCGTTCGAACCGCGGATCGACTTCGCCGTGGGAGGTTTCAAGCAGCTCCAGCGGACCACCGATACCCTGCTGTGAGTTCCTGGTCATGGCGCGCGGGTCGAGATCGAGCTTCCGCATCGCCTCTTCGGCCATCTTCGCGCGGTAGTCGGCGTAGCGCGTAATGCGCTCGACAAAAGCGAGCTGGCGCGCTTCGACCTCGGCGAGGCCGCGTGCTTGCGGGATCAATGCGCCAACCTTGTCGACCGTCTCTTCGGTTTCCTTGGTCGAATCGGTAACGTTCACACCGGCGTCGCGGATCTCCTCCGGCAGCATCGGCAGCATCGCATCGAGAAACTGTTGGCGTCCGTCGAGCTCATCGATCACGCGTTCGAGATCGTTACCGTAGGCGTCGATCCGTTCCTGCGCCGAAGCAACCTTGGCCTTGTCATGCTCGAAAGAAGCAAGCTCGGCTTCGGCCTGGTACTGGCTCCACGCCATGACACCCATGGACCCGGCCCAACCGACCGCGAGAGCGACGACGCAAGCGGCACCCGTCATTTGCACTCGGGAAGAAATCTTGATGAAGCGAACCTGACCTTGTGAGCGCATAAAAAACTCGCGATCGGGAAACCAATCGCGCACGCGCTCAAGCCACGGTCGTGTGCTGGTATTATCTGACAAGGCGGCCCCGTTGTGTTTTGTTCCTTGAGGGGCGGGTGGCTACCAACCCAAATCCCCTTGGTCGAATCGCTTTGTTAACACTCTCGCCGAGCCGATGCGGAATCACGGTGAAACGTTCACATTGCAGCAATGTGCCCCACTACGGGGCGGATATGGTAAAAATTGTACGAACGCGACAGGGCGATTTCGGCGTGATTCGTTGGCACTGACAGCGAAGATTCGCGCTGCTAAGGCACCGGGGAAGCCGTATTTCAGGCGGTCAAAGGAAAGCCGTTTCGATTTGAGATATTCGAGCCAACGTACCGGGATTCTGGGCGGCAGCTTCAATCCCGCGCATGGCGGCCATCGCCGGATCACGCAATTCGCGATCCAGTCCCTCGGCCTCGATCAAGCCTGGTGGCTCGTCTCTCCGGGCAATCCCTTAAAGCCCCGGAAAGGAATGGCGCCTCTTACCGCGCGCCTGAAATCGGCAGAGATGCACGCGCGCCGCGCCCGGATATTGCCGACTGCAATCGAGCGGCAACTCCGAACCCGGTATACGGTGGACACCCTGCGGGCGCTCCAGCAACGCTATCCCAAGCGCGAATTTGTGTGGCTCATGGGGTCGGACAATCTTGCCCAGTTTCACCGTTGGAAACACTGGCGGACGATCGCCCGGACAATGCCGATTGCAGTCATTGCCCGGCCCGGCTATAACGAAGAAGCCATGACGAGCCCCGCCATGGCCTGGTTCAGGCGCCATCGGGTGTCTGCGGCCAGTTTTCGGAAACGGGGGCAATGGAGCGCACCGGCACTGGTGTTCATGCGTTTCGATCCGGACCCAAGATCGGCCACGGCCATTCGCCGTGAACGTGCCGATTGGGCCGACCAGTATCGTGATGCCACGGTGCGCGACCGACTGACATTCCGTCAGATTCGATCAAGGGAGGACGCATGAGGCGCCTGGACTGCGTTTTGTGTTTTCATTCCGACTGCCCCGCAATCTGGAGACCATTGTTTGCCTATGACACAGGCGCAAGCCGCGTCGGATACGTCCGGCGCATCAACCAATGCGGCCCTGATGGCTGCTGACATGCCCGCCGACGATCTGCATGAACTGGTGCTCCGCCAGCTCGACGACGATCAGGCGCAGGAAGTCGTTTCGATCCCGCTCGAAGGGAAGAGTTCGATTGCCGATCACATGGTGATCGCCAGCGGTCGCTCGACCCGTCAAGTGGCGTCGATGGCGCAGAAACTCGCCGAGAAGGTGAAGCAGGCCGGATTTGGACCGGTCCGGATCGAAGGCCTGCCCGCCGCCGATTGGGTGCTGATCGATGCCGGCGACGTGGTCGTCCACCTGTTCCGCCCAGAAGTTCGCAGCTTCTACAATCTCGAACGCATGTGGTCGTTTGAAGGCGGAGAAGTGAAAGCGTCGTAGTTTTTCGCAGCGCTTCTGCGCTGCGGCGTCCTCGCTCACGCGGCCTGAAGGCCGCATCGCTGCGGGCGGCCTGTCGGTCTAGCGGCCCGCGAGCGGACCGTTCGGTTCCAGGCCTTGGGTATTCCGCATTCTCCTTCACGTCATCGCTCGCGGAAAGATCGCCCGCTCGCCGGAGGCCGAACTGGTTGCCCGCTACGAGAAGCGACTGACCTGGCCTGTGAAGCTCACCGAACTGCCGGAATCGGGCGGGAAAATTTCCGAACCGCAAAGCCCATTCAAAACCGTCCTCCTCGACGAGCGCGGGAAGGCGATGTCGTCCGAAGACTTTGCCGCGTTGCTGGGACTTTGGCGCGACGACGGGATACGCGAGGCCCGGTTCATTCTCGGCGCGGCCGATGGCCATTCGGAGGACGAACGCGCGGCCGCCGACCAGCTGCTCGCATTTGGCCCTGCCACATGGCCGCATCTGCTCGCCCGGGCGATGCTGATGGAACAACTCTATCGTGCCACCTGCATTCTTGCCGGACACCCCTATCATCGGGCAGGATAGGCCCATGAAACGATCCGCGCTTTGCATCGGAGCGACCGGCGTTGCCATAGCGGCGGCGCTGATGCTGGCAGTGCCTCCCGGCGTCGCGCAACGCGATGTCGGACTGATGGAGCCAGACGAAGCGCAAGCCGAGTTGCAGCGTGCGACCCGCGAAAGCCAACGCGCCAATGCCCGCGCGGAACGGCTGGCTCGCCAGGCCGACCAGGCGACCGAAGCCGCCGAAAGGACCGCGCGCGAGGCCGCCGCTATCGCCGCACGGATCCAGCGCGCCGAAGCCGATATTGTGGCCGCACGCGCACGGTTTTCGCTGGCGAGGACCGAGCGGAGCGCCCTTTCGACCCGCCTCGCCGAACGACAACAGCCGCTCGTTCGCCTGACCAGCGCGCTGCAGACTACGGCGCGTCGCCCGTTGGCCTTGTCCGCCCTCCAGCCCGGCTCGCTCAAGGACCTGGTCTATGTGCGGGCCGTGCTCGACAGCGCAGTGCCCGAAATCCGCCTGCGCACCGCGGCCTTGCGCGAAGAACTGGATCGTGGGCGGGAGCTCGAGCGACAGGCGCAGCAGGCTCTCGTCGCGCTGCGCGACAGCGAAATGGAGCTTCGGGCCAAACGTGCTGATCTTACCGAGTTGGAGACCCGCCAACGCCTCGCGTCGAGTGACGCTCGCGACAGCTCCTCGCGCGAAGCCGAACGCGCTCTGGCCTTGGCAGAAGAAGTGCGGGATCTCGACGGATTGATCGAGGAGCTCGACCGGGCGGCGAGTCTTAGGCGCGAACTGGCGGCCTTGCCTGGACCCGCGATACGCCCTGCCGGACTTTCCATGCCTGAGCCACGCGCGGCCGATCCGGAAGCCGCGCCGGATGAAGCCGCAGCGGATACCCGGTCTTCCACCCGCCCGACGGATACGCCGCCGCCATCCGATCTCCAGCTTCCGGTTCAAGGCCGCACGATCGCCGGTTTCGGTGAGTTGCGGGATAGCGGGCTGCGGAGCACCGGGATTTCCCTGGCGCCGGCACCCGGCGCACAAGTCGTTGCCCCGGCGAGCGGCCGGGTTGCATTTTCCGGCCCCTATCGCGGGTTCGGCAGGATCGTGATCATCGAGCATGCCGACGGCTGGACCAGTTTGGTCACGGGGCTTGATCGTGCAAATGTCGAAGTTGGCGACCAATTGATCGGAGGCAGCCCGATCGGAACAGCAGCACAGCAAGGTCCTGCAATCACGTTGGAATTGCGCAGCGGCGGCGAGCCGGTCAATCCGCTCAGCTTCCTGGGCTAGTCGGCTTTCCGTTAGATTTCGCACTGCGTCCTGCCCCTGCGTGGGACGCTCTTGACGCCTTTCGCGCTAATAATCTGGCGTTCAGTTGCGCAAACCTATATCCACCGAGTCGAAAGGAGCCTCTCGGTCCCATGAAAATTGCTGCTTTGCTGCAGAGTGCAGCGCTCGTCACGGCGGTCGCCCTGATCCCAACCGCAACCGCGTCGATGGCGCAGGTGGATGGCCGCGCTGGCCCCGAATTCTCGAAATTGTTCGCAACTTATCAGCGGATCAAGGCGAGCTATGTCGAACAGGTCGACGACGACGTTCTAGTGCGCGGTGCGATCGACGGAATGCTGGCAGCGCTCGATCCGCATTCGGGCTATCTTGACGGGAGCGACCTGTTCGACATAGCTCGCCTTGATCCGCTGATAAGTTGCGAACAATTTCGAGAATTCGGGGCCAGCGCGGCCATCCACCTGCGCCATCGACGCGGTTGCGGTTGGG